>PAGZ01000031.1 GCA_002704625.1 Candidatus Pelagibacter sp.
AAATGCTCCAGCAACTTCTCCTTGTTGGTCATCTCTACCGCAAACTCTGAATACGTTTGGTCCACCTTCATCCGTAAATGCCGGATTTGTTGAAGCTGGAGAAACTTGGATAATACCTTCTTCAGTGTAAACTTTAGAAGCTGGTATTGAAGATCCAGAGCAGAAGTGGCCTGCAACATAGGCAACTTTCTGTGATACAAATTTGTTAGCAACTGCAACAGCTTGTTTTGGATCGCAAGCGTCATCGCCGATTACTAATTTAACTTTTTCTCCGTTTATACCGCCTGCAGCATTAGTGTCTTTAACCCACATTTCAGCACCAGCTTTAAGCTGAGCACCAAAAGATGCGTATTGACCACTCATTGGTCCAGCGCTAGCTACGACAACGTCGGCTTTCGCTGAAAACGAACCAAACATAAACAAGGCAGCAAATAAAGAAATTAGATATTTAATTGATCTAATCATTGTTATTCCCCTCTTTAATTAATTAATTAAAATTGCATTATTGAACTACAACTGCAAGTTTGTGTAAATACTTAAACCGTCCAAAAATAATTATTTTCCACCCTCTAAATAGGCAGCTTGCACGTCTGGGTTGTTAAGTAGATCTTTACCTAGTCCTTCTAAAGAAATTTTTCCATTAACTAAAACATAACCTCGGTCAGCTAGTTCTAAAGCTTTTTTAGCGTTCTGTTCTACAAGAAAAACTGTAACTTTTTTCTCTTTGTTAATATTTTTAATTGATGTAAATATTTGATTTACTAATTTAGGTGCAATACCAAGTGAAGGTTCATCCAACAAAAGTACTTTGGGTCTGGCCATCATAGCTCTTCCTATAGCTAACATTTGTTGTTCTCCCCCTGATAAAGTTCCGCCTCTTTGCGAAAGTCGATCTTTAAGAACAGGAAAAAGATCATAAACGTCTTTTGAATCTGGATCAAAATTTTTACCTTTTTCATTAACAGACGCACCTAATCTCAAATTATCCTCTACTGTTAATCTTGAAAATATTCTTCTGCCTTCAGGAACTTGTGAGATACCAAGATTAACGATGTCATGAGGGGGTAAATTCGCTATATTTTTGCTGTCAAAAAATATTTCTCCGGTAGCTGCTTTGTTAACACCGCTTATAGTCATTAATAGAGTCGATTTTCCTGCGCCATTTGAGCCGATTAAAGCAACAATTTCTCCGTCATTCACTTTAACATCTACTCCTCTAAGAGCTTGAATGTTTCCATAAAAAGTTTCGACTTTAGAAATATTTAACATAATTAGTCCTCGGTACCTAAATAGGCCTCGATAACTTCTGGGCTATTTTTTGTTTCGCTTGCTGTACCTTCAAAGATTTTTTTTCCATAGTTTAAAACAACAACATGATCTGAAATCCCCATAACAACGCTCATGTCATGTTCTATTAATAAAATTCCTGTTTTTTTATCGTTTTTTATAAACTTAAGTAATTTATTTAGTTCAGCAGATTCCTTTGCGTTTAATCCTGCAGCTGGTTCGTCCAAGCATAAAAGATGTGGTTCTATGCACATTGCCCTCACAATTTCTAATTTTCTTTGATCTCCATAAGGAAGGTCTCCTGCGTTATCGTCTGCTCTATTTGTTAATCCAATAATATCTAACCAGTATTTTGAAATTTCCATCGCTTCTTTCTCTTTTTGTAAGTAAGATTTTGAATTGATAAGACCAAGAATACTAAACCCGGATGCGGTCATAAGTTTATTATGTTGCGCCACCATCATGTTTTCTAAAACTGACATTTGGGGAAATAATCTTATGTTTTGAAAAGTTCTAGCTACTCCTGCTTTTTGAGCAACTTTAAAATCTGAAAATTTTTTTAAATCCATTTTGTTATTATTTTTGTTTAAATACATTGAGCCTGCAGTCGCTTTATAAAATCCTGTTAAACAATTAAATACTGTCGTTTTTCCAGCTCCATTCGGACCAATGATAGATGTAATGTGATCTTTTTTTGCTGAAAAGCTGAGGTCATCTATAGCTATCAGACCACCAAATTTCATTGTTAAATTTTGAACATCTAGTAATGTTTCGCTCATAAATTATCCGTGTTTACCCATAGTTATAGTTGGTTTTCTTTTTGCTAATATCCCTCTTGGTCTAAAAATCATTATGAGAACCATGGCTCCACCAAAAGCAACCATTCTATAGGACTCAAAATCTCTAAAGACTTCTATAAGACCTATTAAAAAAATTGTAGACAAGACAACACCTGTTTGTGAACCCATTCCCCCTAAGACAACTATCGCAACTATTATTGCTGACTCAATGAATGTAAAACTTTCAGGACTTATAAAAGCCTGACGAGTTGCAAAAAAAGATCCCGCAAAACCACCAAACATAGCTCCAATAGCAAAAGCAGTTAATTTTGTATTCCTTGGATTAACTCCTAAAGACTTACAGGCTATTTCATCTTCTCTTAACGCTTCCCAAGCTCTACCAACGGGTAATCTTCTTATCTTTATTGTAAAAGCGTTTGTTATTAGTGCCAAAACAAGAATTAAGTAATACAGAAAAATAATTCTTTGCATCGGATCATATTCCAATCCGAAAAAAGTGTGAAAGGTTTCTACTCCTTCATCTGGATAGCGTTTAAATGGCAAACCAAAAAATGATGGTCTTGGAATTCCTGTAAGACCATCAGGACCTTTCGTTAATTCATACCAATTTAAAAGAAGAATTCTTATCATTTCACCAAAAGCAAGTGTAACAATAGCAAGATAATCTCCTCTTAATCTTAAAACCGGAAAACCTAATAGAATTCCAAACATACCTGCAAAAAGACCGGCAATCGGAAGGCATATCCAAAAAGACCAACCAAAATGAATAGCAAAAAGAGCGTAAGAGTAAGCACCTACAGCATAAAAAGCCACGTATCCTAAGTCTAAGAGTCCAGCTAAACCTATAACAATATTCAATCCCCAGCCTAACATTATATAAGTCATCATCATGATGGCTATATCCATCCAATAACGATCTGCAAATGGCATGAAAGGAAAGATTATTGAAAAAGCTATAGCTGCAATAGCTATTTGAGCTCCTTTTTCATCTAAAAAATTTGAAATTGCTTTTCCTAGAGAAGATGGTTCCCCTCTCCTTTGTTCTTTTTTATATGAATAAATATTTATAAAAAATCTACCTACGGCACAAAAGGCAACTATAAGTAAAACAACAAACCATTTTGGTTCGACAACTAATACTTCATTTTTAGCAACCGTTCTGAGTCCAACGATAGGACCGAATAAAGCTAGTGCAATAATTCCAGTAAATAAACTATCTTTAATTGATTTTTGAATTAAATCTTTTCCCATTTTTATACTTTTTCAATATCTGGTTTGCCTAAGAAACCTGTTGGGAAAAATATTAAAACTATAACCAAAGTACTAAAAGCAGCAATATCTTTATATTCAATTGAAATGTATCCTGACCAAAAAGTTTCAATTAATCCAATCAGCAAACCTCCGAGCATTGCTCCGGGAATTGATCCTATTCCACCCAATACAGCGGCAGTAAATGCTTTAATTCCTGCTAAAAATCCAATATAGAAATCTATCACGCCGTAATACATAACGAACATCACGCCTGCAACTGAGGCAAGTGAAGATCCAATAATAAATGTCATGGAGATTGTTCTGTCTACATTTATTCCCATTAGTGCCGTCATGGTTCTATCCTGTTCACATGCACGTTGAGCTCTTCCCAAAGCTGTTCTGGTAATTAACAATGTAAAGATAGCCATTAAAACTATGGTTACTAAAACTATAAAAATTTGAAGATAACTCAATGTAACTACAAAGTCTGATTCTTTGAAAAAATTAAACCCACCTTGAATTACGGGCTGTAAAGTTTTTATTCTAGCGCCTTGAGCTGCTTGCACATAATTTTGAAGAACGATGGACATTCCTAATGCAGAAATTAGTGGGGCTAATCTAAAAGATTTTCTCAGAGGTTTGTAAGCTAACTTCTCTACTGTCCAGCCATAACAAGCTGTAAAAACCATGGCTATTAGCAAGACTAATATTAATACTATTGGCAATGAAATTCCCGTAAGTGCAAAAAGAATAAATGAAATTAAGGCTACGAATGCTCCCACCATAAAGATATCACCGTGAGCAAAATTTATCATACCAATGATTCCATAAACCATTGTATATCCAATAGCGATTAGTCCATAAACAGATCCCAGGGTAACGCCGTTAATCAGCTGTTGTAGAAAATACTCCACGTGTCCTCCCCCTAAAAAATTTTAAAATCTTTTTAAGACGCTATTTAAAACTTTTTGTTGAATTTTGTAAAATTTCTTTTTTTTTAATTCTTTCAATGCTTGGGCATTAATACCGCCTGGAGTTTGAGATTCGCTTACAAGTTGTTTCAAGAAGAGTTTATTTTTATTTAATGAATCTTCTGACAAAGCTAAAAAAAATTCTCTTGTATAATCTTCAGCAGATTTTCTACTCACACCTTTTTTAACAAGCCAATCACTAGTGGTCGCCATTATTTGGTAGAAAGGAGCCATAAAAGAAGATGTGGTCCAAAAGTTTTTGGAAATTTTTTCATTTTTTATCTCAATTGTCTTTCCTAATTTATCAAAAAATTTTTTAACTTTTTTGTCTTTAGGACAAATTATTATCGGTCCCTTTTTAATACCAATAAATGGCATAGGGATTACTCGTGTTACCTTTTTATTCTTAGTGTATTTTTTTAACTTTTCTAAATTAATAGTAGAAATGAAGCTAACAATCTTCTGGTTTGATCTAAAGTTAAGTTTTCCTAAAATTTTATGCCCAACCTTAGGAGTAACAGCTAAAAACAGCCAATTAGACCTATTTATCAATTGTTGATTATTCTTTGAAACAGCTATTTTTTTAAACTTTCTGCTTAGTTTTTTTGATATTAATCTATTACGAGGAGAGATATAAATTTTTTTGATTTTTAATTTTGATTTAAAAATACCTTCAATAACTGAAGAGGTAATATGTCCAGTCCCCAAAAAACCTATTTTCATTAATCATGCAGAATAACCAAGCAATTCCATTTAATAAAGAAAATTTTAAACAAATCTTATCTAAGGAATTCGCATTAGTAATAATTGTATCGATTCCAGGTGCTTTTATTGCTGAATATTTTAATATTCCACTTGCTTGGTTTTTAGGCCCAATGCTAGTTACATCGGTTGTAACCCTGGGAGGACTTAAAACTAAAATGCCCAGATTAGTTTTGAGCACAGTTTTAATTTTTTTAGGACTTTATATTGGCAATTACATTGATAAAAATCTTTTCTCACAAATACATCAGTGGGTTTGGACTTCTTTAATTATGCTTATTTATATTATCGTAAGTGTTTTGATAGTTTCAAAATATCTCCAGAAATTTTCAGGATATGAAAAAAAAACCTCAATATTTTCAGCCGCACCTGGTGCCTTAGGACCTTTATTAATATTAGCTGAAGATCAGAAATCAGACTTAAGTCAGGTCGCGACTTCACATCTTATAAGATTAATTATTATAATTACTGTTATCCCTTTTATAGTAAATAGCTTCAACGACACGGTTAGTGTTAAAACAACTGAAACTATTGTGGAAAGTCAAAATATTTTTCATTTGTTGATGCTGGTGGTATTTTCAATAGTTTTGATTATTTTTTTTGATAAATTAAAAATTCCTGCTGCGCTGCTGGCTGGAACTTTGGTTGCTAGTGGTTTTTTGCAAATAACCGAGATTGCTTCTTTTAAACTTCCAGAAAATATAATCGATTATTGCCTGTTAATTCTTGGTTCGTCTGTTGGGTGCAGATTTGCTAACAAAACTTTTGGAGAAATAGCTAATAATGCAGTTCATAGTTTTATAGCGACTTTTCTTTTGGTTATACTTGGTTTGATAGCAGCTTTTGTTGCTGGTCTTGTTATTGAAAAGAATTTTTTCACTTTATTGCTATCCTATTGTCCCGGTGGAATTTACGAGGTTGCTGTAATCGCTATTTTTTTTAATCTTGACCCTGAGTTTGTGTCATTTCATCACATAATAAGATTACTTTTAATATTATTTATTGTCCCAATAATTTTAAGATTTTTAAATAATAGATAAAAAAAAACCTCGTGGAATTTACCCACGAGGTTAATTTTTTTTAAAATTTATCTGTTTAACTTAAAACTGATAACCAATTGCTAATTTAAGTGCACTTGTATCTAAATCAGCAGTTAGTGTGTTAGTTCCTGAATCGGCACTGTTACCAGTAGATGTTACGCTTAGGCTATCGAAATCGTTAATTTCATATGAAAGTTTACCGACTATACCGCCAGAACCTCCCATTTTAAAACCGACACCATAATTCATTCCATTTAGAGTTACATTACCGTAGCTACCACCGTTTCCAGATGCTACTTCTAAAGTGTTAACATCTATTTCGTTGTAACCAACTCTTGCATACATACCTCTGAATAATGGAACTTCTGCATAAATTACTGAATAGTTTTCAACTTCCGCTCCAGCTTTGAACTGTCTGCTTGTTGAATTCTCAGTAACATCACCTGATACAGATGTTTCAGTATCAACCCTGATATGAGTTTTTCCACTCACGTCAGCTGCTCCTGGAACTGATTCATAACCTAATGTAAAGTTATTATCTAATGCGTATTCTACATAGAAAGATCCAATACCTGCTGAATTGTCAACAGATGCAGTGTTAGTTGAAGAATCTGTTTCGCTTCCTGTTACAGAACCTACTTCTTTACCATCGGCTTCAATATTTATGTACTGAGCAGTAAATCCTACTCCTATACCACCGGCAAAAGCGCTTGTGTTGCCAAGTAAAAAAATGAATGCGACAGCGGTTATAATTTTTCTCATATTCTTCCTCAATAATATTATTTTAAAATAATTAAGGATTCGTAACAGAGTGTACTAATAATGTCATGTCGATTGTTAGAAATTGGCCCAAAAAGCCCCTAAATTACACACATCATGAAAAAATGACCAAAAAATCAATAAAATCAAGGTTTTTTATATGACAATTTTGCAACACTAATAAATAAAGTGAAGTATCACAAAATTTCTCAAAAATTTAAAGCTAATTTTTTCTCTTAATAATTAATAAACGTTCCTCTAATTCTTAAAAGTTCCCTGCTGAGATTCATATCTTTTTTAAACGCCTTTCTACCGTGTAACCAAAAATAATTATTTGAAAAAATTGTTGATCCGGGAATTAGAGGAAAGACAAGCTTATTTTTACTCTCTTCGAGAGCGTCAGATAATTTTTGCAAAAATAATCCTTGCTTCATATTTTTGGGCTCAGGAAACTGATCAATATATGAAATTATGGTTTTGCCATTTTTATCTTTTGAAAATACTGGGTGTTCAACTTTATATTCAATATTTTTACTTTTTGGTGACCCCCAAGTAAAATTTTCTTTCCCTATAGGATCGCTACTCAATTCCTCACAATGCTCCCAATCATCTAAATGAAGCAAAGTACTTTCTCCACCCTTCACATTAATTTCTTCCATTTTTGTCATTAAAAGCCAGTCTGTCTTTTCTTTTACAAATGTTCCATCTGTATGAAGATCTAAATTTCTATACGCTTTTCTCAGATAAGAGTCGCTTGCGTCTGAATGTTTGACATGAAAACGGGCATAATATTTTTCTGTCATGGAGTCAAAATTAGGAAGACCTACTAAATATACTAACGCAGTTGAAAGTTTTACTAAAAAGTCTTTATTAAATTTTGAATTTTTAATATCAGGTTCAATTATAGCTGTACCAGTACTTCTATCTTTCAGGGTAGTATTTAAAACTTTACTAAGTTTACCTAAAAAAACATCATCAACACTTTTGGCTAATGAAAATCTTGAAAAAGGTTTGTATTCTAAGGACTGAACGCTGTGTTTATTAAAAGGGAAGATTAATTTATCTAATTCAGTTTCTTGAATTTTAATAACTTTAATTCTTTTTGATATTGAATGATCTTTGATATCTAAACTCATNTCATTCTTGATGCTATATAATCTAAAATTACAGGGTTGTAGTATTGAAAACAAAGTCCTGTATCCATATCATGACCTTTTTTAACAGGTTCTGACCAGTCATATCCCTTTCGAATACATTTTTTTCCATTAATTT
>PAGZ01000032.1 GCA_002704625.1 Candidatus Pelagibacter sp.
TGCAGAATTATTTTGACTGTCAAGAACTGTTAATGCAGCAAGATTCATTGTATAAAGTGAAGAGTCTACTCTGGCTGATTTCCAAATACGCCTTTGATTAGCATTTGAAGACCCAAATGGTATATTACAATCACAATTAGAACATCCTTTACATTGAGTTACTGTATAAAAAAACGTTCCACCGGAACAATCGCACGATGATGTAGTGTATGACATGTATATAATGATTAAATATTATATTATTCTACAAAATTGATAGCATCATAATTTTAAACACAAGCATCAGTTGACAATATGCCAAAATGTAAAACAAAATATTCATGTTCGTTTTGTATGAGAAAATATGTAGTAAAAACCTACTTTGATAGACATGTTGCTACTTGCGAACTTGTACATAAAACAAAAAAAGAGCGAAACCAAGATATGGAGGCTCTGGCTGACACACCAGATCATAGACAATTATATGAAATGGTGTTAGCATTATCTTTAAAAAATAAGGAACTTGAAGAAAAAATTGCAGGGCTTGAAAAATGGGCTAATATACGTAAAAAAAGACTACATGTTAAAGACTGGCTGGATGAAAATTATAAAGATGTTGCGTCATTTGATCTAGTGATAGATGAACTAAGAATAACTAAAAATCATTTTGAGATTGTATGTGAGTATGATTATATTGAAGGAATAACTATGATTTTAAAAGAATATCTTCCATTAGAAAATGAGGCAGATTTACCAATAAAAGCTTTTGATCAAAAAGACAATGTATTATTTGTTAAAAACGATAATGGTTGGGAAACTATGAGTCCAAACGAATTAAATCAAGTTATTACTGGAATTGCAAAAAAAATTATGGATCATTTTGTTCAATGGCAGGAAACCAATAAAGACAAAACTAAACAAGATAGATATCAAGATTTGTACGTAGATCGTCTTCAAAAAGTTATTGGTGGTAATTTTAAAAAAGATCAAATATTTACCAAAATAAGACGTAATATTTATAAGCACCTTAAAATGAATCTGAAAAATGTAGTTCAATTTGAGTTCATGTTTTAATATTTACTACAAAATTGAAATGATAGAACACTTATTTTTGTGGCAATAAAAACGATATAAACATGCCTAGTGAAAACTGTTCTATTTGTCTTGAACCTCTTGAAGGTGATATTCGAATCCTAAGATGTACTCACAGGTTTCATACTGATTGTTTAAGAAAATGGGAACAACAAAACCGACATAGAAACTGCACATGTCCTAATTGCAGAGAAAATATTAATCTAGAACAACCTATACCAAATGTAAATAGTAATCATCCAGTCATGCGTCGTAGACTTGGTCGTCGAAATATTTTTGAACAACAAAATCAAGATATTAATCCACACAATATGTTTATGAATAATGTCATGCTAGCGCATATGGCTGAAAATGCTATTCCTATTGATGCAAATGATTTCATACATCATACTGAAGCTAGAATGCTAAGGCTTGCAAATAATAGTGAAATTATCACTGAATCTGATATAAAAATAATGGTTACATTAGTAATTGTTATGTTTGTAATTGGGTTTTCGGTGTTAGTAATAAGTATAACTAATGATATGTGTATGTGTAAGTATAAATGGGGTCAAGGTGCAACTAGTCTCACGATAGATGGTTGGTTTGGACTGACAACCACATATGAACGCCCGTTAATCTGTAGTAACTGGTGTTAACCATACATCATCCGCATTCTTCCATAATCCCCCCCTGCCATATCCATCATATATTTTGCTGCCTCTTGTAGTCCTTTTTTTTTCATTACATCGGCAGCTTTTTTATTTTCATTATCCATGGCATCATATGCGTGGGTATCTTTAACAACTGTTTGTATAAAACTCTTTGTCTTATTTTTCTCATTGCCTGAACATTTGTCTGTCGTGCTCATATTTGTTATTTAATTACAATAAAAAATATGCTTAAATGTTTTATTTTTTAAAAATACTTATCTTTAAATTCCTCAGGAGTCATTAGTGTAACGCCAAGTTTTTTGGCTTGATCCGCCTTTCCTGTATCTTCATCCTTATCTTTTACCAATACCGCAAAAGTAGATTTTGAGACAGAACTGCCCATTTGTCCTCCAACAGCTTCAATATTAGCAGCTAATTCCTTATCGCGAAATCCGGTAATTACAATCTTTTTGCCATACAACGGATGAGATTTATCTATCTCTGGTGCATGTGACTTATACTTTAATTTATCAGCAACTCCTGCCTCTTTCGCCCACGATTTAAACTCTGGAATATTTTCTATAAACTTTTCTGCGGACTTTTTGGCCATTCCTGAAACAGATTTTACCTTTTCAACTTTTTCTGCATCACTTTCGTTGCTTGTGAGAATATCTGGATACTCTGCCAAGATAGTAGTAAACCGCTTTTTACCAAATCCACGTCCCCAAATATTAGTAGCATCCATTAAAACTGGTAAAGAAGCTGCAGCCATTTTTTCTTCGATTCCATCATGAATCTTATCAGCCATTTTCTGTTTGAATCCATCAATCTCAAGAAATTGTTTTTTTGTCATTGCAATAACCTTTGGTATGCTATCATATCCTGCTGCAATTAGCTTTTTGACAGTTCCAGATCCCATTCCATCAATCTCGATTGTTTTGAAGAATGCAGTCATAACTTTCTGATTTACTATTTTATTAGCAGTTTTATTTGCAACAACAATATCAACATGTGTACTATTCCAGTTGTATTCCACTTCTGGCATCATAGGCTCTGGAGCGGGTTTTACTACTGACATGATATGAGGAATTACATCTCCAGATCGAACCAATGAAATGATCGCCCCAACACCAATATTATTATCAACAATAAACTTTGCGTTAAATCCTGTCGCGTATTCAATCTTTACACCACTCAATACTACTGGTTCAACCTGTACACGCGGTTTTAAGTAACCATCTTTACTTGCTGTCCAGATAACAGCAACAACCTTTGCTTCAGCAACTTGATCACCGAGAACCATCTTGAAAGCAAAGGCATGTTCGGGATTTCCGCGCTTACGCGGATAAACTTTATCATCAACACAGATTACTCCATCAATTTCATACTTGTAATCCTCGCGCCAGGAAACAAGAAGTTCAGATAAAATTTCGTTGCTAACAGTCTTTTCTTCTATAAATCTAACACATTCGACATTTGCATTAGTAAGAAGAGCCATCTGCTCTGATGGTTTCATTTCTGGCTCAACAACCTCGTATGCTACGAAATTAAGATCTTGAACTTTCGAAACATCAACGGTCTTAGAGTTAACAACTCCAGCCACGAAATTACGAGGATTAGAGAAGTCATTGGCATATTTTTTAGCAAACAGCTGTTTTGAAATAATGAACTCACCTCGAATCACAGCGTTAGAATCACTTGGTAGCTGAAGATATGGAATCAAATGACTTACATCTTGGCCTACAATACCATTACCTCTGGTGTAAAGTTTACCACCTGCATACAATCCGCTTACTCCATCTAGTTTGCATGATAGTACATATGGTCCACTAAACTTTGCAGCCCATTTTGAAAGATAGCCAGTATCAGGTTTAATTTTATCCATTGACCACATTTCATATGGCAGTTTTACTTTATTTTTCAAACCTTCAATTTGTAGTCCTACATGGCCTTCGTCTGCAATTTGTTTTACTTCTTCATCATCACCATGTTCACGCTGTGCATATTCTCGCAAAAGATCATACTGTTCATCAGACATTAACTCATCCTTATTGCCATAATAAGCTTGATTTGCTTGGTCAATCATGCCAGCAATTTCAGTAGCGGTTAAAGTTTTAAGGAAGCTAACACCTTTTTTTTTAAAGTCTTTAATTAGATCTTTTGGATCAGAAGCAGGTTGTTTTTTAAGAGTACGACGTTTCTTTTTGGGCCTAGGCTTCTCTTGTGGAGCAGCAGTTACAATTGGCTCTGGCTGTCCCAATACTGCCTCTGCCTTTCCAAGATCTTGTGGATCTGGAGGCACAATAACATTTTTTGCCAACGATTGTTCTGGCTTACTTTTCAATACAACAGAACGACCATCTCTTCGGTCAGTAGGAGGTTTATACACCATACCAAGGAATTCAAAGATCGACTCTTCCGTTGGAAACTCTTTTTCCACCTTTGCGCCTTTACGACCGTTTTTCATTTCATGAAATCCATGCTCATTTAATGTATATTCGAGATCAAGTGCACGCTGACGTTGCATAGTATTGAAAGCCTTAGAACCAGTAAAGTATAATGTAGCAAATGCATATTCCGCAGGAGGAGCATACATCAAGTCTATGCGGCGCGCTTTCTTTTCTGGTAAGCGAGCAATTGTAAGACTCTTAGTACGTCCCTTGGACAAGAGTGCAATAATAATTTCTTTCTCTACTAAAGCATTGAGGAAGTCTTCAAATGCTTTTCTGTTGTTTTCTGAATTCGTAATAATTAAATCAATATCACCAGACTCTTCTTTTCCACGGCGATACGAACCGACGATTTCAAACTTTGAACCTGGCGGAGTAGATTCTTTAAATACTTTCTCTAAAGCTATTTTGTATTCATCAATTTCAGCACGAGGAATACGCTCTTCAATGTCATTGTAATGCTCTACACCAAACTTTTGTGCTTTGGTCAGTTTTTCTGGATGCTGCTTCAGCTTCTCAATACTATCAAGCCCCTCTTTTACAAAATCTTTTGCTTTTTTAGGACCAATACCATAGACCTTGGTAAGAATATTTATTGGGTCGTTTTTGCGTTTTTCAATTGCATTCAACTTCCCGGTAGTAACATACTCATTTAGTTTAGTTATGATTGTTTTACCAATCCCAGGAAGACCTTCAACCTGTTTTGGATCGGTTATATCGTCAGAGTAGGTCATAATACTTTCAGCCGCCTTATGATATGCTCTTGCTCTAAATGGTTCGCCTTGACGAGTCATTATATCTTCGAGTTGACCCAAGATATCAACAAACTCATCATTATAAACATGTTTTTCTTTGACAGCAGCTGCCATTTCTTGACTCTTTTGCGGAGATGGCTTTAAGCTCTTCACAATATTGAGCTTGACCTTTCTGGTTTTTTTGTTCAATTTTGTGTGCGACATTTTAGCTTTATTAGTTGTCTCACCCTTTTTTGGTGAAGTTGAAATCAATTTTTTAATTGCTTTTTTGTTAGGCGTATTAGCTATTAATTTTACTTTGCGTTTTAGTTTCTTAGGTTTCTTTAATGTTTTTCTAGGTGAACTACTTTTCTTTTTACGAGACGGGCATCTTTCTTCTGGTTCACAATAACCATATTTTGTCATAGTTCTTGTTTTTTCATTGATTTCAGTAGCGCAAATCTCTCCTTTATCCGTTTTCATACAGACATCATAGTCTTTTCTTTTATGCTTAAATGGAAATATACAGGGCCCCTCCTTTACCTTTTGATTTTTTTCGATCTTGCCCTTTCTATTTTTACGGGTACCACGCATTATATATAATAGGTTAGAATCATTTAGCTTATTATAGACTAAAGTTAAAATATAAGTAATATTCTATGAATATATTATAATGACACAACAGTTGATTGAAGGAATGGCGGCATATAAGGTAAGTGTAAATAACAAAACAGTTGATAAAGGCTATTTTAANATGAANTTTGATGGTGAAACATTAGATATTGCAGGAGTACAAAAAGATAAATTAATAGTAATGTCACTTGACGAAGATGATGTAATGAATCTTTTAGCCAAGCCATCTTCGAGCAATACATTAATGGAGAGATTATCTAGTGATTTTGATGATGATCATATCATGATAGAGGAAGGACCAATATTAGAAGTGTTGGACACAAAAGAAAAAAAATCACGATCTCATAAAAAAAGTAAAAAAAGTAAAAAAAGTAAAAAAAAGAAGAAGTCAACATCTTCATCAAAGAAAAGCCGTAGAAAAACACCAAAAAGTGTTAGAGCAAAAATGTTACCTGTTTCTACACCTGTAGTTGGTCCTACCCCTNGTTATTATAAAACTAATTAATAATTTTATTTCAAATACAAGATTATTAATTTACTTTCATAGCTTTTCTGATTTTGGGGATTATCGTATCATCACTATTTTTAATTAATCTGCGGATTTCAAGTGATGATTTTTTATCAAGTCGTCTCAAATATTTTGGTGATGCATATAATAAATTACATGATATATCATCTCTATAAATGCAATCTATATAACCTAAGTTTTTATTACGAATATCTTTTACAAATAATAACATATTTTCGTCTATTTCTGGATCTGAATCAAAAATTACTACTGTAATATTTTCATTTCGCACAGTTTTTCTTCCAACACCTTCAATTTCATGCATACTATAATGAGATGAACAACCATATTCACGAGCTTTTGTATTAATTGCACTTATTTGTTGAGTATAACCTAATCCGCTCGTTCTAATTTCAAAAGACAATTCAACCGCATACCCCATATACATATGCTAAAGAGAATAATTTTTCATATATTTTTTTACCTACATATGTAGAGGCACAAGAATTATGGTTTTTATCTTTACATTAAACACTTTTTACAAAAAATTGATGTAAACCTAATACATTATAATATTATACAGACAAATTATGGACACTCTTGCTCGAAAACACCCACATCCTCGTGATGCGCATATTCAATTTGATGAACCAACACATACATACACTATTGATGGCGATTCTAGTTTTACGTCTGTTACTACTTGGAATCACAGTCATTTTGAAGAGTTTAACGCTGATAAAGTTATTGCTGGGATGATGGCAAGACCAAATTGGCCAGATAATAAATATTATGGGCAAACTCCTGAAGAAATAAAAGCTGGTTGGGAAAAGAATCGTATTACTGCCGCTGCGGCAGGTACCTTGATACATCACGATATTGAATGTTTCTACAATGGTCTTACTGTAAAAAATAATTCTATAGAATATGCTCAATTTATTAGATATCAAGAAGAGCATGCCAAAGGATTTATTCCATATAGAACAGAATGGACAGTATGGGATAAAGAATTAAAGTTAGCGGGATCTATTGATATGGTTTATGAACTTCCTGATGGAACTTTAATGATTTATGATTGGAAGCGTTCAAAGAAAATTGTCCGAAATAAACGATTTGAAACATATTCTACGACTGAATGTATCAAGCATCTACCTGATACTAACTTTTGGCATTACTCGTTGCAATTAAATACATATAAGGCTATTATCGAAAAGTGTTATGGAAAAAAGGTTAGTAAAATGTGTCTTGTATGTTTATATCCAACACAACAAAGTTATAAATTGTATGAAGTGCTGTCTTTAGATGAAGAAATCAATGAGCTATTTGAACTCAGAAAATCTCAATTGTAACCACTTAAACCTTAATGATTTTAATATATNATAAGTGATCATGAANATTACTGANCTACCTGAATATGAACCTGGATTTTTTGATGTATTTTTTACTTCTATCGGAGTATTTGTAACAGGTGTTGCTGCATCATTTGTTGTCATTGGTATAATGATAGCGCAAAAACAAGAAGAGTGGGATTCGGACGAAGAATTGCCGTTTATTCAACGTTTTTATGAAGAGTTTAATGAGCTAGAAGAAAAAGATTTAACTGATGATAAAAAGAAAGATTTGAAGAGTATTTTTCTTGAAATAGAAACTGATGGTTCTGATAAAGTAATTATGTGCTGGGATGATAATAGTAATCGATTTGATTACTGGTGTAATAATAAACTCATTACATATCTTGAACTAGACGCATGTGCTCAAAAATATGCTATTGATAATAATTGTAAATGTCTAGTAGTAAATTATAAGCAANAGTATGATAATGCAATTGAAGAGTGGAAAANGGCTAATAAATNANACGTTTGTGAGGGAACANAAAAAGATAGTAATTCTGATAAAAAAGACGATTCATCTGTNCCAGAAGAAAATGTATTTGCTACTTTCAAAAATTATAACTATAAGCCAATAAATAAGCATAATGATAAGCCAAAAATTATAACAAAGAAAAGTAACCACTTTAGGCGAGCAGGAAGTATCATGGATTACAAAAATGACGAAAAATCTATAGCTGATCAAGTGAAAACTAAGCTAGCGTACAATGAATGGAAAAATAGCGTGCAAAATGTAAGCCAACAAAATAAGAAAGATAAATAAATATGCTTATAATACATATACACAATGGCCAATATTTATGATTCCTTACAAATATTAAACAATTTTACAAATACTTTATTAGGTGTTAAACAGAAAGGAGGTGCTGTTAGTCAATTCGGTAAAGAACGATTAGAAGCAATAGAGCAAGACAGAGATTTATCTGAACAAGGTTTCATGACAGGTCCTGATAGTAAAGGCGCAAAAATATTAGATNCTATTAGTGGTCTTGCAGAAACTGCTGTTAGTGCTATAGATAGTATAATTCCTGCGGATCTAACAGAAGGAATAGTTGATAAAAGTTGGAGTGAAATTGCACCAAATATAATTAATAATATTGAAGAACCAGCAAAAATGGTAAATGATGCTCTTAGTGATCCTAAAGTAAAAGCAGCTTTACGAAATGCATTAGAACTTTATGCGGAAGCGCTAAGTAAAGCTATTGATATTGCTGAGCCAGAATTAAACCAAATTANAGAAAAGTTTATGGAAGTTTTAGATGATGCAGGCGAAAAAGGCGCTAGAGGCGCTGCAACTGCCATAATAGATACGGGATTAGCGATGATTGAGGCTATTCCAGGAGGACAAATCGTTGGTATTGTGGCAGCAATGGGTTATTGGTTTAATGCTGTAGTTGTTTCTACTGTTATTCCTGCTATTAAAACTAATGCTGTCTTTCTGTCTGATGGATTAAAAATGGTTCAAAATACAAAACAACAGGTTGTTGATCAATATAGACCTAGATTGTTAGATGCACAACAAAAAGTTGTAGATGCCGTTGAAAATGTACAAGGTAAAGCAAATGAAATAATGGCGCAAGCNAAAAGTGCACAAAAAATTGCAAATGCTGTTACTAATCCTAGTATTAGTAACACAGTAGCGGCACTTGGAGATTCGCGTGCTAGAAATATACCTTATAAAGCATCTGCAAATACACAAATGCGTGGAGGATATTCTGCATATGGTGGCAGTAAAAAGAAAAATGCTGCTAAAACAATACGTCGTCTAAAACGAACTCTTAATAGGTTTCAAAAACCAAACAATGGTAGTACTAGAAAGGCAAGAAGACATAGAACAACTCGAAAAAAGTAATAAGCTTAAATATTAATAATCTTGTCACTTACCTGATTTTACTTTATCATTTTTTGACTCGNGTTGAGTTTTTAACCAAGATGTAAATCCTATAGAACGTTCTATATCAAAAGAACTGCCTAGATGGTCCTTGGCAATTTCTAATACTAGTTTTTCCTGTTCGTCAAGTTGTGCAATATAGCTCTTGATTTGTTTATCCATTATAATGCTAGTAATAAGCTAATTATAAGTTGTTTCATTTTTATNGATTAATGTAACAAATTAACGAATATCTACTTTGCACATTTCCTTGGTTTAACATTTGAGTTACGTTTGTATTTATTGTATAGTTATTTTGTGATAAAAATGTAAAAATAATAGGTAAATCCTCTTCTGTCGCATAATCATTGCAAGAACAACCAGGCTTAATAAATACATTTCCACATCTTTCTATTGGATTACATGCTGTTGCTTGTTGAAATTGAGATAGCTTTGGTATAGTAACGCGCTTAACTATTTGATTGAGAGAACTTCCAGNAGCAGGCATTCTATCTAAAGTTAAAACTTTGATATAACATTCTTTGCTATGAATGTAAAATGGCATTGACATAATTGAATAAAACTCGCTCATTTATAAAGTTTTTGTAAAAAAATTGAAATGCTTGTCTCTAATTTTAGTTTCTTACACACATACACATATCCGTATAAAACAACATAATAGCAACAATACTACTCACAACAGCTGTAACGTCTAATCATTATTCACTTGATAAATTAACAAATGACATGAAGACTATTGGTGTTAAAACCAATCTTCGTGATGATGATAACGTAGCTCAAGNTCGCCCAGAAACGAATCATGATAGCGAATCGTCAATATCAAGCACAACATTTGATGAAAACGATATACAGGTATATCGTTTTAAACTTGCTCCAAATGTACAGGAACTAGTTACTGTATTTGCAAAAATNCACCAATATGATACTCGAAAAGATTACAAGGAAGCATGGAAAGAATTGTGTGACGAAAATATAGACATTATTACTGCTGAAGAAACAAGACTTGATACTCTAGGTTATGATGGCAATGTTAGAGAAAAAATGTACAAAGCTGGTCGATATTATTTCCGAACCAAGAGCGTTGATAAAAACAAAAAAGCAAAGAAACGTCGCCAATATGTAAGTATGGATAATAGTATTCTTACTGCTATGGATGAACATATTGAAAAAAATTATAATAATGATGGATATAGCCCTGCAAGTGGTTATACTACTTTTGTTGAAAATAACAAAGATGTTTTGTTAACTGAGATTCAAAGATTGTTTGCCGAGAATGGCAACACTCTTACTGCAGAAGATATTCAACACAAAGTTAAGAAAACATATAAAAATCGCTACTATCTCTATTCTCGTAATATATAAGGTTAAATGTTCAAAGGTGTAAAACAAGTTGTAGTCATATTTTTATATTATGATGACATGTATATGAGCAAACTCCTTAGTCAAGGTGGTTTTGGATGTATATTTTATCCAGGNTTAAATTGTAAAGCAGAATCAACAANTAATAAAAGTTTTGTAACAAAAGTACAAATTAGAAACTTTACTTCAGAAAATGAAACTATCATAGGAGAGATTTTATCCGAATATGAAGGCTATAAATTGTTTTTTTTGCCAGTAATAGATAGATGTGCTATTGATATCAGAAAAGCTGATAAAAATGAGTTGCAGAAGTGCAAGGTAATTAAAAGTATGGATAAAGAGTATGTTGCAATGAATATTCCCTATGTACAATCTATGCCATTTACTCAAGTTGTATCTACATTAAATCCAAAAGATGCAATTCTTACAGTTATAGAAACATATAAATATCTATTAATGGCTCTTGATAAACTTCATACTGCAAAAATAGTACATTTTGATTTAAAATTAGAAAATATTCTTTTTACAAAAAATACTACAGCCCCTAGAATTATTGATTTTGGTATCTCAATACCAATAGAAAAACTTGCTGATAATAATATGCATAAGTATTTTTATATTTATGCACCAGACTATTATGTTTGGTGTTTAGATATTAACATTATATGCTATCTTACGAATCAAACAAATAATGTTCTTACTGAAGATGATATTGTAGAAATTGCTGAGCTAACAACTGCTGCATGTTTGGTATTACAAGATTTTGGTCCAGAAGTTGTTGATGATTATCGAAATATGTGTCTTAGACAAGGAAAGAAATATCTTGGAAAAAGTAAAGATGAAGTTGTTTACGATTTACTGAGTAACTGTTGGACTTGGGACAACTATTCTCTTTCTATAATGTTTATAAGAATATTGACATTGCTTTTTCCACACAAAGATTCTCGCAACAAAATGGTCATTTTGTTTTTAGAGCTATTGTTTAAAAATATTGACCCTGATCCTGACAAACGACTTAATATACAAGAAACACAACATTTCTTTGAAGATATATTTTTTACAGATGGTATTATAAGTGGGTTTGAAGACTTAGCTGAAATATTTAATGATGAAAAACAAATAACCATCACTAGATTTGAAAATGATATACATCATTTGAAATTACCTTTAAACAAATGATGATTTACGTTCTATCTTTCTTTCCACGCTTTTTACGAGTTTTTTTCTTACCTTTTTTCCCCCTTTTAGCGGTTTTTCCTTTACTTATCATGGCAGAAACTTTATCTCTACATTCTTGAAGAGACATATCTTTCTCTAAACAATGGTCCATAACTTTGAGAACATCGGCTGCAGATTTAAGATGTTTGTTATAATGTGAGTATGGTCTGCCCTTTACACCCTCTTCATTATAGTCTTCAATATGACCATCGCGATGATAGTATTTGAAACCTTTGGCGGTTCTAAAGTCTTTGTGTCCTGGACGCGTTATAGATTCTGCACCCTTGTGGCCCTTCTTTGGTTTTTTATTCTTTTTTCTAGACTTTCGCGGTTTTTTCGAAGACTCGCCTTTTGAAAACTCTGGATCACTTCCACTTTTAATATAAGCCCATCTTTTGGCGGCGTCGCCAATTGCAGCTTTGTTATCAAAGTTTTTGCCAAGTTTTTTTGCTTCCGCACGAGCCTTATCCATTGTGTGTGTAACAAGATCTGCATATGAGATTTCTTTTTTGGTCATCTTATATACTATCAAACGATTAAAAAGAAAATTGATTTAGATCTTGATTAGTATTAAATGTTATAAACAGTTATGAAAACTCAACTACAACTAAGTGAAAATCTATATCCAACAGATGAGGTTATTGGTAGCTTAGTTCAAAGTCTTTTGACTAGAAAATCATTACATGAATGCATGTATTGGTTATGGGAATTGCTAGCATCTACTCCAAATATTGCTGAAGGTATTACCGTTATATACAGACAGTTTTATGCATCAAGTAATAGCAACTTGGGTCGGTATATAACTAGAAAAGTAGATAATTATTACAAAACTGGCAATAAAAAATTTTTAGCAGACGTGATAGCAAATCTTAGAACTAGTAAATACTCTGGTACAGCGTATCTTATAACTCAATATTCACAGCGACAATGTGCATCAATAATTTATAGAAGGCAACGCTGGATGGAAAAGTATCCTGATAAATCTTATCAAATACTTGGTGCATTAAAGTCGAGAGATATTCAAAATATTGGTTGGCATTGTAAAATACATACAGCACACAGTGGGGTTGAAAACACATTAAAAATTATTAAACAATATGCTCATTCTATTGGTGCGGATATTTATGATGGAATTGATCAAACATATAATACGCAAGATACAATTCAAGTATCTTCTGCATTAGCAAGAATAATTGATCATCCACCATGGAATATTAGATCAAGATTTGTGACAGCTTCTAGTAATTTAGTAGAACAGATAGAAACACACTTTACAAAAAAAAGTAGTCAATGCTGGAAAAAATTAACTGAAAAACGCTTATATTCAACACATTTAATTATGCCTCCAGGTATTTATGGACGAAAAAACAGTGAATTTCTTAAAGATGCGTCACGATTACATTGGGAATATTATTGTTATGAATCTGTCTTATGGAAAGCACGTTTTACACAATGTGGTGCAACACTTGATCATGAAAAACGCAATATTGTATTTCCAGATGATGATTGTTTAGAAAAGTTTTATGATGATGATAATTGTATGGATTTTGATGAACAATCAAAAACAGTTCAAGATATGAGTTTACATGATATTCAAATAATCGATGATCCATCGGAATGGTTAAATCTAGTCAAATCATCTGAATTAGAAAATACTATGGAAAATATGACCTTGTAACATTTTCTATACATAACATATATAGAAAATGGCAGCTATAAATAGTAATGGATTCGAAACAATTAATATGACAGGTGTACCTGTACTTAATAATTTAAGCGAGTTTCCCGCCTCCGTACAACAAGCACTAGTAAAAGCTCTCGACGTCGAGAAGAAAATTGTCACTTCGGTCCCTATTCCAGTTGATCCTAATACATGTCCAAATATAACTGCTGGAGGTACA
>PAGZ01000033.1 GCA_002704625.1 Candidatus Pelagibacter sp.
TTCAATAAAGGAATTTATTTTTTTTGGTTTACTAATTTTTCCAGAGTAATGACCTATTACAAACATGCACCATGTACCTATTTTAGAAATTTTTGATTTATCCAAAAGCTCAGACAATAAATTAATATCATTTGGTTCATAACATATATGTTGAATTTTTATTCCGAACTCTGTCAGGTGTTTGTAGAGTTTAATATCCTCAGAATTTGGTTTATTTGTTGGTATCATTTCTTTTAAACCAATTGATATACCTGGTGGCATTACGTCATATGCAAGTTTTCTCATTTGATCTGGCGAATACCTGCCAACAGCTTCTGTGGTTATTTGCAGATGCATTTTTGGAACCACTTTTTGAAGTTCTACCAAAGCCTCCCTGCAAAGAACAGGATCTAAAACGTGTTTTTCTTTTTTATCTCTAATATGAAAATGAATTGCCCCCGCTCCTGCATCAAAGCATGTTTTTGCCGTGCTCACTATTTCAGAAATAGTTACAGGAACTTCGGAGTGATCTTTCTTTTTTGGTCTGGCACCATTAGGTGCGACCATTAAATGTGGTAAAACATTTGGCTTATAAAAGTTCACAATTTAAAAAATTCCTTTATTTGCAAAATTTAGACTAATATTTTTTAAAAAATCTAATTTATTTATGTCTTTTAAAACCATTTTTTTAATAGGATTTGTTACCTTATTATTTTGCAAAAACTTATGAATAAAACTTACACCTAAACCAAAGAGAAGATTTTCTGGTTTTCTTGATAACATGAATTTATTTAGTAAAAGGGAGTCCTTGATTTGAAGTCCCAGCGATAGGTGGTCGAAAATTTCTCTATCTAGCTCTTTAATATCCCTAATGATTAAATTAAAACCCTGTCCGGCGACAGGGTGAATATTATAAAGTCCCTCTCCTAAAACGAGGACATTTTTCTTGAGAAAGTTTGAATTAAATTTAAATGTTATAGGGAAAAAATCTATTTTTGAGATATTAATACTCTTTTTAAAAGCTAAAATTTTTTTCAATCTAGTCTCGATTAAAGTTTTCATCATTTCTAAATTATGATTTTTACTAACACTCCATACCAGAGAAAACTCTTTGGAGTTCAAAGGCAATATGGCCAGGGGACCCTCCTTGAGAAAATATTGTTTAGGGCTATTAATATTCAAATCATGTTTTACAGTTGCGGTGAAAGCAACCTCATTAAAATTATTATAAACAATTCTTTGACCAATTAATTTTCTGATTAGCTCGGATCTACTTCCAACACATAACAATATGATATCACTATTAATTTTTTTATTTTTAGAGTAAACAATAGATCTTTTTTCGTCTATTTTCTTTACTTCATTATTAATTATTTTAATTTTTTTATTTTTCTTTATTTTTTTTAGAACTATTTCTCTGAATTTACTATTCTTAATTGTATACATTATATTCTGACCTTTATTATCAAAATTCATAAAATTAGAATATCTATCACTATCTTCATAATAGAGATTAATTTTCTTTGAGGGCCAAAAATGTTTGGAGTTATTGCTTTCTAAAAATTTAATTAAAAAGTTGTAATTAATGGGTGATATCGCTGTAGTTCTACAGTCTTTTTGGTTTTTTTTATTTTTAAAATTTCCAATCAGGTTAATTTGTATATCTAGTTTACCAAGTATCAGCGCGGTGGTTAAACCTGTTAACCCATTGCCTACAATTGTAATTTTATGTTTTTCCATTTTTTCCTCTAATAATTTCAACTATATGTTTAATGGTTTCCGGGTTCGTCTCAGGTAAGACGCCATGGCCAAGATTAAAAATATATGGGTAGCCAGAAAAAACATCTAGGTATTTTTGTACTGTTTTTTTTATATCGTTTTTATCTGATAATAGAATTTTAGGGTCCATGCCACCTTGTATGGCTATGCCTTTGGATTTTTCCCGCATCCATTCTGGATCTATACTTGGGTCTATACTAATACAATTTGGTTCTACATTTGAGCAAAAATTTTCATAGTTTTTTCCTATTCCCTTGGGAAAACAAATTACTGGTATTTTTAAAGATTTTATATATTCAACTATTTTTTTTGTTGGCTCAAAACAATAGTCTGGTATTTCTTTTTGTGGCAAAAGTCCGGCCCAAGAGTCGAATATTTGTATTATATTTGCGCCTGCCTCTATTTGTTTCTGAGCATGCCAACATACACTTTCTTGTAATTTTTTTAATAATTTTTGTGTTAATTCTTTGTCTTTAATAATTGAATTAAAATTAAAATCTTTTTTTGGTGATTGTTTGTTAATCATATATACCAACAGTGTCCACGGGGCTCCTGCAAAGCCGATAAGACTTTCATTTTTTGTTTTTTTTTTTACTTTAGTTATTGATGAATAGACAGGAGATAATTTTTTAACAAAATTTTCTTTCTTAACTTTTAATATTTGATCTAAGTTAAAATTTCCTAGTGATGGTCCATATCCTTTTTTAAATTCAACAAATTGGCCAAGACCATAAGGAACCATTAAGATATCTGAAAATATAATTGTTGCATCTAGATTAAATCTTTTTATAGGTTGTAAAGTGATATCTTCAACCAGCTCTGGAGTTAAACATAACTTTATAAAATCTTGATTATGTAATCTTATTGCTCTAAATTCTGGCAAATATCTGCCTGCCTGCCTCATGAACCAAATTGGTACCGAAGAGGTCTTTCTTTCTTTTATACATTCATACAATTTACTCATTAATTAATATTATAGTTTTAAACTTTAGTAGTTGTAATAGGTTATGTTAGTTATGGTAAATCCAATAATCTTTGATTTATCTACATTTTTATACTCATAATTTATCTAAAATTCATTGATTTTTGCTTGTTATACACAATGTTGAATATTACTTATGAAATTATAAACAAAGAATAAAGTGTTTATAACTTGTTAACCTTGTATGAATAAAAAATCTAAATTTAGAGTGTTTATTTATATCTCTTACTTATTATAAAGTAATTAACATAATTAATGACATTGAAATACAATATATTTTTAATTTCGGACTCTACAGGAGAAACCCTAGGTAGAATATTTCTTGCGTTACAATCACAGTTTGCAAATTTTGAATATGAAAAAAAAGAATACGTCTTTATAAGAACTGAGCAACAAATTGCCAAAATTATTAAAGAATGCAAAGAAAAGAAAAACCCCATAATTTTATATACAGTTGTTGATACTAAACTTGCTAAGTTTTTAGCTAATGAAAGTTTAAAAAATAATATTCCTTGTTTTGGAGTTCTAGGAAATTTAATTTTAAGTTTTACTAAATTACTCAATCAGAAAGCAATTTATAAACCAAGTGCGCAGCACGTCCTAGATGAAGATTATTATAAGAGAATAGAGGCGATACAATTTACAATGTCACACGACGATGGTAAAAAAAATGAAGATATCCATGCAGCAGACATAATTTTATTAGGCGTTAGCAGAACAAGCAAAACACCAACGTCTATATACTTGGCCAATCGTGGCTTTAAAACACTCAATATACCATTGGTCTTAGATCAGAATATTCCCGAGGCCCTAAAAACACAAAGCTCCAAATTATGTGTAATCGGGTTGTACGCTGATCCACAAAGGTTATCAGAAATTAGAAAAACTAGAGCAAATGTTAACCAAACAATAGATCTCAAAACTTACACGGACGTTGAAAAGATCGAGGATGAGGTGGAAAATTCAAAAAAAATGTTTAAAAAATTTAATTGGCCTGCTATTGACGTTACTCGTAGATCAGTTGAAGAAACAGCGGCTTCCATAATAAAAATTTTTGAAATTAAAAAAAATAAATGAAAATTATATTAGCATCCAAAAGCGGAGTTAGAAAAAAGATTTTAGATGAAAATAATATTGAAAACGAGGTAAGACCATCAAATATTAATGAAGAAGAAATTAAATTGTCACTTATTTCTGAAGGCGCAAACCCAATGTTAATCTCAAAAAATCTTGCTGAACTTAAAGCAAATAAAATCAGTTCAAATATGCCTGACCATATCGTTCTAGGTGCAGATAGTGTAATTGATCTTAACGGCCAGTTAATCTCAAAGCCAAAGAATAGATCAGAAGCCTTAGACATACTTAAAAAATTAAGTGGAAACAAACATCAATTAATTAGCTCGGTGTGCATCTCTAAAAATGGATCTATGATCTGGAATTACACAGATACTTCTAATTTAATAATGAAGGAACTTAATTTAGACGAAATTAAATCTTATTTAAGTAAAATAAATGACAAAGAGTTATATGCGTATGGTGTTTACCAAATAGAGGCCAATGGTAGGTTGTTATTTTCCAAAATTGAAGGAGATGAAAATTCTATAATGGGTCTTCCTATTGCAAAAATTAAGGAATATTTGAATAATATAAAATGAAAAAATTTTTAGTTATAGGAAATCCCATTGATCATTCACTCTCTCCAAAATTACATAATCACTGGCTAAAAGAGAACAATATTGATGCTGTTTATGAAAAATTACTGCTAACAGAAAGTGACATCAAAGAAATAATTTCAGAAATAAGAAATAATAAAATACAAGGAGTCAATGTAACCGTTCCATTTAAGATTTCTGTTAAACCATTTATGGACGAATTGACTCCACTTGCTAAACAAACAGGTTCAATAAATACTATCTATAAAATAAATAACAAAATCATTGGTGATAATACCGATGTCGGCGGTTTTGAGAATGCAATAAAACATATAGGGTACAATGTATCTGGCAAAAAGGCTTTTATATTAGGGGCTGGTGGCGTCTCACCTTCAATTATTTCTGCTTTGAACAAAATGGGAGTTGCCGAAATTTTTTTAAGTAATCGTACAAAAGAAAAAGCAGAAAATTTAAAAAAAATATATCCAAATTTAAAAATTATTAGTTGGGGGGAAACTCCAAAGAGCGACTTAATAATAAATGCAACAAGTTTGGGATTAAAAAAAACAGATAATATACCAATAGATTATAGCAAAGTAAGTTCTCAAGAACTTTTTTATGATGTCATATATAATCCAGAAAGGACCCAATTTCTTTTGGAAGCAAAAAAACTTGGAAAGAAAATAGAAAATGGAAAAATTATGTTTATTTACCAGGCCCAATTAGCATTTGAAATATGGAACAATTTAAAACCAAAAATCGACAAAAAAATTATTAACTTACTCGCAAATGAATAAAATTGGTATAACAGGATCTATTGCTTCTGGAAAATCATCTGTAGCAAAAATTTTATCAAAAAATAATTACCCAATTTTTGATGCAGACTTAGAAGTAAAAAAAATTTACCATAAAAAAATTTTTAAAAATAAAGCTTTAAAAAAATTAGGTGTTGATAATAAAGATAAGATTAAAAAACTTTTAAGCAAATATCCTAATAAATTAAGAATACTCGAAAAAATCATACATCCTATGGTTAGACTAGAGTTAAAGAGTTTTATCAAGAAAAATAAAGGGGAAAAAATCCTAATTTTCGAAATTCCTCTTTTAATAGAAAGTAAACTTACGAAGAATTTTAATAAGATAATATTTGTTAACTCAAAGAGACGTAATAGGTTAGCGAGATTTAAAAAGAGAGGAAAAAATAAGAAACTTTTTGATATTTTAGATAAAAGACAACTTAGACCTGTAAAAAAAATAAAATTCTGTGATTTTATTATCAACAATAATTATTCATTAAAAAAATTAAAAAAAAATGTTAATCTCATTCAAAAAAAAATATGAATGAAATCATATTAGATACTGAAACCACAGGATTATCAGTAAAAGATGGTCATAGAATTATTGAAATTGCTTGTATTGAAACAAAAAATTTAATACCTACGAATAAAATTTTTTATAAACTTTTAAATCCAGAAAGAGAAATTTCAAAAGATGCAATAAAAATTCACGGCTATACTAATGAAAAATTAAAAAACGAACCAAAATTTTCAGAGATTGCCAAAGATCTAATCAAATTTATTTCCGGGAAAAAATTAATAATACACAATGCACCTTTTGATATAGGTTTTTTAAATCATGAATTAAAAAAAATAAATTTAAATGTAATTGATCAAAAAGAAAATATTGTTGATACTCTTGAATTGGCTAGATCAAAATATCCTGGTTCCTCGAACTCCTTAGATAACTTGTGTAAGAAGTTTAATATAGATTTATCAAAAAGGATTAAACATAATGCATTATTAGACTGTGAATTATTAAGACAAGTCTATATTAATCTGGTAGGTGAAAAAGAGCCTTCTCTTGTTTTCAAAAATAGTAACATTGAAAATAATTCTACTGAATTGAAAAAAAATTTAAAATATTCTAAGAAAATAGTAAAACCGAAGGATGAGGAAATCCAACTTCATAAAATTTTTCTTAAAAAAGAAATGAAGAAAAATTATTTTTGAGTATTTCTATTTTCATATAATTTTGAGAAATCAATGTTACCAGCTATATTAATTTTATTGAAACCCGATTTTTCAAATAAAAACATTATAATATTTCTTATCTCTGGGTAAACTTCAGATGGGACTTTAATAAGAACTATTTTTTCTAATTCTTCTTTTTCAATTTATTTCTCTAACTGAATTACAGATGCAAATTCTACAGAAACATCAATATTTTTGTTCGTTTCTTTTTCTATTGGCACCAATCTTAAATTTATATCTATTTGAATTATATTTTGCTTAATTTCTTTACTCTTGATGTCACAAACAAAAGTATAATTTTTAATATTTTTTTCTAAAAGGAAATAAGATTTTGTACTGTGAATTTCAAAAGATAAATCTTTTATATATTTGGTTACAATTTTATAACTCATCTTTGTCTTTTTCTTCTTTTTCTGTGATTTCTCCTTCGATATAATCTTTATTTTTATAAGTCGTTATATCTTTTTTCATTAAAAAAAAATTAATAATTATCTTTCTTGTAAAAGGTATAAGAAATAAAAATCCAATAAAGTCTGTTAAGAAACCAGGTATTATGAGTAGCAAGGCCGCAAAAGCAATTGATGCCCCTGAAAGCATTTCAAAAATAGGTATTTTATTTTTGTATAAATTAATAATTCCAGATCTAAGGGTATTTATTCCTTCTATTTTTGCAAAATATATACCTATTATTGCTGTCAAAAAAATAATCCCAACAGTATTCAAAGCACCGATATTCTGGCCAATTTTTATCATTAAAAATATTTCAATTGCTGGTATTACGATTAAAAATAATAAAACTGTGTTCATTTGACAGTTTCCAAATTATATTATTAATGTATATTTATCAAATAATGAGTAATAGCTTTGGATATCTTGACATCATACTTCTAGCAATGATTGCTGGATTTATAATACTTAGACTAAGAAATATTTTGGGCAGAAAAACAGGACACCAGAATAAAGTCTACTCAAATTTTTCTAGCGAAAAGTTTGAGAAGTTTAAAAAACCAATCAAACACGAAAAAAATGAACCTACAACAGAATTTGATACTAAAGGAAAAAAACAGTTTCTAAAAGGCGCTGAGATTGCTTATGAAACTATTTTAACTTCCTTTTCCAAAGGAGACGAAAAAAGTCTTAAGGGTTTACTTACTGATACAATGCAGAAAAATTTTAAACAAGCTATCAATGAAAGAGCTTCGAAGAATATAAAATCTGAGTTAACATTTATTGGAATAAAATCATCTGCAATCGAAAAATTTGAAAAAACTGCAGAAGCTCTTTTTTTCACAGTAAAATTTGTAAGTGAAATCATTTCAGTTAAAAGAGATAAAAATAATAAGATAATAGAAGGTGATCCTAATAAAATTAAAACAGTAATTGATCACTGGAAGTTTACACGAAAAGTTACGAGCATGAACCCGAATTGGTATCTTGCTGAAATCAAAAGTTCTTGAATAAAAAAAGTAAACAACCAGACTCGGATCAAAAAGTCTGGGAAGAATTTTTAAAAAATCCAGTTAATATTGATGACAAAGATAATTTTCAAAGTGAAAATAATCTAAAAAAAAATTATAAATTTGATTTCCACGGTTATTCAATTCAACAAGCAAATTTAAAGATAAGCAAAATAATTCCTGAATGTTATGAAAAAGGTATAAATGAAATACTAGTTATAACCGGGAAAGGCATTCATTCTACAGAAAATCAAAATGTTTATAGCTCTTTAGATTTGAACAAATTAAAAAATACAATTCCTGATTTTATTAAAAATAATATTGATTTAGCCTCTAAAATTCAAAATATAAAACAGGCTCCAAGAGAACTTGGTGGAGAAGGAGCATTAATTATTAAAATCAAAAAATTATAGGATAAACTTCGATAGATCTGTGTCCTTAACAAGATCACCTAAATTTTTAGTGACATACTCTTTATTTATTAGAATTTTTTGACCTGTTTTATCCGATGCAGTAAAACTGATTTCATCTAAAACTTTTTCTATAATGGTATGTAATCTTCTTGCTCCTATATTCTCAACACTTGAATTAATTTCAGTAGAAAGTTTTGCTAACATATCTATGCCATCATCTGAAAACTCTAAATCAACGTCCTCAGTTTTTAGCAAAGCCTTATATTGTTTAATTAAACTGTTATCGGGCTCTTTTAAAATTCTTTTGAAGTCTTCTTCAGTAAGCGCACTCAGTTCTACTCTTATCGGTAACCTTCCTTGTAATTCAGGTAAAAGATCGGATGGTTTTGCTAATTGGAAAGCACCTGAAGCAATGAATAAAATATGATCTGTTTTCACTGGTCCATATTTAGTATTTACAGTAGTTCCTTCTATAAGTGGAAGCAGATCTCTTTGAACTCCTTCTCTAGATACATCTCCCCCAACTCTATCTGATCTTGCAGATACCTTGTCTATTTCATCTAAAAAAACTATTCCATTATTTTCAGTCGAATCTTTTGCCTGTTTTATAATTTTATCTTGCTCAATCATTTTATCCGATTCCTGAGCTAAAAGAATTTCATGAGACTCTTTAACAGACATTTTCTTTTTCTTTCCTTTAGGGCCCATCGATTTTCCAAGCATTTCACCAATATTCACCATTCCTATGTTTGCCCCAGGCATTCCGGGAATTTCGAAACTAGGCATTCCAGAGCTTGCATCATTTACTTCAATTTCAATTTCATTTTTATCTAAATCTCCAGAACGCAATCTCTTTCTAAAACTTTCTCTTGTTGCTAAACTTGCTTTTTTTCCTACAAGTGCATCTAAAACTTTTTCTTCTGCTGCCTGTTGGGCTTTTGCGTAAACCTCTTTTCTTCTTTTCTCTTTTTCCATTGCTATTGCAATTTCTATTAAATCTCGAATTATTTGCTCAACATCTCTCCCAACATATCCTACTTCTGTAAATCTTGTTGCTTCTACTTTTATGAATGGTGCTTGGGCTAATTTTGATAATCTTCTTGAAATTTCTGTTTTACCCACTCCTGTAGGACCTATCATTAAAATATTTTTTGGAAGCACTTCTTCTTTCATATGATCTGTGAGCGCTTGTCTTCTCCATCTATTTCTAAGCGCTACTGCAACGGCCCTTTTGGCACTGTTTTGACCTATAACATATCTATCTAATTCTGAAACGATCTCTCTTGGAGATAAAGCGCTAACTTTGGAAGCGTCCTTGCTTTTAGCATCCTTTACCACTTTTAGATTTGGAGCTTTCTGAATCATAATTAAATTTTTTCGCTCGTAATATTGTTGTTTGTAAATACACAAATTTCTGAAGCTACTTTTAATGATTTTTTTGCAATCTCCTCTGCAGACATTTTTGTTTCTAATAGTACTTTTGCCGCTGCAAGAGCATAGTTGCCGCCTGAACCTATTCCAATCAAACCATCTTCTGGTTCCAAAACATCTCCAGTTCCAGAAATTATAAAACTCTTCTCCTTATCTGCAACAGCCATTAATGCCTCAAGTCTTCTTAAATATTTATCTGTTCTCCAATCTTTTGCTAATTCCACAGCTGCTCTAGTTAAGTTTCCAGCATGTTTTTCTAATTTTGCCTCTAATCTTTCAAAAAGAGTTAGAGCATCCGCAGTAGATCCTGCAAAGCCAGCAATAACATTTCTTTTCTCTATTTTTCTTACTTTTTTAGCTTTACTTTTTAACACAGTATTCCCTAAGCTAACTTGGCCATCACCAGCTACAATTGTTTGGCCATCTTTTCTTATCAGAACTATAGTAGTCCCATGCCAATTTTGATTTGTGTTCATACTGTGTATGTGGAGATTTAATTTGATTCTTCAAGGCCATGCGTCGGATTTATTGCTAAAATATGAATTTAGCTATATATCTTTGTATAAATCTCAAAGGTTATGAGTAGAAAAGCTAAAATTTTAAGAAAAACAAAAGAAACTAATATATCTGTCGAAATAAACTTAGATGGTAAAGGTAAATATCAAATAAAGACCAAAATAGGTTTTCTAGATCATATGCTTGAACAGCTTTCAAAACATTCTTTAATAGATATGAAAATTGTTGCTAAGGGTGACACACATATTGATTTACATCACACTACAGAAGATACCGGTATAGCAATAGGGGAAGCGATTAAAAAAGCAGCAGGAAATCGAAGGGGAATTAAACGCTATTCAAGTGCAACTATTCCAATGGACGAAACTTTAACAAGAGTCTCATTAGATATTTCTAATAGACCATATTTAATATGGAACGTTGATTTGAAAGTAGAAAAGCTGGGAGAGATGCAAACTGAGCTTTTCAAGGAATGGTTTCAGGCTTTTTCTCAAGCCGCAGGAATTACTTTGCATGTTGAAAATATTTATGGAGATAATAGTCACCATAAAATCGAGTCGTGTTTTAAAGCTTTAGCAAGATCATTAAGAGATGCTTTAGAAATTGATAAAAGAATTAAAAATATTCTTCCTTCGACAAAAGGAAAACTTTAAAAGAATTAATGAAAATATTTCCTGCTATAGATATCAAAGGGGGGAAGTGCGTTCGACTTCTAAAAGGAGATTTTGATAAATCTACAGAATATAAAAAGTCTCCTATAGACCAAGCAAAGGAATTTTCAGACTCAGGATTTCAAGATCTTCATATAGTTGATTTGGATGGCGCTCTAAAAGGAGAACCAGTAAATGGTGAGTTAATTGATGAGATATGTAAATTAACAAAAATAAGAGTTCAAATTGGCGGGGGAATTAGATCAATTGATCATATAAAAAAATTAATTGATATTGGCGTTGATAGAGTAGTTCTAGGCACTATAGCTGTCGAGGATACAAAATTGTTAGAGAATATTTGTAGTAAATTTAAAAATAAAATCGCAGTCGCTATTGATGTTCGTAATAGATTTATCGCATTAAGAGGTTGGAAAGAGCAAACAAAAATTTTGGCCTCAGATTTTTTAATGAAAATTAAAAACATAGGTGTTTCAAGAATAATTTATACAGATATTGAAAGAGACGGAACTTTAACAAGGCCTAATTTTGAAGAAACTATTAAAATTGTTAAACTTCTTGAAAATAAGATTCCAGTTGTAGTTTCAGGAGGTGTAGGATCTATAAATGATATAGTTGCAGTAAAACAACATCCGGAATACTTTGAAGGAGTAATAGTTGGTAAAGCAATATATGATGGACGTTTGTCGGTTTCAGGAAATATAGTTAACTTATTAAGCTAATTTTAAATGCTAAAAAGAATTATACCTTGTCTAGATGTTAATAATGGCAGAGTTGTTAAGGGAATTAATTTCATTAACTTGGTTGATGCCGGAGATCCAACCGAGCAAGCTAAATTTTATAGCGAAAATGGTGCCGATGAAATTTGTTTTTTAGACATAACTGCATCTAGCGAAAATAGAAATACCATTTTAGATATTGTAAAAAAAACATCTCAACAATGTTTTGTTCCATTGACCGTTGGAGGTGGAGTTAGAAATATAAATGATATTTCAAATTTACTAAGTTCTGGTGCAGATAAAGTTTCCATTAATACAGCGGCAGTAAAAGATAAAAAAATAGTAAAAGAATCAGCTGAAAACTTTGGATCCCAGTGCACTGTTATTGCAATTGATGCAAAAAAGACTGGTGAAAATAAATGGGAAGTATTTACTCATGGAGGAAGAAATTCTACTGGCAAAGATGTTCTTAGTTATGCCAAAGAAGTAGAGGCACTTGGTGCAGGCGAAATACTTTTAACTTCTATGGATAGAGATGGAACAAAAAAAGGATATGATTTAGAGTTAACTGAGCTAATTTGTAATTCAGTAAATATTCCAGTTATAGCCTCAGGTGGTGTTGGAAATCTTGAACATTTACATGATGGTATTAAAAAAGGCAAAGCTAGTGCAGTATTGGCAGCATCAATATTTCATTTTGGTGAATTTTCAATACAAGACGCAAAAAAATATTTAGACTCAAAAGGAATTCCTGTAAGAATTTAAAAATGTTTAAAACATTAGAAGAATTAATTTCTATTATTCGTCAACGAAAAGGGTTTCCATCTGAGAAATCCTATACGAGTAAATTATTAAGTAATCAAAAGCTAAGTATTGAAAAAGTAAAAGAAGAGGTAGCAGAACTTATCGAAGCAATTGAAAAAAATTCAAATAAAGTTCATGAAGCATCCGATGTTTTGTATCATTTATTCGTGCTCTTAGAAGCAAATGATATTAAAATCGAAGATGTAATGGATGAATTAAAGAAAAGGCAAAAAAAATAAAATGGCATATGACAAAAACAATATTTTTGCTAAAATATTAAGAAGAGAAATACCTTGTAAAAAAATTTATGAGAATGAATTTGTCCTTTCATTCCATGACATAAGTCCTCAAAAAAAGATTCATGCTTTAGTTATTCCTAAAGGACCATATGTAGATCTGGATGACTTCA
>PAGZ01000034.1 GCA_002704625.1 Candidatus Pelagibacter sp.
TGTATCATCACTAGCAGGAGGAGTAATATCTATTGGTTCTTCATCACCAACAGGTGGATCTCGTAAAACAAACTTTTCAATAGGAATATCATCAGGAATGCCCTTGTATGCAAAATCAATGTAAATAACTTCATCGTCAACAAGTTTTATTTCAATTTGATCTTCATCAAGACTAGTAATTTTACCGGTCATCACTGTAGGAACATCTCCGCTGAAATAAATATCAATCCATTGATCAGGAATTAATTTATTTTGTCTTGCATAACTGGGAGTTTCAGCACGACTAAGTACAGCAATTGATGTAATAGATTCATTACGAAGAAAACCATCGTCATTAATATCGATGTTAATAGTGTTACGATCTGTACCTAAAATATCAATTCTACTTTTATCAATGTACTTAATAAGGAATTGTTTTTCATTTAGTCTTTCATCTGTTGCTGCATTAATCTCAATAATATCTCCGATTTGCAAGTTAATAGACTGCTCTTTCGGTATACTGGCCATTACCTTATACATAGAACAGATATTTATCTCAATTACTCACTAATGATTTAATAAATAAAGTTAAAGTTATATTAATATTAATATTAATAATGGCTACTCAACCGGCTATGTGCAGACACGATCTTAACACAATTGAAGGGAACTCCCTTAGCGTGCTATACAATAGTAACTCAGACAAAAAAGATATCGATGCACTAAGTAATAATCTTAAAGTAAAAACTAAAAAATGGTTGCATCACGAAGAGACATATAATATTATCAGATATGACAAACAAATGCTATCAAATGATCGTGTTGATTCAGTGGGTCAACTTAGATCTGTTATTGCAAAAAATGGTAAAATTTGTTGTTTTGCGCCACCTAAATCAATTTCATATGATGATTTTAAAAAAAGAACTCAACCAGGATCTATTACAGCTCAAGATTATATTGAAGGAACTATGATAAATATTTTTCATACTGGTAAAGAATGGGAACTAGCTACTCGCAGTTCTGTGGGAGCAAATGTAAGTTTTTATTCTGGAAAAGATGGCAAGCCCCGCAATACATTTCGCAAGATGTTTTTAGATGCACTTTTGCATTTAGAGGAATTTTCAGAAGACAAAACAGATCTTTTGGAGTGTTTGAATGTTTTTCCAAAGTCTTTTGTATTTTCTTTTGTTTTGCAGCATCCAGATAATCGAATAGTAGTTCCATTTGTACAACCATATATTTGGTTGGTTAAGGTGTACAATATACAAGACAATATTGTCTCTGAAATACCATTAATGGAAGTTTTTGATAAACTACCAAAATATGTTTGTTATCCACAGATGGTAAATCCTGATTATAATTACTTGGAGCATATTTTCAGGAAGGGTACTGAAACTGATTATAAAATTGTTGGTTCCATGTTAACAGGTATTGATAGTAATGGACATATTGTGCGGACAAAAATTAGAAATCCAAATTATGAGGATGTTCGAAAGCTTCGAGGCAATCAACCAAAGCTACAATACAGATATATTATGCTTCGTCAAAGTGAAAAGTTAACAGATTATCTAAAATATTATCCTGAGCATAAAGCGTTGTTTAATACATATCGTTCATTAATTCATGATTTTACTAAAAGTTTGCATTCAAACTATATTTCTTGCTATGTAAAGAAGCAGCAGCCGCTTAATCAGTTTAGCCCTCAATATAGAACACACATGTTTAAATTGCATGAGCATTACTTAAATATTCTTGCATCATATAAGGGAATTATTACGCGTCAAGAAGTTATTGCATATGTAAATAGGTTACATCCTAGTCTACTAATGCATTCTTGTAATTACAATTATAAGCAAGCAAAAAATGAGATGAAATATGCACAAGATATTACAATGATAAATAAAGATAATTAAAAGATCATACAAAAATATAAATATTATGATAAATAATCATATTATTTATTTTATTCTTCAGTGCTAGGTTTAAAGAAGTCATTAATTTGTTGAAATACAGATGTTAATGCAAGTATACTAGCAGACAGCATTCCAACTAAATCAGCTTTTGAAGTTTTGTCTTTGAACCCAACACGAATAATGCTTTCATCAATATGAGGATGTGGTTTTTTGAATCCACAAAAGTTGATAATACCCTTCTTATAATATTTTTCATATAGTACATATTCAATTGCTTTTCCTAGAGTATAATCTTCCCCAATTAATTTTACATCAAATCCATTTTCTAGTGTAGTTTCACTATCGGCAATAAGAGTTGGGTTAGTTTTAATTGCCTGCTCAAACTTACTTAGTTTTGTCAACATAACATCTGCAGCCCTGTGACAAATATCCATATTTGTAAATTGACCTACACTCTCAACAATGAAATCAAACGAATCTGGTACAGATAATGTTTCTGCACCTAGAAGAAGCCAATCCTTTTTCTTGAAATCAATAGTTTCTTGAGGAACTCCGTTAGCTTTAAGATCGTTGTCCATTTTTGTAAGATAATCATTAATTTTAACTGTATCTTTAGTATAACCATAGCTAGCAGTGCATACAACATTGAAGGCGCCGTCTTCTTTTGCACTACCAATATCTAGTCTAGAAGTTAAGGATAGTTCTTCTCCATCGATATCTTCAGATAGTTTAGGACGAAGTCGTGCAATATCGATGTAATCTCCAGTAATTTTATCAGGTGGAAAGATCACTTTAACCGCTTCACTTGAAAGATATTTATCACTTTGAAGATCTTTTATTTTGATATCTTCTGTGGTAACATATTCAATAACATCGGTCTCATTTTTTTTATAGATTTGGATTTCATAATTATCAATGGGAAATGATGTATCACTTATGTGAATGGGAACACAACTCATTCTTTGCTTAATAAGTTCATTATTAAGCCGTGTTGTGTTGGATAAAATATCCATCTTATTTTGAATATAAGGTGTTGTGCGAAATACTACACACAAAATATCAGAAAGCATAATTCGGCGTAAAGCATTTGCAAGACTCACATTAACACCAGATAGGGTAAATCTGAGAGTATCGTTATCTTCGACAAGGTTTGCAATAACAGGATTCATATTGGCGTATACTATAATCAGAGAGATATTTCTTTGGATCATTTTTTCATGCAATTAAGTTAAAAACACGAAGCTATTATAACCATATAGTCCAATGAGCACAATTCTTTACTACAGTAACTATTGTGAGAGTTGTAAAAAACTTTTAGGAATGATATCACGAAGTCCTATTAAAGATGAGATGCATTTTATATGTATTGATAAACGTTCTAGACATTCTAATGGACAAACTTATGTTCAATTATCTGATGGCCAGGAAGTATTATTGCCGCCTACAGTAACAAAGGTGCCAGCACTACTTTTATTAAATAGAGGATACAAGGTCTTATTTGGAGATGAAATAGCAAATCATGTGACACCAGCAGTAGAGGCAATGAAAAATGAAGCAGTTGTAAGTACAGGGGAACCAACAGCTTTTGGTTTTGGTGGTTGTTATTCATCATTTGGCGTTGCATCAGATAATTATAGTTTTTTGGATCAAAATGCTGAAGATCTTTCTGCCAAAGGTGAAGGTGGTATGAGACAGCAACATCATTATGCATCAATACAACATATGGATAAAATTGAAACTCCTCCAGATAACTATGAAGCTGATACGGTTAAAGGAACTTCTGTAGAAGCGTTACAACAACAACGCGATCAAGATTATAGAAACACAAATAGTAAATAGTAACTGATAATAAAGTGTTTAAAAAGAAAACTGATATTTTTTCATATGACTAGCAATATACAATTATTGACAGCATTTAATAATCACTTTGAAGAGTTTGTAGACGACATTGTCAGAGCTTTCCCTGATGATATTGAAATTGCTGCTGCTGCCAATGCTCTAAAAAAATTAAGAAAAGCAAATCCAAAATTGATTATAATGATATTTAAAGAATATGTACTAGAACCTTATGGTAATAAAATTATGGAAGGAGATTTATCATATTTTATTGAAAAAGATTATAGTAAAGATGTAGAAGGAAGCGCACAGGCAGGACCAATTTTAGAAAAGATTCAACAAATCAAAGGTCCATTAGTGGGAATGGAGAATAAAGAAAAAGCCAAGGTTTTAAAATATATGCAAAATCTGTGTAAGCTTTCAGGTTTATATAATTAGACGTGTCATGATTTAAAAATGTATCATTAGTCATTTTATACCATGGAAGAATCTAACAAGGATACAAATAATCCAGAATTACTTCTCGAGAAATATGCTTCATTCCGCAAAGTAATGAATGACAAGTTAAAAGATATGCTTACAACATTTCCAGAGTTAGAAAATAATTTAGATAACAGATTAAAAATATTGTGGAAGCAATCTGAAAGTAATGAGGAGTCAATTACAAGTGCTACTAAAAGCTTACTTGAATACTGTGAAAATATATTTCCAGCTCGGTTCTTTGACATTTTATATGAAAATGAGGAGATTTTTACAAATGAGGAGTTAGATTTGCATTTTTTGCCTGGCATTGATTATAAAGAGTTATGGAAGGTGAATATCAGTGATAATACTCGTAAAACAATTTGGAAGTATTTACAGTTAATCTTATTTTCTTGTGTTTCTGGCGTTGGATCGGCAGAGGGATTTGGAGATACAGCTGAGTTGTTCAAGGCGATTAATGAAGATGACTTTAAAAAGAAATTGGAAGAAACAATGGAAGGTATGCAAGAGATGTTTAAAAAAGCTGCAGAAAATCAAGAAGAGGGAGATGGCATTAATTTAAATGATATTCCTGATCCGCAGGGTATTCATGAGCATGTTCAAGGATTAATGCAAGGAAAGCTTGGTGCACTTGCTGCAGAAATCGCTGAAGAAACAGCTGCTGATTTGGGAATGGAAGATATGAAAGATGCAGAAAGTGTAAATGATATATTTTCAAAATTGTTAAAAGATCCTAAAAAAATTATGAGTATGGTTAAAAATGTTGGATCAAAGTTAGATGAAAAGATCAGACAAGGTGATATCAAGGAAAGCGAATTGCTTGAAGAAGCAAGTGAGATGATGAAGAAGATGAAAGAAATGCCCGGTATGGAAAATATACAAAATATGTTATCTAAAATGGGATTAGGCAAACAAGGTGGTAACATCAATCATGCTGCTATGCAAGCACACATGGAAAGAAATATTAAACTTGCACAACAAAAAGAACGTCTTAGAGCTCGAGCCGGACAACACCAAGTAAATCAAGAACCACAGTATACACCAGAACAATTAGCTGAAATGGAAGCAATAGCAGAAAAAGCACGTCAAGAATTACTAGCAGAGTTTGAGAATAATAGAGGTGAAACAGTTTTTAGAGCGGGAGACGGTGCTGTGCGCAGTGTACCACGAACGAGTAACGACAATAGTAGTTCAAATGAAAAAAATAGTAAAAGCAATAAAAAGAAGCGTAAAGGAAAAGGTAAGAAGAAGAAATAAAAATAGCATATTGTATATATAGATGCAGTCTACCTTCTGGTTAAATGATCCTACAATTTTATTTAATAAAGACAAAATTGGAGAAATATGGCCAACTCAAAGAATGTCTTCAGATGATAAATTAAATGCTGTAACTAGATTAGTAATAATTCTTACTATTTTAGGATATCTTGTTACTAACAATATGCGTGTTGGAATTACAGGAATTGTAACAATTATTGCAATTATAATATTACGAACTGTAAAGGGTGGTAATGTAGGTACGCCACATAAAAATATTTCTGAAGGTTTTGCAAACTTGACATCAAAAGAATTAGATGAGATAAAGTTTACAAGACCAAAAGAAAAAAATCCCATGATGAATGTGTTACTTCCGCAGATTCAAGATGAACCCAATCGGCCTTCTGCAGCACCAGCATTTAATCCTACAGTAGTTAATGAAATTAATGCTACGACGCAAGAAATGGTTGTAAACAATTTTGATGATAAAACAGGTATAGATGAGAGATTGTTCAGAGATTTAGGAGATAGCTTTAATTTTGACAGATCGATGATACATTTTAATGCAACAGCAAATACTCAAATTCCAAATGATCAAAAGTCTTTTGCAGAGTTTTGTTATGGTGATATGATCTCTTGTAAGGAGGGAAATAGTATAGCATGTACAAACTCTATGCCTCCACACAGGATTAATGGTACAAATTAATTATACCTTTTAAAATTAAATGTTGTGTGAATATATAAATGGCTTATACATCCAATTATACATTCAACAATATGACTAGAGTAGGCGATGATTCATGTGACTTATCACAGCGCAATGTTCAGAACGCTGGTGCTGCCAACTATATGCTTACTCAATTTAGACCAGATTGTCCTATGACAAATGGCGTTGATTTTGCCACTGCTCAGCCAGGTATTAATTTTAGTGGTAGTTATCAGGTTGGTCTAGGAGGTTGTAATATCGATGAGAACTCAGAATTACATATTAGCGATCTTAGCAAAGATAAATGTAGAATTAGTTTATTTCAACGCCCATATTTATCTGTTCCTTATCTGGGGCGTGGAAAATCTAATGCTGTATTAGAATCACAACTTCAACAAGGTGAATTAGCTAATAATCGTAAAAGCATTAATCCAACAACGGAAGTTTCATATGCAAACTACAGTCAGACTCCTATGATTCCTTCACTTAAAGCTACTATTAACAATCCGGCTAATTTAGTGGAGGGTGTTGCTGCTGAGGGATGGATTCGCGGCGGTGTTCCAACAAAACAATTGACAAAAGATGAGAATTATGCCACACAGCACACTAATAAACAGTATGTTTAGATAACTTCATTTAAAAATATCAAGTTATTTAATTTATATGACTGAAACTCAGAACGAAAAACTAGACACATACGCTTATGATTTTTTGTGTACATACAAACAATTAGATAGTGATGATTTATATAGAAGTCAATTATTACAGGCATTTAAATTAACACAATGGAACGATCAAGAAATAACAGTTCGGACAGATAAATTGTTTACAAGTGTTGAAAAGCACTTAAAAGATATTTTTGATATTTTTCGTAATGATGAAACACGTTTTAAACATTTAATGTTGTTTATGGGAGAGCATTTGACTAATAAAAATTTGTTTAGAATATTATTTACAATGGATTTATTTCAAGAGGCACATCTTTGTTTTTGCGATATTCTAAATACAGGTAGTTTAAAGAAAGATAATAAGCAACAATTAATGCTTGCAATTATGCAATAATATTAAAAGAATATCATAGTATATATTAGATGGCTTCAACTAGAAATAAAAATACTAAGGGAGATTATTGTCTTCAGCAACGTTCTATTAAACAACAGCGTGAGCATATAGAATATGTTCATGGTCCATTTGGAAATGCTTATGATCCAGCATTACCTTGTCTAGGATTTAATCCTTCTCATATGCCTGCAGCAACATTTTCCAAGAATCCTGTTGAGATTGAATCTTCATTATTTGGCATCAATTCTACTAATTTAGTAAACCCCCAATCTGAACCATGCCCTATGTTGAAAACTGTACAAGAGAAAGCTTGGTTTGAAACACCTAATCTAATTATGCCAAAGGATTTAGTTGTTTCAACCAAACAACGTCCTTTTCCTATTCCAAATTAATTCACACATAACGTAATATAATTTATCTGTGTAAATTATATTATGTCTAAAAAAATATGCAGAGAAACTTATGCTAATTATGGTAGTTATTTACGTAGTAGAGGTACTGACAACGCTCTCTGCGATCTTAGAAATAAAATTGAGACAGGCGAAGTAGTAGCTGGTAATGCTAAGACAGCTAGTGGGCTTTTAAATGTAAATACAACGCCTCTACTAGCAACCAATTCAAAAATGCCCTTGCTAATCAAGTTCCAGGAATGATGTTTCTTGAAATAGACGGGGGTAGTAATAAATTATGGATCTACGCGGGATCACATGGCGATGGGGTTAATTTTTGGAAACACGTTACTTTGCAGTCCGAGTCCGAGTCCGAGCTTGAACCAGAGCCAGAACCAGAACCTGAGCCTGAACCAGAACCTGAGTCCGAGCTTGAACCAGAGCCAGAACCAGAACCTGAGCCTGAACCAGAACCTGAGCCTGAACCAGAACCTGAGCCTGAACCTGAGCCCGAACCAGAACCTGAGCCAGAGCCAGAGCCAGAACCTGAGCCAGAACCCGAGCCAGAACCTGAACCAGAAGGTGACGACCCTCCCTCCGACCCTCACGACCCCCCAGACTCGAAAGAAGATGAGTAGTATTTAGTAAGCAGAAACAGACCTATCATAATCAGACCTTTTCGTTAGAGAATCCATATATTTATATATAAATATAAATACAAATCTTATTATTATATTCAAATGATGTATTATCATATTATCAATTGTTTGATAAAATGATATAAGTTTAATTATTTGAAAGAGGTGATTAACCAACTTAGTTGGAGTATGCGAGACCTCCCATGCCGCTCATGACGCGAAGGACGTTGTAGTTGGTGGCGTAAACACGGACCTTAGCAGTCTTGGTACCCTCAACAGTAGCATTGGAAAGAACAAGCTGAAGGGTTGCGTTGTCAATACGCGAGAAGTTGCAGCTGCCAGATGGCTGGTGCTCCTCAGGGCGAAGTGCGAAGGAGTACACGTTGATGCCAGTGTCTGGGTTGCGGGTGTGGTGCTGGTATGGCTGCACAAGGTCGAAGTAGGTGCCCTCACGCTCAGAGAAGCGGTCCTGTCCGTTAAGCTGAAGCTTGGCAGTCACAACAGGGTTCTCACCCCAGCAGTGCATGTCAAGAGCGGTCTCAGAAAGCACGAAGGCACCAGCATCGGAAACAGCGCTTAGCTGTCCGCTACCGTTAAAACCTCCGGTGTTGGTAATGCCACCACCAGCGGCGGTATAGGCATCCGAGGCGAGTAATCCGCTTGACCAGTACGATACCTCGGTATCAACTCCAGCCGCGCCCGGATCGTTGAAAAGACCAGATGTGGTGAGGAAATCGCCAGCGCCAGCACCAATCCCTTCCGGAGAAGAGAATGCATGGATGGCATTAGGAACAGCATCAAGAGCATCAGTGTAGTTGAATGGCTGAGCACCAAGAGTCTTGAAAAGCACAGAGTTGCAGTCAAGAGATGCGCAGTAGTCAACGTTCTGGTCAGGCTGAGTAACAAACACTAGCTCCTTGCAAGGGTGGTTGAAGTTGAGCTTGATCTTGTTGGAAGAAGAACCAACAGACTCATCGCCGGTGAACTGAAGCTGCTCAATGAGGTACTCATGAGGATTCTGTGCCATGCGACGGCGCTCGTCCGTGTCAAGGAAGACGTAGTCAACGTAGAGTGACGCAGCAACAAGAGACTGGCCGTAAGCGGCAGTTGCCTTAACAGTACTAGAGCCGACTGGGCATGAAAGAGTATTAACAGCCCAGAGGCACTCATCAATAGGACGAATGTCAAGGTTGATGCGGACCTCATGGTACTGAAGAGCAATTAGAGGAAGAGCGAGTCCAGGGTTGCGGCAGTACCAGAACTGGAATGGAACGTAAAGAGTGGTCTCAGGAAGAGCGTTGCGAGGGGCACACACCTGGCGGGGTGCGGTGCTTGCGCAAGGACCATCAACATCAGCGAAGCCTGGATCAGTGATGTAGGTAAGCTGGGTAGTGTTACCAACCATCTTGTTGTAACCGCGCTCCTGTTCCTTAGAAAGAGTTAGTTGGTTCCAGATGTGCATCCAGTCACCATACTGGCGATCGATGCGCTGACCACCAATCTCAACCTCAACCTGGGCGATCATCTGCTCGCCAGGAAAATCAAGCCAACGAGCGAAGAGATTACCAGTGTCGGTCCCAGCCAGGCCCTGGTTAATCTCAGGAAGAGTTACCTGAAGGTATGTGCGGTAGGCAAGATCACCGTTACGTGCGAGGGTGCAAGTAACACGGCGACCGAAATCAGCCTGGCCATTGAAAGTCTGCTCAATAGACTCCATAGCGAAGTTAGTGTGGCGACGGTAAGTCACCTTCCAAAAAGTAATCTGTGGGTTGCCCGTAAGATAAACATCCTGGGCGCCGTAAGCGACAAGTTGCATTAATCCACCTCCCATGGTATTATACTATTGCTAAAGAAAAAAATTTTAGAGAAATATACCGAAATTATCTTATTTTTCCGTAGTAATATTCATATTTCTTTCGATAAACTCTTTTAGATATGCATCAGAATACACTTCTTTACGGCCTTCATGCTTCTTGGTAAAGTGATAACTATCGATTTGTTTAACTACAGCCCATCCATCATTAACAGCATTAAATATAAAAGCCATTTTTTTAATAGTTTGCATATCAGGTGAAAAGTCTTCATTAATTGTAATATTAATAGCATTATTTTCTAATAAATTAGCCATTTAACCTAAGCTGCGAACAAAGTATTAGATTTTTAACGTTTTATTTGTAAATATGTTATTAACAATTAAAGCTTTCATTAAATACTAAATTAAAAACTTAGTGCGTCAACAATATATAGTCTATATATGCCTACTTTTAAGCCTAAAAGTAGTAAAACGATTCAAGTGTGTGCAAAAAGTACAACTACTCTTGACAGTAAGCATCGCGAGCTGATTGAATCTATAGAGCGCGATGAAAATGATACGTTACCTGCACTGAAAGCAGAAAAAAATAAACTAAAAAAATTATTAAACCAAGAACAAAATATTGAAAAAATATTAGAGCTACAAGATAAAATAGATAATTTAAGTGTAGAAATAAGACAAATCAAGAATGCTAGAAAAGAATATTATCTTGACAATTCGAAATATGTATTTGAGTATTATGAAAATAAAAAATCTTCTGCAGCTGGAGAAGGTAAAGCAAAAGTATTAAATGCATTTTTTAACATTGCAACAACTAAACCAAGTAAAAAAAATAATTCTATGACAGATGTTCAAAAATATTTGGCAAATGTAGATGAGGATTTTTTAGATGTTAATAATTTTGTTGTTCAGACAGATATATGTCAAAATTGTCATCAAGGAGAGTTAGTTGCAATAGATCATGAAGGTATATTAGTTTGTAATAAATGTTCTGCAACGGTTCAATATTTAATTGAAAATGAAAAGCCATCATACAAAGAACCACCAAAAGAGGTTTGCTTTTATGCATACAAAAGAATTAATCACTTTAGAGAGATTCTTGCACAGTTTCAGGCAAAAGAAACTACACAGATACCTGAAGAAGTGTTGAATGATATTAAAAATCAAATTAAAAAAGAAAGAATATCACAAAAACAGTTAACAAATAAAAAGGCAAAAGAAATTCTTAAAAAATTAGGTTATAATAAATATTATGAACACATACCGTTTATTAAAGATAAGCTAGGCATTAAACCTCCTGTTATGAGTCCAGAACTTGAAGAAAGACTTTGTTCTTTATTTATGGATATTCAGCAACCATATGCAAAATATTGCCCCGATGATAGAGTTAACTTCCTAAATTATTATTACACCGTGTATAAACTTTGTGAACTTTTAGAGCAGCGCGATTTTCTTCCATTTTTTCCAATGCTCAAAGATAGAGAAAAAAGGATTGAGCAAGATGAGATTTGGAAGAAAATATGTGAAGAGTTAGATTGGGAGTTTATTCCGACTGTNTAATAGATTGTTTATAGTTTTATTCATAAAATTGAATAGTATTAATATTTACTTTTATATCTTACCAATCATGTTCACCCTTATTCCTCTCAAAAATATTAAAAGATGTTCAGCTTTAAAAATTGATAATTTAGTTGTAGAAAATGGCATGAATATAACAGGAATATTTCGAGAAATTCATGGACCAAAAACAAAATCATCTATAGGGAGCGAAAATGAAATAAAAAAAATGTTTAAAATTAAATATAATTGTCAACAAGAAATATGGTATCAAAATCGGTTTGAAAAAAACAATCTAATGGTGTTAAATGGAACAAGATATTTGGATTTATATTGTCAAAGAACTTATAAAAAAGAAAGTTTAATTATTCACGAAGATAATATTTATAGAAATGGAAAATTATATTATGGAAGTCCTGCTATAATTTCATGGTCAGGAGATTTATTTCACAAAACGGAAAGTGGTGAGAATGGAAGCTTTAGTTTAAATATTATAGAAAAAAATTATGTAATAGAAGAAATAACAGAATTAATAGAAACTAAAGATGAGCTATCTTGGACACCTTATTGGCAGGGNGGTCGTTGTAATTAAAATCTGCTAAATTATTGCTAATCTCTTGTGCATGATTTAATGACTAACATGTCATCGTTTCTTAATTATTTTATTATAAGAAATGATGTTTTTATTTAGACGATAGTTATGCTTACCGAGGGAAACCCACAAGATTGGCACCAATACCAAGACCAGCACCACTACGAGCATTCACGGCCATAGAAGGAAGGTAGGTATCCATAATACTGAATGTAGCAGCAGCAGTAAGAGCGATTAATGCAATCTCATCAAGCGCAAGAGACCGTTTTGGAATAGCAAATGCAGCAATAGCGACCATCAAACCCTCAACCAGGTATTTAATAGCGCGCTTAAGAAGTTCACCGAGATCGATTCCCATGTTCATTATAGTTTAACATCAGAAAAAAACTTCAATACGGAAGAAGTTTAAAAAGAGTTTATTTGTTATATTATAGAATGACAACTCTTGGGAAAGAAGCACCAAATGGAGTAACTACCCGCCTTAATAGTGATGGCGTTGTAAATCCTAAATACGTAGATGTTCTTGATGAAGATAAAGCAATTGCTGGACAAAAGTTTGTATGTATATCATTTATTTCTCCAGAAAAGATTCTGGAGGAGAAAAATACATATTTTTTTAAGCAATTCCTAAAGCGATGGGAATTACAAAAGTCTTTAGAGAAGTTTACACAATTTCTTAGTTTTATTTCTCATAAACATGATGTATCATTTGATGTATTGACTGAAGATTTAGAAGATTTTGTAAAAGAAGAAAAGAATAATCTTTTTACTTCTAATTTAGAAGATGAGTTTAAAACATTCATTGACAACAATGAAGAGCGCATTCAGGCAGAGTTTGATCAAGATAATCAGTTTCAAACTAGCACTCGAGGCGTAAAAGTTCGAGGTGCATTTCCTACACAAGGCGAAGCCGAAGTAAGAGCTAAGCTTTTGCGTGAAGTAGATCCAAATCACGATGTTTTTGTAGGCCCAGTAGGGCTTTGGATGCCTTGGGATCCTGAAGCATATAAAACCGGGCGCGTCGAATATTTGGAGGACGAACTTAATCAACTTATGCATGAAAAGAAAAATAACGAGACAAAGGCAGCACGCGAGTTTGAAACACGTATTAAAGAAGCAAAAGAGAAGGCTATTGAAGATAATAAGAAAAAGGCCCTTGAATCTGGTAATAAGCTAACACAAACTTTAGATGAAAATGGCAATCTTGTTAGTGCTCGTGATGTGTCAACATTTGACAATTCTGTAGGACAGACTGCAACTGCTTCTGATATTCGCAAAGAGCTATTTGAAGATGAGAATGTTGTAACTAATAAGAATACAGATCATGGACTTAGTGAGCTTACACAAAATAAGAACACTAACGATGTAGATGAAGTTATTGAAATTTCTGAAAATGTTGCTGTCAGTCCAACACCTCCTCCTTTCTTCTTGCCCAATGCCGCCACCTCGGATCAGGATAAAAAGAAAAAGAAAAATTAGTAATAAAGTTATTTGTAAATACTATATAGCATGTATTACATTATTAGCTATTTTAAATAATTTATTAGATATCTATTAAATTATTTACCATTTACTTCGCCCCTTTCTAACATTAATTTGTGGACCCTTAGATTTTCTAGAACTGTTTGGATCCCATGGTTCTAGATCTTCCTCATCACTATCAAGACCTTTTGAAAGCTCCCAAAACTCTTTTGATCCTAATTTAAAATCTGCTCGCTGTTCAGCTTTATACCAAAAAATTTGATGATGCAGTTTATTGCTCTTAGCATTATTATTAATAACCAAACATTCATAATTTTCTGTACACTGATCCATGATTTGTGCAAAACTTTCAAATGTAGGAAACATACCTGCATAGTTTTCCCAAATAATCCGCCTATTTTTAATATATGGTTCGCGTAATATAAAAACATAATCAATGTTTGTTCTCAAATTGGGTGGGATTCCTAAAGGATATTGCATTGTAATAATAAGCATAATTTTCCAATGTCTTCCATTCATAAAGAGTAAACGCATCATTTTATCTCGGGTCCATGAAGCATCATATAAGCAATCATCAAGTATAACAAATGCTCTAGGATCTATAGTAGAGCGCTTATATTGTTGGATCTCTTTTTTAACTTGTTTAAGAACCTGTCTTTGGCGCTTAAGAATATTTTCAATAATTGCCGTATTATATTCATCATGAATAAACAACTTTGGTACATGTTGACTATAAAAACCATTTCCTGCTTCTGTTCCCGAAATAACAGTACCTATAGGAATATCTTGATGATGAAACAAAAGATCCCTTACTAAAAAACTTTTCCCTGTATCACGACGCCCAATTAAAACAATAACAGGTCCTTTATTTTCATCCGGTTTAAAACTAATATGACGCATACTAAACTTACTTAACTCTAGTTCTGTAGACATANTAAGTGATAATTAGAAAAGAAAATATATACTTCGACGCGAAAATTAGTTTAAGAACAAAATATTAATTGTTGATTATTTCTAATGGAGTTCTCCTATAAAAAGAACAATAACGATAAACTTTTTGAAANTGTCACACAAAGTGACGGAATGAATCTTAGTGACCCTCAGAACTTTATTCCTTTATACACAAGATTTTTTGATCTTAATGAAAAGAATTGTGATGCAATTAATCTCAATAACAATTCTCGATTAGTAAGTGTTAATGAAAAAATAAATGATAATCTTTTTGCATGTNCTATCGAAGAAAATGAAACTCTTAAGGAAAAAAATGTATTTTTTAAGTTTAGTCCTTTAATTGATCCTATTAAATACATGATGGGCAAATATGATATGAAGGATTCTCAATTATTAGAATTACCTAACTTTGAAGGAAGTAAAGGTCATACAAAATCTTCTGATAAAAACAATGCTGCTTATGTAGATAGTTTTTTTACTTATCTTACTAGCCAGATGTTAAACAGTCATAATTTTGTGCATGCATTAGATTTTTATGGATCTTTTTTAGCAAAAAAACATGATTTCAAGTTTAATATTGCTGATGATGTAGAATACCTTAATGAATCAGATTTTTTTCATGAAAATCGNGGTTCTCTTTTTGATGTTGATAATACATTTGCAAATGGTGTATTTAATTTCAATACTAGAAAAAATAAAGAAAGGCTTGTATTNGAAGATGAAGAAATTAATGATGATGCTATTTTAGNTCTAAGTGATATATCTGATTTAAAAGAATTAGATTCACTTTTTGTTGAGAAAGATTCTGTANATCAAGAAGTAAATGTTGCTTTACCGGACCTATTAATGACATTTGATTTAAAAGACAAAAATCATAGTGATGATGGTAAAGAAAAAACTAATGGAGATAGTGATTCTGATTGTTCATCTAGATCATCAGTTACAGATGGCTCAGATAATGATGAAGACGAAGATGAAGACGAAGATGAAGATNATAGTGATGAATACTCTACTGCATCTGAAGATATGTTATTTGCTACATTAACTAACTTTCCTGTACAAGTAATCGCTCTAGAAAAATGTGAAAAAACATTAGATTCACTTATAACGAATGAAGGAGAAGATTTGCCAGATGAACAGTGGGGATCTATGCTAATTCAAATAATAATGATGCTATTGGCATATCAAAAAACATANCAATTAACACATAATGATTTGCATACAAATAATATTATGTACGTCACGACAGATAAACCATACCTATATTACAAATATGATGGTTCTTATTATAAAGTTCCTNCTTTTGGAAAAATCTATAAGATTATTGATTTCGGAAGAGCGATATATAAGTTTAGAGGTAATATAATCTGTAGTGATAGCTATGATCTAAAAGGTGATGCAGCAGGACTTTATAATTTTGAACCATATATTAATGAAGAAAAACCTAGATTAGAGCCAAACTTTAGCTTTGATTTATGTAGGCTAGGTTGTGCTATATTAGATTTTGTTATTGATGATTTAGAAGAGGAACCACAANATCCCAAACATGCGGCGAAGCGTATTATAAAAAGTTGGTGTATGGATGATAAANATCGTAATATTTTATATAAAAATAATGGCGATGAAAGATATCCTAATTTTAAATTATACAAAATGATAGCACGAACAGTTCATAATCACACTCCAGATAAAGTTATACAAAATATTTATTTTGATAAATATAAAGCTGCAAAGAAAAAATTGAGTAAGTCTGCAAAAGTTATGAGCATCGATGATTTGCCATGTTACGCATAACGGTCTAGTATATTTATAAGTTAAATTGGTTTATTTGTCATTTCTTGTTAGTACTGCTTTAAGTATTTCATTTTTTTAGTATACTTTTATATATGAGTGATAAAACAAAAACAGAGATAAAAAAAAATGCACAAGAAGAAGAAGATGATGAAGATATTTTAGAAAATATGCAAATAGAAAAGGAAAAAAATAAAATGATTGCAGCTGTTGTTAAAAATCCATTGTATGTGCAATGTTTACTTCATATAAAAGCATATAGAGATTATCATAAAGGTGAAAAAGATGAGTTTTTAGAAAGAATAGAAGTAATAGATGAAAAATATAATAGATATGCAAGACTTATTGATAGCGTACAAATAAGCATTATTATATTATCTGCACTTTCAGCTTTTATACAAGCAGCAAATCCATTATTTAATATTCNCGATGTTATTCTTCAATTTATAGCTCTTTGTGTAGGTTCTTATTCTGCATTAATTCTATCTATATCCAAATACTATAAGCTAGATGAACAAAAAGAAGAAATGAATAATCTTCGCACACGATGTACAGAACTGGTGGGACAATTAGGTGCTCGCGAAGACAGATTAAATAGATTATGTACAAAAGAAATATGGGCTGGACCTTTAGATGAATCTGAAAATAATGAAAAGGAAGATCAAGCTCCTGCATACAATGCGTGGGAAAGTGAACGAGATGATATGTTTACTGCGTTGAAATCAATAATAGAAAAGAAACAAACTCTAGTTTCTTTATTCGATAAATTAATGGATTCACAAGAAGCAAAAGAATTAATATATGCAGCTAAAAAGAAGTCATTAGAATATAAAAAAAAAAATCTTCTACTAGATCAAGAGTTTTTAATTCACGCAAAAAATAAAGAATCATATCTTGCAGAAAAAGCNAAGATATATAAAAAAAAAAGTAAAATTACAGATATGACAAAAATTAAAAATACNAGCAGGTATGGTGCAACAACAGAATCTATTCATACGCCAAATCGCCAATCTCAAAAACAAATGCAAGATGCAGTATTACAGAGCATACGAAATCTNAAAATGCAANATCATGTATCAGATATTCTTGATNAGAAAAAAGATCCCCNACATATGCAGACTTTTTCATCGATGTATGCGAAAAATAATGAACAAGATAAATTGCTAGAAGACGCTTCANAACCGCAAGTTAGTTTAACAATTAGTGAATCTGTTAATGATGNGAATAAAGATCNTATTTCCCAAGTATAATTGTAATTTGTATTAATAGTTCAAATAACAATTTAGAAATCTGGTTTACCTGTAAATGCTGATAAANTGCCGGTTGCTGCTGCAGTTTCATTTACTTGTTGAATAACAAAAAGACCAATAACACTACTTATATANACCATAATAAAATCTCTAACAAGATCTTTCAAAATAAGATCTTCATCTTTTAAGATGAAGCGTTTTTCAATAAACTTTGTTATAGCAAATANTACTGAAATAGCACATGCAATTAGAAAGTTATTTTCTTCCATCTTAAAATGTTAAATCATTATCTCTCCTTCTTAATAACGCATTAAACTAGAGTNTGAATGTCTAATGCAGGCGGTGGTTTAAGTTCTACCTTTTTGCCAATATCATGGATATCTGCGATTTCAAGTCTTACTTCTTCTCCAATAGACAGTGGGGGATCATTATCATCGTCTTCTGCTTCTTCAGCCTTACGTTTAGCATGTGCTTCNTCAGATATTTGTTCTAACCGTGCTACATCTTTTGGTGCATTTATGTTTGTTTCAACACCAGAACCATCAACAGCCTTGTCTGTATCGGTAAATGAAACTTTATCTAGATTGACTACTGGTGTAGGCGTCGTATTCTCAGTTTCTACATCTTGAGACTCCTTAGCGAGATCATTAAATGTATCAATAGTAATTACTGGCTCATTTGGTGTATCATTATTTGATTCACTAACGGAGCTATCGTTAGATCTAGCATCATCTGATANAGNTTTTTCCTTAGCATNCAAGTTTTCTTCAATCTTTGCTTCCTCTACAACCGGTTCTATAGCAGCTTTTTCAATAATCTCTTCTGTAGTAGTTACTTCTTCTTCAGTAGTTTCTGCTAGATAAGACTTAAGAATATCTTCAACGGGCATGCTATCTCTAATACTGTTCATAATACATTCCTTAATAATAAGTTCTAATTCCCTGTTATGTTTTTGAATCTGCAAGGGTGCGATATCTTTTTCAAAAAGGTAAACATTTGTATACACTTTGCGAGCCACATTAATGTATACTTTATGTACAAAATTATCTACAGAAGGTACTTGTAAATCAATTTTTTTCTGATCTTGTCCAACACGAATACATGTGAGGGCTTTAAGCTGAATAATATGAACGCAAGTAATTAAATCCTCAAGATATCCACAAGAAGATACCTCACAAATACGCTTACGTTCTGTTTCAATAATTTCTGGATTCCACTTTGGAACGCGAGAGAGAAAAGTTTGAAATGTTTTTAAATATTGTGCTTCTTCATCTTCTTCAACACAAAGCTGCCATGCTTCATCAAAAATTGATCTAAGNCCGTTAATTACAGCAGGTGTCATAATATTTACTAATCGAGCACACCACTCGTTCTTAGACTCAGTGAGACTGGTAACCGAATAATCGTCCATATTTACATAAAAGACACATTTTCTAAAGCGTCATCAGAACGTATTAAAAGATAATTTAAAATAAAAGTAATAAATAATTTTTCATTTCTGAAATCTTTCTTAACTTTATGAAACATAATTAGCAGTTTATAGCGTTTGTTTGATGGTATATCAGAACATTGTTCTATATATGCTAAAAGATCTAATCCGGAGTAACATTTCTCATACATTTTATCTGCAAATTGCATAATATTTACGAAGTTTCCAGAATCAATATTTTTAATATTTTTTTTTATCCAAACAATAGCACGGTTAGTATCTTTTTCTTTTCCATATGTTTTATCATTTTTAAACTCATGCAAATTAATACGGTTATTCTTATATTGCGGACAAGGAATATACACTTCACAAAATCTTGATAATATTGGATTTAATAACTTAGCTTTGTCAGTAACAATAACAAAAAAACGTGTTGTTGCACTATATTGTTCAATGCATCTTCGCAACGCTGATTGTGCATCAATAGTTAGGGAATCTGCATTTGCTAAAATAACAGTTTTAAAACAATTGTCTGATTCCAAGTTAATATGAGTTTTTGCAAAAAATTTTAAATCTTCTCTTACAAAACGAATACCTTTTCCATGTGAGCAATTAGCAAATAAAACATATGATTTTATAGATTCTTTATTTCCGCCGTATATTTTATTTAAAAATTGTGTTACTATAGTTCTTTTACCAGAACCATGTGGACCATAAAATACTATATTTGGTATTTTACCATTTTCGAGAAAATAATCTAGTTTTTTTATAATATTATTGTGTATATTGAGAGACATATAAAGATTATGGAAATGTTATGTTTAATATCATTACTAGAAGATTGATATTAAATAAATTATGCCCAACTGTCCAAACTTTGCGTGTAAGGATTATTTTTGAATGCTGTAAGAATATCTGGATTAATGCGATCACATCCCTGACATTGATTGTAATACTGTGGCATATTAACATCGCCAAATGTTTGTGAACTAGGGATTGCACTACTTGTAGCACCTGGTGCATTGGCACGAGTATTTTTTCGTAAAGAATCATTTCTGAGCAAGATGTTAATATCGCCGTTAAAAGAATCCATACTACCTTGATTAGTTCTTCCTGGAGCAGTTTTATTAGCATTTCGTTGGTTATAATTTGCTACCTGAGACATAGATGCTGAATTAAGAGGTTGAGCATTTCCGGTAAACTGGGTGCAAGTACTATCACGGTGCTGTGGCCCAACTTGAGTATTAGCTACTTTATACCCATCTGCATTTTGCATTTGAACATATAAATGACCTGTTCCTTCAACAGTTTGTTCTTTAATTGTAGTACGAACTCTGTCACCAGGATTGTAAACTTGACCATTAAAAACAGGTGCTGTTGCATTACCATTAATTCTAGCATTGCCAATTACATTTTCTTTTCTAGTAGGTCTTAAAACATCAAGTATAGGAGCTGTTATTGCACTTACTAAACCTTGCATTGGGCCCATTTCTTCTGTTTGACGAGTGGAAGATCTATTATTACAAACATTGCTATAACTGCCATTTCCGTAATCACTCTTATTAGCAGGACCCTTTGCAGTAGGAGCTGCAAGTCCAGGTCCGTCAAGTTGTTGTTTGTGAGACTTATTTTCATATGTATTTACATATGTTGCTCTTCCGGCGTCGGCACCATCTCCAAAATAGTTCGTTTCAGAATAATCTGGGCGATTTACATCCTGTAATTCTATCTTACTTCTGTATGTAGGTCCATGTTCCGCACCAACTGTAGTAAACCATCTAGCTGGACCAACTTCATAATCAGTATCTGGACGATTTTTTTCGACTTTTCCTTGAGTCTTCATGTTACCAGATTCTTTAATTCTAGAAACAGCTGGACCCTGATGTCCATCTAAACCAAACGTAATTTTAGGATTTGTTTCAACACGAAGCTGATTAACTGTTTTTGGCAGCCAGGCATTTCTACCTTCAACGGCCGCGTTATATCCTGAGCCACTATCTTTAGTAGTAAACCCTTGACCAAGACCGGGAGCGACTCGCTCTTCTTCCCAAGGTTTGATGTTATTCATCTTTGTACTAGGCATTTGTCTTGAAAGCATAAACTCTGTAGTATTTGGCATACCATTTGCCCATGACATATTTGCTTGAGGTTTGAAAAGAGGAGCTTGTTCTGTTTTTCTAATATATTGGCTACCAGCACCTTGCATATTATCTAATCTTGATTGAGCCCCGTCATGTCCTGTAGATGAGCCCTTAACTCTTGCTCCAAAAAATGGAACCATATTATTATGTTTAAAATCCCCTTTATTGATTGGTTTTCCAGTTAAACTCATAGATTGTTGTGTTCCGCCACCATTGCTTTCTCTAGGATTATTTTGTTCTATTTGTTGAAATACATCTTCTCTGAAATATTTATCAGTTGTTTGATTTGAATCGGGATAATAACGTGGGTTGCTATTTTCAAGAGGAGCAGTTTTTGGATAATTAATAGATTTAACAGGTGGATTTACTCCTGGTAGAGGACCTGAATTTCTATTAGACCCTGCATTTGTAAATCCCTCAATCGATTTTTGATTATCTTTGTCATGATTTGAAATCACATAAAGACCTCCTAATGCTACTAATGGAATTGCTAACTCAGCCATAATGTATATATAACAAAGGAGATTTTAATTTGTTATACACGCGAAACTAATTTTTATTAATAGTGCCACAAGTATCAGTAGTCAAACATGACCCTGACGGACCAGCGGCGTTTGTGTTAAATGGAACTGTATTTATAGATGAAGTTCCAGAATCAATATCAAGACATGGAACTTTTGCACGAAAGCCATCGCGCTCAATAAGTCGTGTATTAATATTATTTTGAAAAGGTATGCAGATATTTTCTTGAGGATTTAAAGGTAGCAATTGAAAATTGTTTTGCTCTAAATCTCTTGCAGTCCAAGCTGGCATAGTCGCTCTAGGTTGTTCAGTAAAAGGTTTACAGCTTGGATACTCAATGACATTATTATTTGGTAATGGAATATTACTTTCTTTACAATCTCTTGTAAGAGGCTTGTCAATACCTATTAAAGAACTTTCGAGATTAATCGTGTTTGTTCTCAAGTTTGCACCCCATTTTTGCATTCTTACATATGGGTCTTCCATAAAGCATGGTTTTGTACCATTACCTGGCACATCTAACATATATCTACCTGGTCCTGTCATTTCTTGAAGTTGTTTTTCAACTCTGCAATTATCATACTTAAATCTAGTGAAAGCCATGTATAATCTACAGAGAGAAAGTTTTTATATTTACAACAATTTAATATATGTAATTGCTGCAATATCATATTTTTGTATCTATATATAATGACATTTTTCTGCAATATAATTTAAACTATCGACTTTTACAAGCTTAAAGGGTTTTGCACATCCAAATACTTTATTTGTTTTAACAAGTTCATCACAAACTTCTTTATTTGAGTGTGGATCTATTTGTTTTCCAGTTTCTTTTAAAATTGCATGGCGAAATATTGCACAATTAATATCTTTTCTATTTACTATGATTATATTATTACAATGTGGACATTCTAACACTAAATCTTCCATATCTTTATGTATATCCATAATAAAGCAATCTTTTAGTCGTTTTAAATTAAATCGGTTTAAACAACAATCAACAATTAATTCATTAGAATGCAGATTTTTGTGAAGACGCTCACCGGGAAGACAATCACGCTCGACGTGGAGCCCTCAGACACGATCGAAAACGTGAAACAAAAGATCCAGGACAAGGAGGGGATCCCTCCGGATCAGCAACGGTTGATCTTCGCGGGAAAGCAGCTGGAGGATGGACGCACTCTATCAGATTATAACATTCAGAAGGAGTCGACTCTCCACCTTGTGCTTCGCTTGCGCGGTGGATCAAAATGACGTAATAATCTTGATAAAAAATAATTATTTTTTATAATCCTGCTCTGGTAGCTCAGTTGGTTAGAGCGTGCGACTGTTAATCGCAAGGCCACAGGTTCGATCCCTGTTCGGAGCGTATTAGTTATTTTTTAATAACATAGCTGTTATTAAAAAATAAATATGATTATATTTTAATATGTGTTTTAATGCCTCTGTAAGTATTTCAGTTTTTGCGTTAGGAATAATTTGCTTAGGGATTATGGTGTCACGTAAATTATATTTTTTTAGCGTATTTTACCTTTTTATCATTATTATGCAGTTATTAGAATACTTTGCACACATTTCATTAATGAATAATGACTCTAAGTTAAACAAACTAAGTGCATCATTTGCTTTACTTTTACTCGTTCTTCAACCAGTTATATTTTCTCTATATGCTGGTTTGATAGAAAACAATAGTAAAAAATTCTTATATAAAATCTCTCCTTTCATAGCATTTTTTATTACTATATCAATATTATTACACAAAAGTGCACAATCAACAAATACATTACGTATATCATATCTTAATAAAGCATGTAATTCTAACGTATGTCTCTTAGAATGGTCTTTTTTCAGGTCAAATTACTTACTATCTTGTATGTTTATTTTCATGTATTTTTTATTATTTATTTTTACAGGTAATAATCTTGTATTATCAAAATATTTTTACGAATCTTTTACTATTTGTGTATTTTTATTAACACTATCTCTCGTATACATGACATTTATAGATAAATTACCATTTAATAAACATCTTATCGAATCTTTTGGATCTTTATGGTGTATAATGGCTACATTGCTTGGCCCCTATGTAGTTTTTTCAACATCAAAATAAATAAAAAATTGATTGTTTCAAATGTTTTAAAGTTTTCTATAACTAAAAGAAAAGAATGTCACAAAATCAACCTGTTCAATTAGGCCTTTGCTGTCTTAATACGCAGTTGCGGGCTCAAAAACCACCTGTATTTGCATCAAGAAAAATGATTATAAGAAGTATAGAGGAACAAGGAATAGAGGCACTTCAGCAAAAGATTTTACAGAATCTTCGTGATGTCATAACGATGATGCATTGGAATGAAAATAACGGCATAAAAGTATTTCGACTTAGCAGCGAATTGTTTCCACATAAATCTAATCCAAAGGTTCAAAACTATACATTTGCTTTTGCAGAATCTCTCTTAAGGGAAATTGGTATTCTTGCCAAAAAATATAATCAACGGCTGACATTTCATCCAGGACAGTATAATGTAGTTGGTACTCCATCCAAAGGTGCATTTGAACAAACATGTTGTGATCTAAAATATCATGCAGATGTATTAGATAGATGTTATCTTGATGGTATGAGCCCTGTTATGGTAGTTCATGGTGGAGGTGTATATGGAGATAAGCAAGCCACACTACAACGTTGGTGCGATCAATATAAACTTTTACCAGAAAATGTAAGAAAATATTTGGTACTTGAAAATTGTGAAAAATGCTTTTCAATAGAAGATTGTTTGTGGGTATCTGAGCGAGTAAATATACCTGTTGTATTTGATACACACCATTATGCTTGTTACTGTAAGCTTCATCCTGAAGAGAAGTTTAAACCAGCAGGCCACTATATACCGGCTATTCTAGAAACTTGGAAACGACGAGGTATAAAACCAAAGTTTCATGTTAGTGAGCAAGGTTCTGGCAGAGTTGGTCATCATAGTGACTTTATTGAAGTAATTCCTGACTATTTAATGGAGATTCCAGAGAGATTTAAACAAAATATTGATATAATGATTGAGGCTAAGATGAAAGAGCAAGCAATAGCAAAGCTTTATGATAAATATCCTGAATTGAATTGTAAGATACCTAGTACCCTTATGTCTCAGATATCCGAACTCCCTGGTACAGGTTGGGTACACAAAAATTGCAAAACATGCGATTGTTGTGATGAATGTAGTACGATAGACCTATCATTATTCAAAAATAAAGTTGTTAAACGAAAAAAGAAAAAATTGGTGATAGTAGAATCGCTATAACAATATTTTTACTGAAAACGAAGAATTCGTAGATTTAGTGGTTCACTTCGAACTATTTTTTCTTCCTTTTTCAAAAATGTAACAGCATCCTCCATATACACATAGATAAAGTTTATACCCTCTAGTTGTTTATTATTACGTTCAAAAGCTTTTACATCTACCAATTTAACAGTATGGGTATTATTATACCAATTTAATGGATCCATAATTTCTATAATTTCCATTAATTGATTATCTTTTACAGGGTAAAAGAGTTGATCTCCAACTTTGAGATCATTTGGTACATGGACTCCGCGTTCTGGCATTATGATATATCATAAGATTATAAAAAATACAAATAATTATATTCTCCTTCATTATGGTGTTTTATTTTCATAATCTTTATCAAACTGTTCCTGTGTGTATAGTGTAGATTCACCAAAATACATTTGTTTAAAAGCCTTCCATAAATTGTAATTAGCATATATTGGATTAAGAAATCTAGTAAGCCATAATAGAGAGAAAAAAGTAAATAATACTAAAAATATTTTTAATGGAGCTTTAAAAAATATGATGACAAGCAATCCTATAAAAATAGCAAATATCAATTGTGTAATGGCAAATAATACTTCAATAATTGTTTTTGTTTTCATTCCTTCTTCATGATTTCTAGACATAAATTGATAAAAAACAACACCTTCGCCGTTTACAGGTTCCCAATAATATTCTCGTAAAGGCATATCAGTAAAGCAACTAATAAGTTTTTCTATAAAATTGTGTGGCCAAATATAAAAAATTGGTCCCTTGCAGAAACATTTATAAACATAGTATGGTTCAAAAGTAATTTTTTTATCTAGCTGATGATCCCAGAAATGTTTTGCATGAACATTATAAATATTCTGTGATAGTTCAGGTACATCTGCGGCTATTATATACATACCACTTCTAGCTGGTCGTAATCCAGCCTCTATTATTTTTGGGCCACTTTCGTTATTTCTATATTGAATATTAATAAATCCAGTGTGATTTTTAACATTTTCATTTACCCATTCTGTAATATTTATTGGTGCTGGAGTATCAGGAGAAACATATTTCCATGTATCACTAAACCCTTGTTGTTCATCCGAGTAAATATATGTTATTTGCCAAACAATTCTACCATTAACTGATATATAATCAGTCATCCCTTCTGTGCCATCAATAAACTCTGACCACATCATTGTTGGATAATCAATATATTTTTTGAGTTGTTGTGCATTTCTGATTTTATGACAATTTTTTGATGCTGCTGATAAATGTCCATATCTAGGTTTTATAAAAATGGGGTAATTAACAATATTTTCTCTCCCTTTTAAATCTTCTAATTGACCACATTGCAAGTTTTGACTTTTTGCAACAAATAATTTATCATAAATATGTTTATTATCAGGAAACTTTACATATGCATCTCTATCACCTATAACAGCAAGATCTGTAATATGATGATGATATGGATCTAAATATGGATTAGAATAATTCATATAACTACACCAATCTTCTTCATTTGGTAAAATAAGTTTTCTAAGAAAATCTATCATAACTATAATGATAAGAGAAAATATAATCTTAAAATTATATTTTCGATTTATAGCGACTATCTGGTTATGAGCCAGACCACTAACCGTTGCGCCACGTAGCTTTTTTTGTTTTATTCTGATAAAAATAAAAATATGGAAACACCTAGTGTGGGGGTCGAACCCACGACCACTAGATTAAAAGTCTAGCGCTCTACCAGCTGAGCTAACCAGGTAGGTGCTTCATAAATATGGTTTTTTTCTTTAAGTTATTTTTATATATTTTAACCAGAAACCATTGATATGTTCATGTTATCATCTTCTGCCGCAAGATCAATTATAGTGTTTTGATATTCGTGTTCAGCATTCATAACATCAATATTGTTTTGTGTGTTGGTATAAACTTTTACAGAATACTCATAAATATGCTGACAGACATTCCACTCCATCTTAATTTCTTCAGCTAGACGAATAATCCCTTTCCACAACCCAAAACACTCCTGCTTCCTGTCTTCTGCAGCACGTGTATTCGGATAGTTTAGTTCAGCCATGGCTGCATCCCTGAACTCTTCAACAAGACCAATGAGGAAATGACCAAAATCGTGACCATCATTACTTGTATGTTCATTCCACACAA
>PAGZ01000035.1 GCA_002704625.1 Candidatus Pelagibacter sp.
GAGTGAATGACAGAATGGTTATCCCAAATAACTATAGTATTTTTTTCCCAAAAAAAGCTATTTTGAAACTCTTTTTTCGTTTGATGGTTGAATAAAAATTTTAAAAGTTCTTTAGAATTCTCCTCGCTTAAGTCTTTTATGGCAATTGTGTGACCCGGACTTAAATAAAGTGCTTTTCTACTTCCAACTTTTTTTACAATTGGATGTTCGGCTATAAAATCTTTAGACTTTCCAGTTCCTCTTTCAGCTTCTCGCTCAAGCCTTGTTACGGATATAGGTCCTGCTGAACTAAATATACCTACAAGATTTTGAATTTTATCCTTAGTTTCTTGATCTAAAGCTTCATAGGATGATAATTGTGAGGCGAAAAGTGTTTGACCCTGATCTCTTTTAACTATTTTACCCATAAGACAAGTGTATTTTGGTGTTATATCAAGATAACTACTATCTGTGTGCCACCCTTCACCATAAGACTTTCCTTTATCATCTTCTTTTCTTTCAACAACGGTGATGCCTTTATAATTTTCTAGGTCTTTTAACATCGGGTACTCTTTGATTTTGCCTAATTGTTCTGCAAATTTTAAATATTCTCCTGGTTCTAAATTTTGATCTCTGAAGCAAACAAAACCATAGTTATTAAGTGTTTCTTTAATTTGATCAATAATTTTTGAGTCTGCCAACTTAAGATTGTAAGAAATTGATGCACCAATGTTGTTTTTAAATGGCTCTACTTTTATATTCATTACTCACTACTAAAATAGATATCACGGTAATATGCAATAATTTTTTGTTTTGAGTTATTCGAGTCAGAAAATATGGCGACAAAGTTTGTAAAAGAAATTCCATGAGTTTTTTCAAGTAATTCCTTTACATTTATCTTTCGAGTATGCCATTCTCCACTCTTATCATTTGAAATCACATAATCCCTACTCCCTTTTGTCCATGGACTTTGTTGCAGATAACCTTCCTCTAAAAATGATGAATGAGCTAAACTTACAAGTTTTGCACCAATTTTTTTTCCATGACCGACCATAACCCTTGCAGTCCAATCATGACCATCTTTGGTTTTCTGGTCAATATTTGTAAAATCTTTCTCAATTTTGAATGTAATATTTAAAAAAGGCATTTCTTTAAGAAGTTCTTTATCAATTTCCATGCCTAAACCAGTCGCACTGTCTTCTGCTTCAGCTTTTAAATACCAACCGTTGTCATCCTTACCGTTTGTATACAGTGTTTTTTTTCCAAAACCTCTTTTTTTAAGAGTTTTCATTCCTTCATCGCTAAAATCGATTCGGAATTCTTTTGAATTTACGGTTGTAAATATGAGTAGTGAAGACAAAAAATATGCAAAAAATCTCATGAATTATATTGTTTAAATTAAAATTTGTAATTTGGCAAATACCCCGTATATATAATTAATGGATATTTTACTTATTACACTTGTAGTCATCTTATTAGCTTTGAATGCTGCTATAGTATTTTTCTTATTACATAACAAACAACAAAAAAAAGAGGATCCTACTCAAGCTTTCAAGGATGAATTTAATTCTTTTAAAGAGTCTTTCAGCCAATCTTTTGGCCACATGTCAAAAGATATTGCAAAAGATATGTCAGGCGCTTTAACGAGAGTAGATGAGAAAGTGGGTGTCTTTAATAAACAAGTAGAAGCTCTTAACAAAAGCCAAGATAATTTTAGTCGAATTCTCGCAGGCGTAAAACAATATGGAGTTTTAGCAGAGTTTTCTCTTGCATCATTATTAAATGATTTATTGCCAGCATCCCAATACATTGAAAATGTTAAAATGAAACCAGACGAAACAGGCGATACAGTTGAGTTTGCCATTAAACTTCAAGATGTTTTAGTTCCCGTAGACAGTCATTGGCCAATTGAAAAATTTAAAGAGATAGATAATGCTTACCAAGCCAAAGACAAAGAAGCATTGGCTGATGCTAGAAAAGATTTAGCTGCAGCTTTTAGAAACAAAGCAAAATCTGTAAGTTCTAAATATATCGCGCCACCAAAGACGACTGACTTTGCAATTGTTTACGCACCAACGGAAGGATTATTCGCAGAACTCTCAAGTTATAGAGATCCGAAAACCAAAGAACTATTACTTGAGGAGCTTAGAACAAAATACAAAATTACTATCGCAGGACCAAATACATTGTCTGCTTTATTGCAGTCATATCATTTAGGATTTCAAACACTTAAAGTTCAAAAGCATGCAACACAGATTTATAATGACCTAAAACTAATCTCTAGGAGGTTTGAAAAACACTTTGATGGCATTGTAGATTTAAGAAAGAAATTAGAACAAGCCATGACCACAACTGATAGTTTTGGTAGGGATGCACGTTCTATTATGAATACTCTGAATAACATTAAAGATCCTGGAACAGTAAAAGAGACAGTCGAAGAAAATTCTGATAAAATTAAAGTCTTTAAGTAATTAAATTTCCCAAATGTCAAATTTTGTATTTTATGATTTCGAAACTAGCTCATCCAATAAACAATGGGGCCAAATCATAGAGATAGGGGCAATTCTGGCCGACGATCAATTAAATGAATTAGATAGGTTCGAGTCTAGATCCAGACTATCACTCGGAATTATTCCAGAGGCAATGTCATTAATCGTAACAAATACCACTCCAAAAAAATTAAAAGAAACAAATCTTTCACATTATGAAATGGTTAAACAGTTTGTTGAAAAATTAAAAAGTTGGGGGAAAGTCACATACATTGGTTGGAACAATATAGAGTTTGACCAAATTTTTTGGAGGAATACTTTATTTCAAAATTTGCAATATCCTTTTACTTCTACAACAAATGGAAACAAAGAAGGTGATTTACTTAATTTGGCAAGGGCAGCAAATCTTTATTACCCAAAAACATTAAAGAACGCTACAAATAAGAAAGGAAATTTAGAATACAAACTTGATACCATGGCCCCTCTAAATGGAATTAAGCATGCAGCTCATACAGCATTAGGTGATTGTGGCGCAACATTGGAGATAGCCAAGATAATAAAAAAGAAAGCCCCTAGTGTTTGGGATAGCAGTCTTTTGACTTCAAACAAAGAAGAAAGCTTAAAAATAATTAAAAATGAAAATCTTTTTTGTGCTAACGAATTTTATTATGGAAAAGTAGTACCTTTTGTTCAAACGTTTGTTTGTCAGCATCCAGTTTATCAGTGGCCTAAAACATTTGACCTCAAGCACGACCCAAATACTTATATGAATATGCCAATTCAAGTTCTAAAAGAAGAATTAAAAAAAGCTCCTAAAGTTTTGAGAACTTGTCGTCATAACAAACATCCTATCGTTATGAATCCTTCTTATATTGACCATTTCGAAGAATATAAAATGATAGGAATTAATAAATTAAAAGAAAGAGCAGATATTGTTAGAAAAAATAAAAAATTTTCTGAAAAAGTTGAACTAATTCTAAGAGATGAGGCCCAAGAAAAAGCTGAAACTAAATCGCAGGAAGATATATGTGAAGAAGAAAGTTTGTATAATTTTCCCCCAGCGGAAGATAATAAAATTTTACCAGGCTTTCACGAAGTAGATTGGGATAAAAAACTTTCTTATCTAGAAAAATTTAAGGATAAAAGATTTCATTATTTTGGGAAAAAATTAATTTATCAAGAAAAGCCCGATCTGTTATCTAAAGAGGATTATGATGAAATTCATGGAGCAATAGTAAAAAGAGTACTATCTACCACCGGTGACAAGAAATGGAACACAATCCCAAGAACGTATAAAGAGATTGATGATTTGAGAGTGAAGTTTGAAAAAAGTAAAGAAACTAATAAACTAAAAATGCTAGAAGAGATTAACGCATACGTTGAAGAATTAGAAAAAGCTTACTCTAGTGCGTAGTTGACATTTCAAAAAAAAACTCTATTTATGATTTATGGCTACTAAGAAAGTAACTGACGAAAGTTTTGAGTCAGATGTAATTAAATCAGCAAAACCAACAATAGTAGATTTCTGGGCGGAATGGTGTGGTCCTTGTAAACAGATAGGACCAATTCTTGAGGAAATTTCTAATGAGATGTCTAGCGAAGTTGTAATTGCTAAACACAATATAGATCAAGAACCAAATACTCCAACTAAGTATGGAATTAGAGGAATCCCAACTATGCTTTTATTTAAATCTGGAGAACTTAAGGCAACAAAAGTTGGGGCCACTACAAAATCAAATATTGTTTCTTGGATTAAAGAAAATATTTAATTTATACTTAAAGCATGTCCCACAAGGTATAGACTACCGAATATAACTATTATTTTCTCTTCTTTTTTTGAAATTTTCTTTAAAGCAATTTTAATATTTTCTGACTCAACTGCTTGAAAATTATTTCTTTTAGCTATTTTATATAAATCAAAAGAATTCATAGCAGCAGGTTCATTAGGAATCTTTACTGTAACAATTTTTTTAAAAATTCCTTTAAAATTTCTAATAAGTTTATTTGGATTTTTATTTTTGAGACTTCCCCAAATCGCATAAACTGGTACTTTAAATTTTCTTAAATACTTAGCTAAATTTTTTGTTGACTCATCACTATGGCAACCGTCTACAAGAATTTTTGTCTTTTTAAGATTTTTTGTAAGTTTACCTTTTATAAACTGAACACGACCTTCAAATTTTATTTTTGGGAGAGTTTTCTTAACTATTTTAATATTTACTCCCAAATCCAAAGCTACCTTTATAGCCAAACCTACATTTTCCCACAAACCATCTGAATTAATAAATTTAGAACTAAGTTGGATTAAATTTTTATTATCTTTATAATATTTTTTTTTATTTTTATTTATAATTTTCCAAGATCCATAAGCTAATTTTTCACTAGGATTTTTTTTTAAAATACCTTTAATTATCTTGGATGTTTTTGGCTTTTGTTTTCCAGTATAGATAGTAGTATATTGACTTAGATAACCTACTTTTTGTTTACATATTTCATTAATGGTTTTAGGGTTAATCCATTCAACATGTTGAAGATTAATTTGGGTGCAAATTTGTGCCATTGGGCTTGCCCATAAGTTTGTACTATCCTTTCTAAAAAATAATCCACTTTCAATGAGGTTATAGGAATCAGGATCTGTCTTTGCTGCTGCTAGAATATAAATACAAGTAAGCAATTCAAACAAAGTAAGCTTTAATTTTGTTTGCTCAATAATTTTTTTATATTTACTTATTTCTTTTAGAGAAATGAACCTATTTCCTAACCAAAATCTTTGTCGAACATCATACAAGTGTGGACTGGTGAAAGTATTTACTTTTTGATTATTTGCTTCAAGAAAATATCTAAGAGAAGTCAAAACACTATTCTTCCCGTCGCTTCCAATTATATTAATTACTTTTTCAAGTCTTTCTTCAGGATTATTTAATTTTTCTAAAACTTTTTTAATCCTCTTAAGATCTAAATTTATCCTACGACTATATTGCTTTTGAAGTTTTTGATAAAGTTTCGTTGATGCTTTCATCTATTGTCTCAACCGGACGATCAGCTATAGATTTATTTTCTGGTTTTTTCAATAAGACTCTTGAAATTTTTGAAATACCGTCTTTTACTTCTAATCTACTTGAAAAAATGATGTCCACTAGCGCTTCTAGCGACGACCCTTGCCCAAAATCCTCAGGTAATTGTTCCCCAGATTTTAGATTTGCTGTAACTCTCTTGCCGCTAAACAAAATATCATGGGAACCAGGGGACTCTACACATAAAATGTCGTGATTATTCCACATGACATAAGTTCCTCCACTAAGTTTGGAGCATGCTATCCCAATTGTTAAAATTCCAGCGTTCTTCATTTCAGAATAAGCAATTTGCGTTTTTACCATTCCACTTGCTAAAGCTGGAACCCCGGCAGTTACTGCCATTCCTCCAGATTGAAGTATAGAAACAAATATGTCAGCCTTTATTTCTAGAGCTTTAACTGCTGAACTCACAAAGTGCTCACTTTCTTTTGGGGTCATTGCGCTTCCTCCAAATTTCCATTCGGAGCATACTACCACTGCAGTAAGTCCATTTATTTTTCCAAAAGCGCACGCGAAAGCAGAGTCTTGCCCAGTGCTTTTTTCATATTTTTTTCTTTTTGAAATATAAGGAATATCATTTACTTTAAAATTTAAAGGATCTGAGTCCGCAGGTGGACAAGGAATATTTTCATAAGAACCAGCATCAAATAAATCTTTTAGCCTTAATTTTGCAGGATAATCAAAATGATAATTACAAGAACAAATATAATATGCGCTTTCAAGATCTTTTTTGTATTGCAGTTTTTTACACGAAGGACAATTTATCCAATCAGCATTTTCCTGTTCATTTTTGGATGGACGCTTTCTAGTATATTTTTTAAGCGAATCACCAAATTTTTTAATTTTATCTTTTATCCAATTCATGAAATTTTATTCTTTAAATCTTTTACCATTTTATTTAAATTTGTGACAGGATTTTGACGATTTTTTATTGAATCTCCAATTCTCTTACATAAAGCACTCCCCACCACTAAACCATCAGCTTTTCTAAGAGAAGCAATTGTTTTGTTAGTGATTCCAAATCCAATTACTAAATTTTTTGACTTATTTATTCTTTTAATTTTATTATAATTTTCTAAAATTTTTTTAGGAGAAACTTTTAATTTACCTCCTGTAGTTGACAACATGCTTATATAATAAATCATATCATGCGAACTTGCTATAATCTTTTTTACTCTTTCCTTAGATGTTGTAGGCGATAATAGCTGAACAAAAGTAATTGAATATTTTTTACATAATTTTGAAAATTTCTTATTTTCTGGCCATGGAAGATCTACAATTATTAATCCGTTAACACCTACTTTTTTACATTTTTTAATGAATTTTTTTTCCCCATATCTATAAACCATTTGGTAATACCCCATTAAAATACATGGCTTAGAGTTTTTGTTTTTCTTATAATTTTTGACTATTTGAAAAACATCTTTAAGTTTAATCCCATTTTTCAAAGCTCTGTAGGAGCTATTTTGAATTTGAGGACCGTCTGCTGTTGGGGCATTATGTGGAAATCCAATTTCTAAAATATCAGCGTGTTCAGATATTGATTTTAGAATTTCTAATGATTTCTTTTTAGTATTATCCCCAGCCACAGTATAAGTTAATAAAGCTGGTCTATTTTCTTTCCTACACTTTTTAAAAGCTAAATCTATCTGAGATTTCATCTTGAATAACTGCCTAAACGTTTTTTGATAATATCCTTATCCTTTAGACTGTCCCCACAACTATCTACTACGATGATATTCGATTCATCAAGTTTTGGAGCAATTTTAATTGCTTCAACAAAAGCATGTGCTGGTTCCAAACTTGGCGAGATATCTTCTAACTCAGTGACTAGTTTATAAGCATTAAGCGCCTCTTCATCAGTTGCGAATGTATACCTTGCTCTACCAACGTCCTTTAAAAGACAATGTATAGGACTCACTGAAGGGTAATCAAGTCCACTTGAAATAGATTCAGTCTCGTTAATTTGACCATCTGAATTTTGTACACAATAAGCAGCGGCACCATGTAGTACTCCTACTTTAGAATTCTTACTCAGAGGTGCAGCATGAAGTTTACTTCGTCTTGGTCCTCCAGCTTCTACACCAATTAACTCAACTTGATTTTTTTTGTAATCAATAAATTCACTCCAAAATCCATAAGCACTTGAACCACCCCCAACACAATTAATTAATTTTAATTTGGTTGGTATCTCTCCAAACTCTTCATGTAATTGAACTTTAAGTTCTCTAGAAATTTGAGAAGTTGAATATCCGCAAATTTTGACAAAGATGTTTGGACCTACAAGGCTACCAATTCCCATGTGAACTTTATCGCAATTTGAAACCCAGTATCGAATGCACTCACTCACTGCATCCACCAAAGTTTTACTGCCAGAATTGACAGGGATAATCTCAGCTCCATTTTTTCTTATCGCTTCGCAATTGGGTTTTTGCCTTTCAATATCTCTTGTTCCCATAAAAACTTTACATCCAAGACCAAACTTTTTTGCCACCATTGAAAACATTTTTCCATTATATCCAGCACCAGTGTCAGTACATATGTACTTCTTTTTTGCTTTTTTACACAACATTGCATGAGTGATGGCGTTATAAATTTTGTGGGCACCACCGTTTGCATCAGAAACCATTTTCGCATAAATCTGGGCACCACCTAAACGATCTGTTAGATTTTGTAATTTAATAAATCTGGTAGGTTTTCCAACGTAATTATCGTACAAATCATCCCTTTGTTTTAGAAAATTTTTATCATTTCTGTACTTTTTAAATAATTTTGTTAAATCATCTATAGGTTTCTTTAATGTTTCGGCAACATAATTTCCGCCAAATTTTCCACCATAAAAACCATTTTTATCGTGCTGATCAATTAAGGGTATTCCTTTTTTAATTTTCATTCTTAAATTTGATTAATTTTGCTATCTNGCAGACTNTATAATTTTTTTGATGTTTTGNCCAGCATCNCCGCTTTCATATACTGGTCNGCCAATAACNCAAAANGCNTTNNTATCNTCTNTAGAGATTTNACAAAATTCTGAGTANCTCATCACTCTTTTTTGATCATGNTTTNTNTCTTNAANNCCTCTTATNCCNGGGCAGAANATTTTTAANTCTTTAGANAAAGATCTTATAGNNNCATACTCTTNTGCTGANGCNATGACACCNTCTANNTTNGATTTAATNGCTANACTNGCNANTNNTGAAACTTGATCTTTAGATGCAGATTGTGAGGTCAAAACAGTTACACCTAATAATTCGAGCTGACTAGTTGCATCTCGAGCTGCTTTCAGCATTTCATAACCACCACTAGTATGAATTGTTAAGTATCTAACTGTTTTTAATGATGAGATGCTTGCAACAGTTTTTTTTACTGTATTTGGTACATCAAGAGTTTTCAGGTCTAAAAAAATATCAAGACCAAAATCCGATAATTTTTTTAAACCCTCTTTACCGCAGATTGCAAATAATTCATTGGTAATTTTTAATCCTAAAGCATCATTTTTTACACTATTGGCAACATCAATAGCTCTTTCAAAATTCGAGAAATCCAAAGCAACAAAAATATTTTTTCTCAATTTTCTAACCCATTTATATTTATTTTTTTCTTAAGTTCTTTTGACATTTTAAAACTAATTGATTTTTTTTTGGGGCTATATATTTNATCGCCTGTTTTAGGGTTCCTGCTGATTTTTTCATTTAATTTTTTAACCGAAAATCTTCCAAAACCTCTTAGTTCAGTACTTCTGTTATCAATTATACCATCAACGATGGTATTAACGATAACCTGCAATATTTTATCTAAGTCGGATTTTTTAAGTTTTCGATGAATTCTTTGGGATAATTTTGAAATTATCTCAGACCGAACCATTATTTTTATTCTTTATCCTTCTTCTTTTTTTTAGAACCCAAAACTTTACCCAGGATATCCCCAAGCATTTGGCCGGAACTCGTACCGTCTTTACCGTATTTTTTAATAGCTATTTTTTCATTTTGAATTTCAAGTTCTTTTATTGACAGCGAAACTTTTCTTTTTTCTTGATCTAAACCTACAATCATACAATCAACTTTATTTCCCATAGTAAATATCTCAGGTCTGCAATTTTCAATATCTTTTGCTAAGTCAGATTTTTTTATCATAAAAAGAGAATTTTCGTCTGGTCCAACAGAAACTTTTATTCCATTTCTTAGAACATTTTTTACTACTGCTGTAACCACTTCTCCGTTTTTCTTATTATTAAAGAAATCAAAAGGATCTTTTTCTAATTGTTTTATACCTAGTCTAATTTTTTCTTTTTCTTTATCAACTTCTAATAATTTAGCTTTTACAAAGTCATTTTTTTTAAAATTTTTTAAACTCTCTTCATCTTCCTTCCAAGAAATATCTTTGTAGTGTATCATTCCTATAAGTCCAGAATTTTCAAGAGAAACAAATAATCCAAAATCAGTTATATTAATAATCTTACATTTCAAAAGTGAACCAACAGGAGATTTTTCAGAAAATGAACTCCATGGATTTTCTTGAGTTTGTTTATAACTTAAAGAAACTCTTTTTTTTTGTGTATCTACTTCAATTATTTTGACTTCAATTTCTTGTGAAGGAGATAATATTTTACTTGGTTGAATATTTTTTTTGACCCATGAAAGTTCAGATTGATGGACTAAACCTTCTAATCCTTCTTCCAGTTTTACAAAAACACCATAATCTACGCACTTTGTAACCACACCTTTGTAAGTCTGATTTATTTTATATTTTTTTTCTAAGTTTTCATAAGGATCAGCATGCATCTGTTTAATTCCGCAGCTAATTCTTTTTGTTTCTTGATCTATTTTTATAATTTTTACCTTCAGACTTTGTCCAATTGATAAAAGATCTGAAGTTTTCTTAACTCTTGAATAACTTAAGTCAGTACAATGTAATAATGCGTCAGCACCTGAAATATCAATGAAGGCCCCCCAATCAACAATAGCTTTTACTTTTCCTTCAACAATATCTCCTTCTTTTATCTTTGATAAAATTTTCTTTATATCTTCATTTTTGCTTTTTTCTAAAATCGCTCTTCTAGAAACTACAAGATTTCCTCTAATTTTATCACATTTTACTACTAGGAATTTTAGGGGGACATTCATTAGTTTATCAATCTCGTAATTTTTAAGTGGAGTTGTTGAAATCTGTGATCCAGGCAAAAAACATAAACATGAGTCTACATTTACTACCATTCCTCCCTTAACTTTATTTGTTATCAATCCTTCTACCTCTTCCTGAGTTTCAAAAGCTTTTTCCATTCTTTTCCAAGAATCCATCTGTTTTGCTTTTTGTCGGCTAACAACTACCTCACCATTGTGACCTTCAAGTCTTTCCAGATAAACTTCAATGTTAGAACCAACTTTTAAACCTTCGAGCTCTTTCAATAATTTAAGTTCTTCTATCGGTAGTATCGCCTCAGACTTAGCTTTTAGATCTAAAAAAATAAATTTTTTACCAATCTCACTTACTTTAGCTTTAATTATATTTCCTTCTTTGAGGTCTCTTTTTTTAAAGTCCTCTTTTAATAGATTTTCAAATTCTTTTGAGTTTTCTTTTTTTATTGGTTCAGTCTTAATTTCCATGTCTTTTTCTTAATTTCTTCTCAATAATTTTGCTCATTTTTTTTATCATCTCATTTTTATTTAAATTATCGCTGCGTATTACTACATGATCTCTTGCAATAATCAAAGGGCTATGTTTCCTTGTTGTATCTGAATAATCTCTTTTTTTAAGATCTTTTTTAACTTCTTTAAGAGTGATCTTTCTATCTTTCTTTTTTAGATCTTTAAATCTACGTTTTGCAGCAGTATTTAAATTAGCTTTTAAGTAAAATTTAATCAATGCTCCTGGAAATATTAAGTGACTGTCTCTACCTTCAATCACACAATGATTTTTATTTTTTTTAACCCATGATTTTTGAGTTTTTTTTATAATTTTTCTAATCGCCAGTGTTCTAGCTATTATAGCGGAGTAAAATGAAATTTGAGGGGTATGTAAATTAATACTTTTGATTTTTTTATAATCAAAAGATCGAAAATTTTTACTTAAGAAATAAATTTTATTTTTTGGTTTATATTCCAATAATTTTTTTGCAGCCCAACGGTATAATAAACCGGAACTTAAATGTGGAATTTTATATTTTTTTGACAGCAAACTTGCTGCGGTTGATTTGCCTGAGGAACTTTTACCATCTACGGTAAGAATAAAGTTTTTAATTTTTTTTGATCTCATATTTTGCTCCTAGCGATCGTACAATTCTTAAAAAATTAGGCGAACTACTGTTAACTTGGGTATTAAAATTTTTTATGACAGTTTTAAATCCTAAAAGTCCAAGTACAAAAGAACTCATACAAATTCTATGATCGTGTAAATTAGGTACATTTATTTTTTTGTCTAAATTTTTCACATTTGGATTTCCAAAAATTTTAATTTTATTGTTTTTTACAATACATTTAATACCAATTTGTTTAAGAATTTTCTTCATTTCAATAATTCTATCTGACTCCTTATTTTTAAGATTTTCAGCATCAACTTCTAAAATTGAAATGCCATGTATCATTGCGGAGATCACGAAAATTATAGGAAATTCATCTACGCATCTTACGTAAAATTTTTTTGTCACTCTTAAAGGTTTTAATTTGCTGCTTTTGATATGAATATCACCAAATGGTTCACCTTTTTTATTTTTAATATTTTTAAATTTTATTTTTCCACCAGCTTTCTTCATTATATCTAAAAAACCTATTCTTGTTGGATTTAAGCCAACATTTTTTATTTTTAATGAGGAGTTTTTAACAAGCAATGTTAAAGCAATAAAAAAAGCTGCCGAAGAGGGATCTCCAGGAATTTTAATATTAAAAGGCTCAAGATGGCTTTTTCCGATTATTTTTATTTCTCTTTTATCTTTTGAATTTTTAATTTTAATTACATTTGGACTATTTGAAACCATTTTTTCAGTATGATCTCTGCTTCTTATTTTTTCAATTATAGTTGTTTTTCCAAAACTATTTAGTCCTGACAAAATGCAGGCACTTTTAATTTGACTCGAAACTCCAGAATTAAACTTGATTCCAATAGGCATATCACTAGAAATAATTTTTAAAGGAAGAAATACTTTATTTTTTGGATAAAATTCTGCACCAAATTCATTCATTAAAGAAATTAGCTTTGACATATTTCTTTTTTTTAAAGATTGGTCTCCTGTCAATACTACTTCAATATTAGGAGTTGTGGCTATAATAGAGCTTAATAATCTTAAACCAGTACCGCTATTTCCAAGATTTAATTTGGTATTTTTCTGCGCATAATAAGATCCTAAGCCTTTGCCGTATATTTGGTAGTTTTTCTTTCCAATTTTTTTTATTTTACAATTTAGTTTTTTAATACTTTCTATCGTTGAAAAAACGTCGTCACTTTCAAGTACATTAAAAACTTTAGAAATACCTTGACTTATTGAACCTATTAGAAAAGACCTGATAGAGATAGATTTATCAGAGTCGACGATTATGATTTTATTAAATTTTCTTATTTTATTTTTTAAGATTACTGAATAGCTTTGATTTGACATACTTTTTAGTTTTCATAAGAGCCAAAATATAATTCTCTAGCCTTTTCGGATTTTAATATGTCTTTCGGTTTGCCTGAAACTATTATGGTTTGTTCACCAATAACATATGCTCTGTCTACAATTTCGAATAAATTTTGAACCTGGTGATCCGTCACGATAATTCCACATCCATAGCTTTGTAATTTTAAAACAAACTTTTGAATATCTTGCACGACAATTGGATCTAAAGCGGCCATTGGTTCATCAAGCAATATAACCTTAGGGTTGTTAATTAATGTTCTTGCTATTTGTAATCTACGCACTTCTCCTCCCGAAAGAGAGTTGGCATTAATGTTTCTAAGATGTTGTAAATTAAATTCATTAAGTAATTTTTCAACTATCAGACGTTGTTTATCCGAATCTTTAATTGAAATTTGACAAATTCCTAAAAGATTATCTAGAACAGTCATGTTAAATACACTTCTGTATTGACTTAGATAGGCTATTCCAAGCTTAGCTCTTTCATGAATTGGTTTTGATGTTATGTCTTTCTGATTTAAATAAATTGTTCCACTATCAACTTTGTACTGACCTATTATTGCTCCATAAAGTGTAGATTTGCCCGAACCATTAGGACCTATTAGACCAACAATTTCTCCAGGAAAAAGTTCCAAATTAATTTTTTTTAATATTGGTCTCCCCTCAAAAGATTTGCTAACAGCTCTAACCTGAAGAACAGGTTTATTTTTCTTAAATTTTATTATTCTGAAACTTTTTTTCATCTAATAATTTACTTTTATATTCACTTTACTTTCATTGTACATAGAAATCTTCATTTTTTTGTCTATTAAGTCAAGATTTACCTTATCGGCCGCTAAATTACCTAGTGGCCCTTCCCCAACAACATCATCTTGAACTAATAAATAATTTTCAGAATTAATAAAACTTGCTTTTTCAGAGAACAATCTATTTTCTAAATAATACATTTTTACATTATTCTCAAATTCGATGTCGTTAGTAATATTATTATAAACACCCTCATCACTAGTAATCTTCAATATAGTTCCGTCTTTAAAAAAGAATCTGCAAAACATTTTTTTCATATAAATTATATTTGTTTTTTCACTTGTAAATTCAGCATATTCTGAATTAATAATAAACTTATTATCATTTGCGTCTTTCCCCTCGTACTCAATATTTTCGAAAGTGTTTAGACCTTCCTTTATATCATCTTCAACTTCAGTTTTTTTATTTTCTATTATTTCCAACTTTTGTTCGTTATCTTTTTTAAAGTATGTAAAAAAAATAATAATTACTCCCAACGAAATTAAAGTAAGCTGTAATAGGCTTTTTTTAGAAATTCTTTTACTATTTGATGCCATATTTTAAAAGCGAATGTATATGCAAAATTCCCAAAGGTTTAAAATAAGTTTTGTTTTTTCTAAAGTCGTCATCTGAAGCAACTAATAGACTTGTAATTTTTTTTTCATTCATAACGGACAAAGCTTTTGCGGCTGAAGCATTTTGGTTTATGTACAAGGGCTTCTTCGTCATTAAAGTATTTATTTTATTCTTTTTTGAAAAGGTCTTTGTTCCTCTTCTAATGTCTCCATCTGTAACTATTCCAATAGCTAAATTTTTTTTAATAACAATTCCAATTCCCAAGTTTTTTTTATTAATAATTTTAATTGCATTTAAAACATTAGCTTTATGATTAATTAAAGGTAGTTTTTTTCCAACTAACATAACATCATTTACCAAAAGAAGGTTTTGCCCGATACTTCCACCTGGATGAAACATTTTGAATCTTTCCTTGGAAAATTTAAATTTGTACATTAAAGCGGTACACAGACAATCGCCAAATAGTAATGTTATACTAGTGGATGTTGTTGGAACCATTCCNGTTGGNTCAGATTCTTTTACTNTTGGAANNANNATNGNNATNTCACTTGCTTTTAATAANANACTATCTTTCTTTGANGNNACNCCAATNANTTTAATATTAAATCTNTTAGCNTATTTNAGCATATTNGTTANTTCNNCNGTNTTNCCTGAATATGAAAAAACAAGCAGAATATCTTTTTTATCAATTTGTCCCAGATCCCCATGATTTGCTTCGCTTGGATTTAAATAAAAAGAAGGGAAGCCCACAGAAGATAAAGTTGCAGAAACTTTTCTAGCAATTAAACCGCTCTTGCCAACTCCTGCAGCAATTATTTTGCCTTTGCAGTTTCCAATTAAATCAAGTGCCTTAATAAAATTTTTATCGAAAGTTTTATTGATTTTTTTTAGTTCGGAACTTTGGATAGCAGCTGCTTTTTTAGCAATTTTTATATAATTGTTATTTTTCATTAATGTTCAAATACATCAAATTTAAAACCAGACTGATCTAATTTTATTCTTGTGTCCAAAAATTCAAGACATTTTTTGTATAATTCCATTCTATTTTCTCTCTTTAACATTTTTTCTAATTCATTCTTTATTTTGTGTAAAAAGATCACGTCATTTGCAGCATATTCTAATTGTTTATCGCTGAATTCATTAAGGTCTTTATTCCAATCACTACTGCCAGCTCTTTTATCAAGATTTTTGTTACAAAATTCATAAACTAAGTTTTTTAAACCGTGTTGATCGGTATATGTCCTTACAACTTTACTCGCGATTTTTGTGTCAAAAATATTCTTTATCTTACATTTCAAAAAAAACTCTAAAGCGTTTTTATCAAATCTTAAAAAATGACCAATTTTCAAAATTTTATCATCTTCAAATATTGATACTAAATTCGGTGCCTTGTAAGTTTTTCTATCAGGCTGAATAACGTAAACATTTCCTGATGCGTCACATAATTGAATTAAGCTTAATTTGTCTCTTTCCGGTATTTTTAAACCCGTTGCTTCAGTATCTATAGCTACGCTATCTTTGATTTTTGCGACAATTTCCTTTGGCAAATCGTTTGAAAATTTATTTATCTTCATATACTCATTCTAAATACCATGAATAATTACCCGATAGCAACAATTCTAGGTGGTGGAGGTTTTATAGGACGTTATCTTGTCAGAAATTTGACCAAGAAAAACTTTAGATGCATTATTCCAACACGTAATCCATTCACAAAGGTCTATTTAAAGACACAGGCCCCTCCAGGCGCCATAGAAATAATCAAATTTGGTCAAAATAACTTTGAAGATATTAAAAATGCAATTGAGAATTCAGATGTAGTAATTAATCTTTGCGGAATATTATTCGAAAATAGAAAACAAAAATTTAATAGTATTCATAAAGATATTCCCGAAAGTATCGCAAAGCTTTGTTCGCAATCAAATGTAAAAAAATTTATTCATGTTTCAGCCATAGGTGCAAATAAGGACTCAAAATCAAAATATCAACAATCTAAATTTTTAGGCGAAGAAAGTGCAATAAATAATTTTGACAAAACAGTCATAATAAGACCTAGTGTAGTCGTAGGTACCGAAGATAACTTCACAAATTTATTTGCTAAATTAAGTTTGTCTCCGATTATACCAGTTGTTAACACCAGTTATAAATTTGAACCAATTTTTGTGAACGATGTGGCAAAAGCAATNTTAAAGGCAATAGAGACGAAAAATAANGAAGGTAAAATTTATGAATTGGGTGGCGGNAGAGTTATNAGCTTTGGTGATATGATTAAATTAATTTTGAAAGTAATTGGAAAAAAAAGAATAGTTGCTGATGTACCAATGACNCTTGCAAAAATACAAGGATCCTTATTAAGCTTACTGCCAATTGATCCAGTAATAACAAAAGATCAGTGCATAATTCTATCTGAAAAAGATAATGTAGTATCAGGCGATCATTTAACCCTTGAAGATTTAAACATTAAGCCATCTGATATTGAAAAAGAAATGGAAAAATGGCTGTGGCGTTACCGATCAGGTGGAGAATTCGCAAAAGTCTAGGGTACTAACAAGTTAAAAGATTTATCACTTTTTCTAATTATTAATTTGTCTTCA
>PAGZ01000036.1 GCA_002704625.1 Candidatus Pelagibacter sp.
TAATACCTCAGATTTCCAATCTGATGCTAGGAGTTCGATTCTCCTCATCCGCTCCAAATAAAGTTTAAAATTATATATAAAGAAGAGGAAAAAATGGCAGACAAGAAAAAATTTGAAAGAAATAAACCACATTGTAACATTGGTACAATTGGACACGTGGATCATGGAAAAACAACTTTAACCGCAGCTATTACCAAAGTTTTAGCTGAAAAAGGTGGTGCAGAATTTGTTGCTTACGATCAAATCGATAAAGCGCCAGAGGAAAAGGAAAGAGGAATTACAATTTCTACTGCCCACGTTGAATACGAAACAGATAAAAGACACTACGCACATGTTGATTGTCCAGGTCACGCTGACTATGTAAAAAATATGATCACAGGAGCAGCACAAATGGACGGGGCAATTTTAGTTGTAAATGCAGCTGACGGTCCAATGCCACAAACTCGTGAACATATACTTTTAGCAAGACAAGTAGGCGTCCCAGCCATTGTTGTTTTCCTTAATAAGATTGACCAAGTTAAGGATAAAGAACTTGTAGAATTAGTGGAAACCGAAATTCGAGAACTATTAACTTCATATAAGTTTCCTGGAGACAAAATACCAATAGTTAAAGGTTCAGCATTAAATGCAGTTGAAGGAAAAGATGAAGCAACTGGAAAAAATGCTATTATGGAACTTATGAAGGCTGTTGATGATACAATTCCTCAACCTTCAAGACCAAAAGACAAACCTTTCCTAATGCCAGTTGAAGATGTTTTCTCAATCTCAGGACGTGGAACTGTTGCGACAGGTAGAGTTGAACAGGGTGTTGTTAAAACAGGTGAAGAACTTGAGATAGTAGGAATAAAAGAAACAAAAAAAACAGTTATAACTGGTGTTGAAATGTTTAGAAAAATTTTAGACACAGGCGAAGCAGGAGATAATATTGGAGCTCTATTAAGAGGTGTAGAAAGAACTGATATTGAAAGAGGACAAGTCCTTGCTAAACCAGGATCAGTTACTCCTCACACTGAGTTTGAATGTCAGGCGTATGTTTTAAAAAAAGAAGAAGGTGGAAGACATACTCCATTCTTTACAAAATACAGACCTCAGTTTTACTTTAGAACAACTGACGTAACTGGTGAAGTTACATTACCATCAGGAACAGAAATGATTATGCCTGGAGATGATGCAAAATTTACCGTAAAACTTATTACCCCAATTGCTATGAGCGAAAAACTTAATTTTGCTATTAGAGAGGGCGGTAAAACAGTTGGAGCTGGAGTGGTAACAAAAATTATTAAATAAGCTACTAGGAGTGTAGCTCAATTGGTAGAGCGCCGGTCTCCAAAACCGGAGGTTGGGGGTTCGATTCCCTCCGCTCCTGCCAAAAAAGAAATTTATGAGAAACCCATTAAAATTTTTACAAGAAGTTAAACAAGAAGCGTTTAGAGTAACTTGGCCAACAAAAAAAGATACGGTTACCGGATCATTGATGGTTTTTGTACTTGCTAGTTTAGCAGCTGTATTTTTTTTATTATTAGACCAAATTTTAAAGTTTTTATTAGACGTAATTTTAACAATAAATTTTTGATATGGATTGGTATATTGTTCAGGCTTATTCTGGTTTCGAAAACAAAGTAGCAGATAATATTAAAGACGTAATGGCCAAAAACTCCTTGCAATCTAGTCTAGGCGAAGTTCTGGTTCCTACTCATAAAGTTACTGAAGTAAAAAAAGGGAAAAGAACCCAGAAACAAAAAAAATATTTTCCTGGTTATGTGCTAGTTAAGTTAGATCTAAATAAACAAATTTATCATAAAATCAAAAATATACAGAAGGTGAGTGGTTTTTTAGGACCTGAAGGAAAACCTGTTCCCGTTTCAGAAAATGAAGTTAAAAAAATTATGAATCAGTTAAGCGAAACAGAAGCAAATCCATCAGCTGGTATTACCTTTGAGGTAGGAGAAAAAGTAAGAGTATGCGATGGTCCTTTTGCATCTTTTAGTGGATTAGTGGAAGAAATTGATGATGACAAATCAAGGCTCAAAGTATCAGTGTCAATTTTTGGAAGACCAACACCAGTAGATTTAGAATTTAACCAAGTGGAGAAAACTTAATGCCCAAAGAGATCGCGGGATATGTAAAACTTCAAATTAAGGGTGGACAAGCTAATCCAGCACCTCCGGTAGGTCCAGCGCTTGGACAAAGAGGAATAAATATTATGGAATTTTGTAAGGCCTTTAACGAAAAAACAAAGAGCTTTATGGGTAAACCGGTTCCAGTAGTTATAACAGTTTATAAAGATAAAAAATTTGATTTTATAATTAAATCCCCTCCAGCATCACATTTTATAAGAGAGGCTGCAAAACTTAAAAGTGGATCCCAAGAGCCTGGCAGAGTGATAGTAGGGTCAATTACAATGAAACAGGCAGAAGCAATAGCAAAAGAAAAAATGAAAGATCTTAATGCCCATGATTTGTCCGAAGCGACAAAAATTATATGCGGTTCGGCAAGATCTATGGGTATAGAGGTTAAAGAAAAATGAAAAAGATTTCTAAAAGATATAAAAATTTAATTGATCTTCAGAAGAAGGAAAAAAGTGAAACTTTAGAAAAGAAGATAGAGTCAATCAAAAAAATGTCAAATACAAAGTTTATAGAGTCTATTGATTTATCCTTTAAGATTAATTTAAAGAAAATTAAATCATCAGATTCTAATCTAAGAACAATTATTGAATTACCTAATGGAAGTGGAAAAAAAATTATAGTAGCGGTTTTATGCGATGAAAATAAAATTGCAGATGCAAAAAAAAGTGGTGCAGAAGTTTACGGATCTAATGATTTACTAGAAAAAATAACATCAGGTAAAATAAATTTTAATAAACTTATTTGCACACCTTCAATGATGTCAAAATTAGGAAAATTAGGTAAAATTCTTGGTCCTAAAGGTTTAATGCCGAATCCAAAACTTGGAACAGTTTCTGAAGATATAATTGGAACAGTAACAAAAATTAAAAATAATATTGTTGAAGTTAAAAATGATAAAGATGGAAATGTCGGTATTTCTATTGGAAGAAAAAATTTTACAACAAATAAAATTTTAGAAAATATTAAGTCTATAGTGGAAAATTTAAAGAAAGATAAACCTACAATTTTCAATTCTGAAAATATTAAAAATTTTTATATTTCAGCAACTATGAGTCCTTCTTATAAAATTAATTTTAAGGATATCCAAAAATGATGACAAAAGACCAAAAGAAAAATTACGTTGAAGAAATGAAAAAAGTTTTCTCATCCAACGAGGCAGTTATGATTGCTCATTATCAAGGTCTAAGCGTTAACGAACTTGATAAGATAAGAGACGAAATGAGAAAAAGTGGAATTTTCTTCAAAGTAACAAAAAATAGAATTACTAAAATTGCTTTAAAAGAAACAAAGTACAAAGATCTAGAAAAGTTTTTTACCGGACCAACAGCTGCAGCTATTTCATCTGACCCAATTATGTCAGCAAAGATTCTCGCTAAATACGCTAAAAGCGGTTCAAACCTAAAAATTGTTGCTGGTTATATGGATGGTAAGGTTTTGGAAGCAAAAGATGTGGCTAAAATCGCCACACTACCTACTTTAGATGAAGCTAGAGCTAAAATAGTTGGTATTTTGTCTACCCCGGCTCAAAAAATTTTAAGTATTTTACTTGCACCTGGCTCAAAAATTGCTATTTTGGCGCACGAGAAAAGTAAAAAAGGTTAAACCGAATTCATTATCAAATGGCAGATTTAAATAAAATAATAGACGATCTTTCAAAGTTAACAGTTGTTGAAGCTGCAGAACTATCAAAACAGTTAGAAGAAAAATGGGGAGTTACAGCAGCTGCACCAGTGGCAGCAGCGCCAGCCGCAGGAGGAGCAGCACCAGCCGAGGAAAAAAGTGATTTTATAATTTTTTTAAACTCTGCTGGAGATAAAAAAATTAATGTTATTAAAGAAGTAAGAGCTTTAACAGGTTTGGGACTTAAAGAAGCAAAAGATTTAGTTGAGGCAGCTCCCAAAGAAATTAAAAAAGCTGTACCGAAAAAAGACGCTGAAGAAGCCAAGAAGAAATTAGAAGCTGCTGGAGCTAAGGTAGAATTAAAATAATACAGGTACAGTTTTCGTAGGTACCTAAATAATAGTTGTTGGATGGAATTATCTTTTACTCAAAAGAAAAGTATTAGAAAAAGTTTTGGAAGATTACAAGAAAGCTTATCAATACCTAATCTTATAGAAGTTCAAAAAAACTCTTTCAATGAGTTCATTGTTAAATCTGATAAAAACACAAAAACAATTTATTGTAAGGGATTAACTAAAGTATTTAAAAGTATTTTTCCAATTAACGATGCATCAGATAAATCTTCATTAGAATTTATATCTTATAGATTGGGAAAGCCAAAATTTGATGTTACTGAATGTAGACAAAGAAGCTTAACATATTCTGCTGCACTAAAAGCTACTTTAAGATTAGTAGTTTATGATATAGACAGCGAGAATAACACCAAACAGATTTTATCAGCAAAAGAGCAAGAAGTTTTTATAGGAGACCTTCCATTAATGACTCCAAGTGGTACTTTTGTAGTTAACGGTGTAGAGCGAGTTGTGGTTAATCAAATGCATAGAAGTCCCGGTGTCTTTTTTGATCACGATAAAGGAAAAACACATGCAAGTGGAAAATATTTATTTAATTGCAGAATAATTCCAGGAAGAGGATCTTGGTTAGATTTTGAATTTGATCCAAAAGATATTTTATATTTTAGAATAGATAGAAAAAAGAAAATTCCAATTACAACATTACTTTATGCTTTAGGTAAAAATAGAGAGGAGATACTCAAAACATTTTACTCATATGATACTTATACTTATGATAAAACAAATAATTGCTGGTTTTTAATTCTAAATCCAGAAAAATATAAAAGACCTATAAAATTACAATTTGATTTAATTGACAAAAAAAATAAAAAGCGAGTTTTAAAAAAAGGAGAAAAACTAAACTATGTACTTGCCAAAAGCTTAAAAGATAAGGGTTTAAAGGAAATCATAATTTCAAAAGAAGAAATAATAGGAAAATATACAAAAGAAGATATAAAAAATAAAAATGGCGATGTAATTCTAAAATCAGGTTTCAATCTTTCAGAAGAAGTATTAGAAAAAATCTTAACTTCAGAAAAATATAAAATTGAACTGGCAAATGTAGACTCAATCTCAAGAGGACCTTACATTTTCGAAACAATTAAATTAGATAAAAATAATAATAAAGAAGAAGCTCTTAGTGATATATACAAAGTTTTGAGACCTGGAGAGCCTCCAAGTAAAGAAATTGCTGAAGAAGTTTTTAAAAATCTTTACTTTAGCAATGAAAGGTATGATCTTTCAGATGTTGGAAGAGTAAAATTAAATGCTAAACTTAATCTAAACACTCCTGACTCAACAAGGATTTTAACTCAAGAGGATATAGTTGGCATAATAAAATTTATTTTGGACTTAAGAGATGGGAAAGGAACAGTAGATGATATCGACCATCTTGGTAACCGAAGAGTGAGATCTGTCGGAGAACTTGTTGAAAATCAATTTAGAATTGGTCTTTTAAGAATGGAAAGAACCATTAAAGAAAAGATGTCTACATTATTAGAAATTGAGTCTGCAATGCCGCAAGATTTAATTAATGCAAAACCTATAACAACTTCATTTAAAGATTTTTTTGGAACTTCTCAATTATCTCAATTTATGGATCAAACTAATCCTTTATCTGAAATTACACATAAAAGAAGGGTTTCTGCTTTAGGCCCAGGAGGCTTAACAAGAGAAAGAGCTGGGTTTGAGGTAAGAGATGTTCATCCAACACATTATGGAAGAATATGCCCTATAGAAACACCAGAAGGACCGAATATAGGTCTAATCAATAGTTTAGCAACATACTCTAAAGTAAACCAATATGGCTTTATTGAAAGCCCATATAAAAAAGTATCAAATGGAAAAATTTTAAACAAAATTGAATACCTTTCAGCAATCGAAGAAGAAAAATATACAATTGCCCAAGCAAACTCTCCAGTTAACGAAAACGGAAATTTTATAGAAGAACTTGTTTCTTGTAGGAAAGGGCTAAATTTTATTTTATCAAGAAGAGAAAATATTGATTATATTGACGTTTCTCCTAAACAATTAGTTTCAGTTGCAGCTTCACTAATACCTTTTTTAGAAAATGATGATGCTAATAGAGCTTTGATGGGATCCAACATGATGCGTCAGGCAGTTCCACTACTGAAACCTGAGTCACCTTTAGTTGGTACAGGCATAGAAGGTGATGTCGCCTTAGATTCTGGTGTTACTATTGTTGCTAAAAGAAATGGCGTAGTAGATAAAATTGATGGAAAAAGAATTGTAGTTAAAGCTACTGAAGAAAAAGATTTATCTAAATCAGGTGTAGATATTTTCAACTTGTTAAAATTTCAAAGGTCAAATCAAAATACATGTATTAATCAAAAACCTCTTGTAAAAGTAGGAGATATAATAAAAAAAGGTGATATTATTGCCGATGGTCCAGCTACAAAATTAGGAGAACTTGCTTTAGGAAAAAATGTGACAGTAGCTTTTATGCCTTGGCAAGGTTATAATTTTGAAGACTCCATTTTAATTTCTGAGAGATGTGTAACTGATGATGTTTTCACATCAATACATATAGAAGAACACGAGTTAATGGCTCGAGATACCAAATTAGGAACAGAAGAGATCACAAGAGATATTCCAAATGTAAGCGAAGAAAGTCTAAGGAATCTTGATGAGTCAGGAATTGTATATATAGGTGCGGAAGTTAATCCTAGTGATATTTTAGTAGGTAAAGTCACACCAAAAGGAGAGACAGCATCAAGTCCAGAGGAAAAACTTTTAAGATCAATTTTTGGAGAAAAAGCAACTGATGTTAGAGATAGTTCATTAAAACTTCCCCCAGGTAGTGGAGGTGTAGTTGTTGATGTAAGAGTTTTTAATAGACATGGAGTTGAAAAAGACGAGAGAACAATAGCTATAGAGAGATCTGAAATAGAGTCGGTTCAAGAAGACAAGCAGGTTGAAGAAGAAATTCTTGAAAGAAACATAAAGTTAAGATTGAACGAAATTTTGAGAAAACAAGAAATCTCAAAAAGTTATAAAAATTTAAAGTCTGGATCAATATTAGACAAAGAGTCTTTAGACGCACTTAATATAAAAGAATATTGGAAACTAGAATTTAAAAATACAGAGATCAGTAGTAAAGTTTTACAACTTAAAGATCAGTTTGATAGCGCTCAAAAAGACATCCAGCTAAGATTCGAAGATAAGGTTTTAAAGATCAAACAAGGTGATGATTTATTGCCAACAGTAATGAAAGTTGTCAAAGTCTTTGTTGCAGTCAAAAGAAGATTAATGCCTGGAGACAAAATGGCAGGAAGGCATGGCAATAAGGGAGTAATAAGTAAAATCGTTCCTGTCGAAGACATGCCATATATGGAAAACGGGAAACCAGTAGATATAGTTTTAAATCCGTTGGGAGTGCCAAGCCGTATGAATGTGGGTCAAATCCTTGAGACCCATCTAGGTTGGTCATGTTCAGAACTGGGTGAAAAAATTAGAAAGATTTCTAATCAATATTTTGAAAACAAAAATGTTAATGATTTAAACAAAACTCTTGAAAGCATTTACGGCAAAGAAATTTACACCGATATAATTAAAAAATTTGATAAAAAACAACTCCAAGAGCTATGCACTAATCTTTCAAATGGTGTTCCAGTAGCGACACCTGTTTTTGATGGAGCATCAACGGATGATATTACAAAAATGCTTGATCTTGCAAATTTACCTAATACAGGACAAACAACTTTGTGGGATGGTATAACAGGTGAAAAATTTGATAGGCCGGTTACAGTTGGAATAATATACATGCTTAAACTTCACCATCTTGTAGAAGATAAAATTCATGCTAGATCGACAGGACCATATAGTCTTGTTACTCAACAACCTTTAGGTGGAAAAGCTCAACTAGGAGGTCAAAGATTTGGAGAGATGGAAGTATGGGCTTTAGAGGCTTATGGCGCATCTTACACTTTGCAAGAAATTTTGACTGTAAAATCAGACGATGTAGCTGGCAGAACTAAGGTTTATGAGACTATAGTAAAAGGGGACGAAAATTTTGAGTCTGGAATTCCAGAGTCTTTTCACGTTTTAGTTAAAGAGATTAGAGCTCTTGGTCTAAATATAGAGTTAAATTGAAAATGAAAAAACAATTATTCAAAGATACAAAACCATCTTTAGCTGAAAAAAACTTCAGCCATATTAAAATAACTCTTGCCAGCCCTGACAAAATAAAATCGTGGTCTTTTGGAGAAATAAAAAAACCTGAAACTATCAATTACAGAACTTTTAGACCTGAAAAAGATGGTCTTTTTTGCGCAAGAATATTTGGACCAGTAAAAGATTATGAATGTTTATGTGGAAAATACAAAAGAATGAAATTTAGAGGGATAATTTGTGAAAAGTGTGGAGTAGAGGTTACAAAATCTAACGTAAGAAGAGAAAGAATGGGTCATATTAATTTATCTTGTCCAGTTGCACACATCTGGTTTCTAAAATCTTTACCAAGTAGAATTTCTTTAGCTATGGATATGAAACTCAAAGAAGTTGAAAAAGTTTTATATTTTGAGAGTTTTATTGTTATTGAGCCAGGGCTAACCGAACTTAAAAAAGGCCAATTATTAACAGAGGATGAATACACAAAAGCTCAGGAAAAATATGGTGAAGATGGTTTTACAGCTGGTATTGGAGCTGAGGCAGTAAGGGATATTCTTATTGGTATAGATCTTAATAAAGAAAGAGAAAAACTAAATAATTTTTTAAAAGAAACCAAATCTAAAGTTACTGAAGAGCGAACCTTAAAAAGAATTAAACTAATAGATTCTTTTATAGGGTCTGGAAACAAGCCGGAGTGGATGATTTTAACAACACTACCAGTAATTCCACCTGAACTTAGACCTTTAGTTCCTCTAGATGGAGGTAGATTTGCTACTTCTGATCTCAATGATCTTTATAGGAGAGTCATAAATAGAAATAATAGATTAAAAAGACTTCTTGATTTAAAAGCACCAGAAATAATCGTTAGAAATGAAAAAAGAATGCTTCAAGAATCAGTTGATGCTTTATTTGATAATGGAAGAAGAGGTAGAGTCATAACAGGAACTGGAAAGAGACCTCTTAAGTCATTAGCTGAAATGCTTAAAGGAAAACAAGGAAGATTTAGACAAAACTTGTTAGGAAAAAGAGTAGATTATTCTGGTAGATCAGTGATTGTTGTGGGTCCAAAACTCAAACTACACCAATGTGGATTACCAAAAAAAATGGCCCTAGAACTTTTTAAACCTTTTTTATATGCAAGATTAGCTAAATTAGGCTTAGCCACTACAATTAAACAAGCAAAAAGAATGGTCGAAAAACAAAGAAGCGAGGTCTGGGACTCTTTAGAGCATATAATTAGAGAACATCCAATTTTACTTAACAGAGCTCCAACTTTGCATAGATTAGGTGTCCAAGCTTTCGAAGCAACACTTATAGAAGGTAATGCAATCGAACTTCACCCGCTTGTTTGTGCTGCTTTTAACGCAGATTTTGACGGAGACCAAATGGCTGTTCACATTCCTTTAAGTTTAGAGGCTCAACTTGAAGCTAGAGTTCTGATGATGTCTACAAACAATATATTAAGCCCCTCGAACGGAAAACCTATTATAGTTCCGAGTCAGGATATAGTTTTAGGAATATATTATTTATCTCAATCAAAAGAGGAAAAAGAGGAAAAACCCTCAGGCATATTTTTAAATGTTGACGAAATCAATAATGCATTAGAAAGACATCTAATTAGTATCCACTCAAAAATAATTTCTCAATTCTCTTCAGTAGACAAAGATGGAAAAAAAATAGTTGAAAAGCATATTAGTACAGCAGGAAGATTTTTACTTGCAGAAACATTACCAAAGCATCATAAAATAAAATTTTCTTTGATGGATAAATTATTAACCAAAAAAGCTGTTTCAGAAATAATAGACCTAGTTTATAGATACTGTGGTCAAAAACAGACTGTTATTTTTTGTGACAGTATTAAAGATTTAGGTTTTAAACATGCTTTCAAAGCAGGTATTTCTTTTGGAAAAAACGATTTAATAATTCCTAAAACAAAAGAAAAGCTTGTAAATCAAACAAAAAAACAAATAGAAGAATACGAAAAACAATATCAAGATGGATTAATAACGAGAGGCGAAAAATATAATAAAGTAGTTGATGTATGGTCTAAATGTACAGACTCGATCGCAAACGAAATGATGAAAGAAATTTCCTCAGCTGAGAAAAAATATTCTGATGGAAGAATAGAAACAAATTCAGTTTATATGATGGCCGATTCAGGTGCTAGGGGATCACCAGCTCAAATGAAGCAGCTTGCGGGTATGCGTGGTTTGATAGCTAAGCCTTCAGGCGAAATTATTGAGTCTCCAATTGTTTCTAATTTTAAAGAAGGTTTAACAGTTCTTGAGTATTTTAACTCTACACACGGTGCCAGAAAAGGTTTAGCTGATACAGCTTTGAAAACCGCAAATTCTGGTTATTTAACAAGAAGACTTTGTGACGTAGCACAAGATCTTCAAGTAACAATACACGATTGTAATTCAAAATCGTCTATCAAGCTCAATGAAATTATTGAGGGAGGAAATATTTTAGTAAGTTTATCAGAAAGAGTTTTGGGAAGAGTACCTTCTCATGATGTAAAACACCCAATAACTGGCGAAACTATTGTCAAAAAAAAGAAATTAATTGATGAATTAGATTGTGAATTAATAGACCTTGCTGGAGTTAAATCTATAAATGTTTATTCTGTAATTACATGCGAAGCTAAAAAAGGTGTTTGCCAAACTTGTTATGGAAGAGATTTGGCTCGCGGGAAACTAGTAAGTATTGGTGAAGCAATAGGGATGATAGCAGCCCAATCAATTGGTGAGCCGGGTACTCAATTAACTATGAGAACTTTTCACGTTGGTGGTACTGCTCAGATCAAAGAGGAGTCATCCGTTATTTCAGTTAACGAAGGTATTTTAAAAATAAATAATAAAAATTTAATTAAAGATTCAAAAAATAACACAATTGTAATGGGTAGAAGCACGCAATTATCTTTAGAAGATGATAACGGAAGACAACTTGCGTTATATAAAATTCCTTATGGAGCAAAAATTTATTTCCAGCATGGAGATAAAGTTTCTAAAGGAAAAAAAATAAGTGAGTGGGACCCTTATACATTACCAGTGATTGCTGAAACTAATGGTATTGCAAATTATATGGACTTAGTTGAAGGTGTCTCATTGGCCGAAACTGTAGATAATGCAACCGGTATATCAGTTAAATCTGTACTTGATTGGAGATCGCAATCAAAAAATTCTGATTTAAAACCAAGAATTACTTTAAGGAATTCTGATGGCGAAGTAATAAAAAAAGCTGATGGAAATGAAGCCAGATACTATCTCGTTCCCGATTCAATCTTGTCAATTAAAGATGGTCAAAAAATATCTGCAGGTGATATATTAGCAAGGTTACCAAAAGAAACATCAAAAACTAAAGATATAACAGGTGGATTACCAAGAGTGGCAGAATTATTTGAAGCAAGACGACCAAAAGATAGCGCTATCATTGCTGAAAATGACGGAACAATTCAATTAGGAAAAGAAGTTAGAGGTAAACAAAAAATATCTATAGTTACAGCAAAAGGTACTTCCTCAAATTATTTGATACCAAAAGGTAAGCACATAAATTTTAATGAAGGTGAAAAAATTAAAAAAGGAGAATATTTGCTAGATGGTAGTCCGGCACCACATGATATTTTAAGAATTTTAGGAGTTGAGGCTTTAACAGAGTATTTTGTTAGTGAAGTTCAAGAAGTCTATAGAATGCAAGGTGTTGTAATCAACGACAAACATATCGAAACTATAGTACGTCAAATGTTAAAAAAAATTGAAATTAAAGACTCTGGTGAATCAAAACTATTAGTTGGTGAATTAATAGATAAAATAAAACTTGACGAAATTAATAACGAATTAAAAAAAGATAACAAAAAGACAGCTAGTGGGGACAGAATATTACTAGGTATAACGAAAGCATCTTTACAAACAAATTCTTTTATATCTGCTGCGTCATTTCAAGAAACAACAAGAGTTCTTACTGATGCAGCTATAAAAGGCAAAATTGATAGCTTAGAAGGATTAAAAGAAAATGTAATTGTTGGAAGATTAATACCAGCAGGTACAGGATTTACTAAAAATAAATTCAATAAACTTGCTGAAGAGCAAGACAAAATTAGAATAGACCAATTAGAAAAAAAACAGTTGGAAAACGAACAGTCAGAAAGCAAATCGTAGCCTAAAACCCTCATTGTTATTGTCTTTTTTTGCCCCATTAATCATTGACTTTTTGCGCTTCAATGTTAGTTTAGCGCAATTTTGATAGTTAAAAGTAAGGTTATTTTGGCCTTAAACAATAACTAAAAATTAAAGAAGTAACATACCTACTTTCTTCTATCTTAATTAAAATTTAAAAAATTATGCCAACGATAAGTCAATTATTGAGAAAGCCAAGGGTTCGACCTCAATCCAGAAATAAGGTCCCCGCCCTAGAGAAACAACCTATTAAGAGAGGTGTGTGTATAAAAGTTTATACGACTACACCAAAAAAACCAAATTCAGCTTTAAGAAAAGTTGCAAGAGTAAGATTGTCTAATGGTTTTGAAGTAACAGCATACATACCAGGTGAAGGACATAATTTACAAGAACACTCTGTTGTATTGATAAGGGGAGGTAGAGTAAAAGATTTACCAGGTGTTAGATATCATATTCTCAGAGGAAATCTTGATGCCCAAGGAGTTACCGCAAGAAAAAAAAGACGATCTTTGTACGGAGCAAAAAAACCAAAATAAATAATATACAATGTCTAGAAAAAGAAGAGCCCCAAAAAGAAAAAATTATCCTGATCCAAAATACGGATCTCAAGTAATTTCAAAATTTATCAATTCTATTATGTACGACGGTAAAAGATCAGTAGCAGAAAGAATTTTATATTCTGCTTTAGAAAAAATGAAAACAAAAAATCAAGATCCACTTAAAATATTTAATACCGCGATAAGTAATGTTAGACCAAATTTAGAAGTAAGATCAAGAAGAGTAGGTGGAGCAACATATCAAGTTCCAGTAGAAGTTAAAGTTAATAGATCACAAGCTCTAGCACTAAGGTGGATTTTAGATGCATCAAGAAAAAGAAAAAATAAAACAATGGCAGAGAAACTATTTTATGAATTAATGGATGCTTCACAAAATAAAGGATCCGCAGTTAAAAAAAGGGAAGACACACATAAGATGGCAGAGTCAAACAAAGCTTTTGCACACTTCAGATGGTAATATTATGCCCAGAACACATACTTTAGAAAAATATAGAAACATTGGTATCATGGCGCATATTGATGCGGGTAAAACTACTACCACAGAAAGAATTTTATATTACACTGGAAAAAGTCACAAAATTGGCGAAGTTCATGATGGAGCAGCAACAATGGACTGGATGGAACAAGAACAGGAAAGAGGGATTACAATCACCTCAGCGGCTACGACTTGTTTTTGGAGAGAGCATAGAATTAATATTATTGATACGCCTGGACACGTTGATTTTACCATAGAAGTTGAAAGATCCTTAAAGGTACTAGACGGAGCTGTTGCCGTTTTCGACGGAGTTGCTGGAGTTGAACCTCAATCAGAAACTGTATGGAGACAAGCTGACAAATATAAAGTGCCGAGAATTTGTTTTGTTAATAAATTAGACAGAACAGGAGCTGACTTTTTTAATTGCGTAGAAATGATCAAAGATAGACTAGGTGCAAAACCACTTGTAATGCAAATTCCAGTTGGTATGGAAACTTCTCTAAAAGGTATTGTGGATTTAGTTAAAATGAAAGCAGTTATATGGAAAGATGAAAAACTCGGAGCAGAATTTGAATATGTAGATATTCCAGCTGATTTAAAAGAACAGGCAGAAAAATATAGAAAAGAATTAATAGAAACAGCTGTAGAGCAAGATGAAAAATTAATGGATGATTATTTAAATGGAAAAGAAGTTTCAGAGAAAGATATAATTTCGTGTGTACGTAAGGGGTGTTTAAAGTTTGATTTTGTACCAGTATTAACCGGATCAGCTTTTAAAAATAAAGGTGTTCAACCACTTCTGGATGCTGTTGTAGATTTTTTACCTAGTCCTAAAGATATCAATTCAATCAAAGGAACAAAACCTAATTCAAAAGACGAAGTTGAGAGAAAATTTGATGATAAAGAGCCTTTTTCAGCATTAGCATTTAAAGTTGCAAATGACCCTTTTGTTGGTTCTTTAACATTTATAAGAATTTACTCGGGTACTCTCAAGTCTGGAACCGGAATTTATAATACATCAAGAGATAAAGAAGAAAGAGTTGGAAGAATGTTATTAATGCATGCCAATAGTAGAGAAGACGTGAAAGAAGCAAATACGGGAGATATTGTTGCTTTAGCAGGTCTTAAATACACAATTACAGGACATACTCTATCCGACGAGGATAAACCGGTTATTTTAGAGCCAATGGAATTTCCAGATCCAGTTATTGAAATTGCTGTTGAGCCAAAAACAAAAGGAGACCAAGAAAAAATGGGAGAAGCTTTGGGTAGATTAGCAAAAGAAGATCCATCTTTTAGAGTTACTTCAGACGAGGAGTCAGGACAAACTATAATAAAAGGAATGGGAGAATTACATTTAGATATTATTGTTGATAGAATGAAAAGAGAATTCAAAGTAGAAGCAAATATTGGAGCTCCACAAGTTGCTTACAGGGAAACTATATTAAAACCTGTTTCGAATGTATACATACACAAGAAACAAAGTGGTGGCGCTGGTCAGTTTGCAAAGGTTGAATTAAATGTCGAGCCTTTAGAAGCTGGAAAAGGAAGAGAAGTTGAAAACAAAATTAAAGGCGGTTCAATTCCTAAAGAATTTATTCCTGGAGTAGAAAAAGGAGTAGTTAGTGTTGCTGATAACGGTATTTTAGCTGGTTTCCCTTTAATAGATTATAAAGTCACAATTGTTGACGGACTTCACCACGACGTTGACTCGAGTGTCTTGGCCTTTGAAATTGCATCTAGATATTGTTTTAAAGAAGCTTGCACAAAAGCTGGTCTTAAACTTCTTGAACCAGTAATGAGAGTTGAAGTGATAACACCAGAGGATTATATGGGTGATGTTATTGGAGATTTAAATAGTAGAAGAGGTCAAGTATCCACAACAGACAAAAGAGGTAATGCAACAGTTATAAGCGCAATGGTTCCTTTAGCAAATATGTTTGGATATATAAATAATCTAAGATCAATGTCGCAAGGTAGAGCTCAATACTCAATGTTTTTTGATCATTACGCAAAAGTTCCTCAAAATGTTCAAGATGAAGTAACAAAGAAAATGGCTTAAATAAAATGGAAAAACAAAATATTAGAATACATATAAAAGCTTACGATAATAAAATTCTTGATATATCGACACAGGAAATCGTAAATACAGCTAAAAGAACAGGTGCCCAAGTTAAAGGGCCAATACCCTTACCAACAAAAATCGAAAAATTTACTGTATTAAGATCGCCACACATTGATAAAAAAAGCAGAGAACAATTTGAGACTAGAACGCACAAAAGGTTAATAGACATTATTGAGCCGACTCCCCAAACGGTCGAAGCGTTAATGAAACTAGATTTAGCTTCGGGTGTCAATATAGAGATAAAAATATAATTATGACTTTAGGATTAGTAGGAAAAAAAATTGGTATGACTAGAGAGTTTTTTGACTCAGGCGTATCTATTCCTGTCACTGTAGTTAAAGTTGAGAAAGGCAGAGTAATAGATATTTATACAAAAGAAAAAAATGGTTATTCAGCTGTTAAATTAGGATTCTTGAAGTTAAAAAGCTCAAAACTTACAAATCAAATGAAAGGATTTTTTGCAAAAAAAAATACTGAACCTAAAAAAATCATAAAAGAATTTAGAGTTGAAAAACCCGAAGATTACAAAACTGGAAGCGAAATTGGTTTAGAAACATTTAAAGATATTAAATTTATTGATGTTAGGTCAGAAACTATTGGAAAAGGTTTTGCAGGTGTTATGAAAAAATATAATTTTGCAGGCCTTAGGGCAACTCACGGAGTTTCTGTTTCACATAGATCACATGGTTCTACTGGTCAGAGACAAGATCCTGGAAGAGTTTTTAAAGGAAAAAAAATGGCAGGGCATATGGGTGCTAAATTTAGAACTATATTAAACCTAGAAGTTATAAAATCAGACCTTGAAAATGGTTTACTTTATCTTAAAGGTTCAATTCCTGGATCTAAAAATTCAATTGTTTTTTTACGAAAATCGATAAAATCTTTTAACAGAAAAACTTCAATAGAAAAATTTAAACAAGAAACAAAAGAAACTTCTAAAAAAGAGACAAAGAGTGATGTTAAAAAGCCTGAGAATAAAAAAGTAGAAGATAAAAAATCTCAGACAAAGGAACAACCAAAAAAGAAATAGATTATGAGCATAAAAATTCTTAATATTGAAACTGGAAAATCTGAAAACTTAAAATTATCAGACAGTTTAATTGGTTTAAAAGTTAACAATAAACTTTTAAAATATGTAATTGACTGGCAATTAAATAGATCGAAAAAAAGAGTTGCTAAAACCAAACAAAGAAATGAAATAGTTGGATCTACTAGAAAAATCTATGCTCAAAAAGGGACAGGTGGAGCTAGGCACTCTAGTAGAAAAGCCCCAATTTTTGTTGGCGGCGGAGTTGCTCATGGACCAAAAGGCGATAATTATAAAACTAAAAATATTAACAAAAAAGTACGTAGATTGGCACTTGCTCAAACCATATCGAAAAAAAACATTAACAAAGAACTCTATATATTAGAAGATGTTAAAAAAAAAATTAACAAAACAAAAGTTTTCAATAATTTTTTAACAAAAAACAACATTAAAAATGTTTTAATTGTTTCAGATAAAGAAACAGAGAAAAATATTTATAAGTCTGTAAGAAATATTCCTAATGTTAAATTAATTAACGATCTTGGAACTAACGTTTATGATCTAGTCAAATATAAAAATGTTTTATTTACAAAGAGTTCCATTAAAAAAATTGAAGAAAGACTCAAAAATGAAAAAAATTAATTATTTAGACTCAATAAAATCTCCAATTATAACGGAGAAAGCTACAGGTTTATCAGAGCAAAATAAAGTAATTTTCAAGGTCCATGAAAATGCATCAAAAAATTCAATTAAGAAAAATATTGAAAAAATATTTAAAGTTAAAGTTATTAAAATTAATACAATAAATAAAAAATCAAAAAACAAAATTGTAAGAGGTAAACTAGGTGTTAAAAAAGGATTTAAAAAAGCAATAGTAACAATAAAAAAAGGTCAAACTATAGACCTGGCTACAGGAGTTTAATAAATGAGTTTAAAAACATTCAAGCCCTATACTAAATCTACTAGATCAACTATTTTAGTTGAAAGAAAAAATGTATGGAAAGGTTCACCAATTAAGTCTTTAACAAGAGGTAAAAGCTCTTCAGGAGGCAGAAATAACTTAGGAAGAATAACATCTCGAGCAAAAGGTTCTGGACATAAGAAGAGATACAGATTCGTTGATTTTTATAGAAATAAAATTGATGTTCAGGCTAAAGTTGAGCGAATTGAATATGATCCAAATAGAACATCATATATAGCGCTGATAAAATACGAAGATAATTCACAAAATTATATAATTTGTCCTGAGAGCTTAAAAATAGGCGATACTGTTATTTCTGGTAATGCGAAAGAAATAAAAATTGGAAACACAATGCCTTTAAAAGATATACCCCCTGGAACTTTGGTTCATAATGTTGAGCTAATAGAAGGTAATGGAGGAAAATTAGCGAGGTCTGCTGGATCATCAGTAACTTTGTCTGGTTTTGATGATGAGTATGCAATTATAAAATTATCATCTGGAGAAACTAGAAAAGTAAGATCAACTTGTAGAGCAACAATTGGTACAGTTTCTAATGCAGATCAAAAAAATATTCAAATTGGAAAAGCAGGAAGAAATAGATGGAAAGGAAAAAGACCACTAGTAAGAGGTGTAGCAAAAAATCCTGTAGATCATCCACATGGTGGTGGGGAAGGTAAAACTTCTGGAGGAAGAAATCCAGTTTCTCCATGGGGACAGTCTGCTAAAGGTTTAAAAACTAGAAAACCCAAAAGAAGTGACCAGTATATAATTTCAAGAAGAAAGAAAAGGAAAAATAAATGACAAGAGGAATTTGGAAAGGTCCATTTGTACACCCAAGTCTATTGAAAAAAATAGATAAGTTAAAAGACAAAGGCAAGAAACAACCAATTAAGACTTGGTCAAGAGGCTCAACAATTATCCCTGAATTTGTTGGCCATAGTTTTTTAATTCACAACGGAAGGTCTTTCATTCCTATTACAATTTCAGAGGAAATGGTTGGTCATAAATTAGGTGAATTTTCACCAACAAGGAAATTTTCGGGTCATACTCCTGCAGATAAAAAAGCTGCAGCAGACGGATCAGCACCAAAAGCTCCACCAGGAGCAGCACCAAAAGCTGCACCGGGAGCTGTACCAAAATCTTCACCAGCTCCAGCAAAAGGAAAAGAAGATGCAAAAAAATAATTTAGTAAAAGCAATTAATAAAAATGTTAGATCTGGTGCGAGAAAAGCTAACTTACTTTTAAATTTTATTAAAGGGAAGAAGGCAGATACTGCAATTAGAGACCTTGAATTCGCAAGAAAAAAAGTTGCATATGATATTAAAAAAACAATCAAATCGGCAGTTGCTAATGCTGAAAACAATTATCAATATGATATAGACAATCTATATGTGAAAGAGGCATATGTTGGTAAATCAATAGTAATGAAAAGATTTCGACCTAGAGCCAAAGGAAGAGCTTCACCAATTAAAAAACCATATAGTAGAATTACAATAGTTTTAGAGGAGAAACAGAATATAAAAAAAGAAGAGGTTAAAAAATAATGGGACAAAAAGTACATCCAGTTGGTTTTAGGTTAGGCATTAATAGGTCATGGGATTCTGTATGGTTTGCAAAAAAAGGTGAATACGGCAAATATTTAATCGAAGATTATAAGATTAGACAATTTATTAAAAAAAATATTACTAACGCAGGTATTTCAGAAATTATAATAGAACGTTCATCTAAGAAATGTACTGTTTCTATTCATACATCTAGACCAGGTTTTGTAATTGGAAAAAAAGGATCTGATATTGAGAAAATAAAAAATAAAATATCAAAAATTACTAAGGATGAAGTTTCAGTTAATATAAAAGAAATAAAAAAGCCCGAACTGAATGCGTATCTAGTAGCTGAAAATATATCGCAACAATTGGAAAAAAGAGTTGCATATAGAAGAGCCATGAAAAGAGCTATGCAAGGAACAATGAGATTAGGAGCAAGGGGGATTAAAGTTTGCGTTAGTGGAAGATTAGCAGGTAATGATATTGCGCGAAGTGAATGGTTGAGAGAAGGAAGTATACCCCTACATACATTAAGAGCAAATTTAGATTACGCAGAGTCTGAAGCTCTCACAACATACGGTATGATTGGTGTAAAAGTTTGGATTTATAAGGGAGAAATATTTTTAAAGGATATTGAAAAAGAAAAAATAGAAAGAGTTAAAAATGCTACAACCAACAAGAAGTAAATATAGAAAAGCACATAAAGGCAGAATACATGGCAAGGCTACTAGAGTTACAACTCTTAACTATGGTACTTTCGGTTTAAAAGCTATTCAACCAGAAAGAATTATTGGAAAACAAATTGAAGCGGCTAGAGTAGCTTTAACACGACATATGCAAAGAACTGGAAAAGTTTGGTCAAGAATTTTTCCAAACATACCAGTTTCAAAAAAGCCTACAGAAGTAAGAATGGGAAAAGGCAAAGGATCACCAGAATATTGGGCTTGTAGAGTAAAACCAGGTAGAATTTTATTTGAAGTTGATGGAGTTTCAGAAGATGTAGCAAGAGAAGCTCTTTATAAAGCTTCAGCTAAATTACCAGTTAAAACAAAATTTATAAAAAGGTAAATATGAAGAAGAAAGAAACAAAAAAACTTACAAAAGATCAATCAATAAGAGAAATTGAGAAGTTAAAAAAAGACTTATTTAACATGCGTTTTAAAAAAATTAATGGGCAACTTCAAAATGTTTCTGAGTATTCGACAATTAAAAAAAATATCGCAAGACTTTATAATAATGTTTTAGGAAATAAAAAATGACAAAAAGAATTTTACAAGGCAAGGTAGTAAGTAGTAAAGGAAATAAAACCGTTGTTGTTGAAGTAAAGAGAAAATTTCAACATCCTTTCTATGGAAAAATTATATCTAGGTCAAAAAAATATCATGCACATGATGAAAATAATAAATTTAAAGAGGGCGATATGATTAAAATTATTGAAAACAAACCAATATCAAAATTAAAAACCTGGAAGGTAATAGAAAAATGATACAAGTTCAAACTGAATTATTAGTAGCAGATAATACTGGGGCAAAAAGAGTTGAATGTGTCAAAGTCCTTGGAGGATCAAAAAGAAGATACGCTTCTATTGGAGATTTAATCGTTGTTAGTGTTAAGGATGCTTTACCCAAAGGAAAAGTAAAAAAAGGCTCTGTTCATAAAGCCGTTGTTGTTAGAACTAAAAAGGAAATTTTTAGAAAAGATGGATCTAAAGTTCAGTTTGATAGTAATTCAGTAGTTTTAACAGATGACAAAGGTGAACCAATTGGCACAAGAATATTTGGACCAGTTACTAGAGAGTTAAGACTAAAGGGACAAACAAAAATAATTTCTTTAGCACCGGAGGTAATTTGAATATGTTTTTAAAAAAAGGAGAGAAGGTAAAAGTCTGTGTTGGTAAAGATAAAGGAAAAAGCGGTGAAATTATTGAAATTAATAGATCAAGGAATTTAGCAAAAGTTAAAGCAGTTAATATGCTTAAAAAACATAAAAAAGCAACAAAAGAAAACAAAGGTGGAATTATTACAAAAGAAGGTTTTATTCATTTATCTAATTTAAAAAAAATGGAAGCAACCAAAGAGAAAAGTAAAAAATGATACCGAGATTAAGAGAAAAATATAAAACAGAAATAGTGAAGAGTCTTATGAATAAATTAAGTCTAACTAATTCTCTTTCAGTTCCGAAAATAGAAAAAGTCGTAATTAATATGGGCCTAGGTATTGATGCACTTGATAAAAAAATATTAGAAACATGTGTCAAAGATATTTCTGCAATAACAGGACAACATCCTGTAATAACTAAATTTAAAAAATCTATTTCTAATTTTAAAACAAGAAAAGGTGGTAACGCTGGTCTTAAAGTAACGTTAAGAAATGATAGGATGTACGAGTTTATTGATAGATTGGTAAATATTGCGCTTCCAAGAATCAAGGACTTTAGAGGTTTAAAAGACACAAATTGTGATAAATTTGGAAATTTCAGTTTTGGAATTAAAGAGCATATAATTTTTCCCGAAATAAACTTTGATAAAGTAGATAGAATAAGAGGTTTGGATATTACATTGGTTACAACTAGCCAGACAAAAGAAAATACAATTTCACTTTTAAAAGAATTTAATTTTCCAATAGTGAAAGGTGTTGAGAAAAAGAAGAAAAAAATAAAAAAATTAGTAAATAAAGATCAAAAAGAGGAGAAAAACTAAAATGGCAAAAACTAGTGCAATTCAAAGAAATTTAAAAAGAATTAAAATGGCAAAAAAATTTGATAAAAAAAGAAATAAATTAAGAGCAATTATAAAAAATAAAAAATTACCATTAGATCAGAGATTTAGCGCGCAATTAAAATTATCAAAGCTTCCTAAAAACTCATCAAAAATAAGAATAAGAAATAGATGTGAGATTACTGGAAGGCCGCATGGTGTTTACAGAAAATTAAGAATATCAAGAATAGCTTTAAGACGGATGGCATCTTCAGGAAAAATTCCTGGAATGACTAAGTCGAGCTGGTAAAGGAGAAAAAATGACATTTGTTGATCCAATTGGAGATATGTTAACTAGAATAAGAAACGGTCAGATGAGATCACTAAATAAAATCGATATACCTTTTTCAAATTTCAGACTAAAAATTTTAGAAGTCTTAAAGAGAGAGGGATATATTATTGATTTTAAAATTGATAAAAATGAAAACAAAAATAAACTAATCTCTGTTGATCTAAAATATTATGAGGGTCAACCAGTCATTAGAGAAATTAGAAGAATTTCAAAACCTGGTAGAAGAGTGTATTCAAGAGCTGACAGCATACCAAAAGTTCATAATGGATTAGGATTAGCAATATTATCAACTAGTAAAGGTGTAATGTCAGATAGCGAAGCAATCAAAAATAATCTTGGTGGCGAAATTATTTGCAGGGTATTTTAATGTCAAAATTAGGTAAAAAAATTATTGCTTTACCAAAAGATTCAACCGTAAAAGTTGAAAACGGAAGTTTAATGGTTACAGGACCTAAGGGTTCAAAAACTATTAAATTTAATGATCAATTATTTTCATCAAAAATAAATGAAAAAAATGAGTTACAAATTCTTCCAAACAAAACACAAAAGAATACTTCAATTTTGTGGGGTACTTATAGAAGCCTGATAAATAATGCAGTTTTAGGAGTTACAAAAGGACATGAAAAAAGTCTTGAATTAAATGGAGTTGGTTTTAGAGCTAATATCAAGGGTGAAGATTTAATTTTAAGTGTAGGTTTTAGTCATGAGGTCAAATTTAAAATTCCCAAAGGTGTTAATGTAAAAGTAGAAAAACAAACAAAGATAAATATTGCTGGCACAGACAAAGATCTCGTCTCTAAAGTATCATCTGAAATTAAATCAATCAAACCTGTTGAGCCATACAAGGCAAAGGGGATTAAAGAAAAGGGTCAATATGTTATTCGAAAAGAAGGGAAGAAAAAATAGTAATGAAAAAATTAATTTTATCTAAAAAACGAATTAATAGAAATAGATCAAAACTTAAAAAAGTTAATGTTGATAGATTTAGAATCACGGTTTCGAAATCCTTGAAAAACATATCGGCCCAAATCATTGATGATAAGGCTAATAAAACTATTGTATCTGCATCATCTAGTGAAAAAGAAATGAAAAAAATCAAAAAAAATAAAACAGAAATTTCTGCCGTTATTGGAGAAATACTTGCAAAAAGAGCCGTAGAAAAGAAAATTAGCAAAGTTTATTTTGATAGAGGCGGATATAAATATCATGGAAGAATAAAAGCTTTGGCTGAGTCTTTAAGAAAAAATGGATTAAATTTTTAATGAGAGATAGCGAATATATAGAAAAATTAGTTGCAATAAACCGGATCACTAAAGTGGTAAAAGGGGGAAGAAGATTTGGATTTGCTGCTCTTGTTGTCGTGGGGAATCAAAAAGGGTCAATTGGTATAGGCAAAGGAAAGTCAAAACAAGTTCCTGATGCTATAAAAAAAGCTACTGAATTAGCAAAAAGAAACATGTTTAAAATACCACTTAAAGACGGAAGAACACTACATCATGATATTTATTACAAAAGTGGTTCAGGAAAAATTTTAATGAGAGCAGCCCCAACAGGTACAGGTATAATAGCCGGAGGTGCAATGCGGGCAGTTTGTGAGGTGCTCGGCATTCAAGATGTTGTCGCTAAATCTCTTGGATCAGCTAATCCGCACAATGTTCTGAAAGCACTTATGGAAGGACTTAAAAATCAAAGTTCTCCAAAATTTTTATCAGCAATTAGAGGAAAGAAAATTTCTGAAATTATAAAACAAAGAGAAAACTAAAATGAAATTAAATAATTTAGCAAAGACTAACTATTTGAAAATGAGAGTTGGAAGAGGCATTGGATCAGGTAAAGGCAAAACATCAGGAAGAGGAGTGAAGGGGCAAAAATCTAGATCAGGAGTTGCCATTAAAAGTTTTGAAGGTGGGCAAATGCCTCTTTTTAGAAGACTTCCGAAAAGAGGTTTTAAGCCAATTAAAAAAAAAAAATATAGCTATAATTAATCTTCAAGATATTAATTATTTCTTAAAAAATAAGAAAATTGATGCAAAAGAAGAAATTAGTATAAAAAGTCTTTCTGATAAAAAATTAATTGCAAAAAAATATGGAAAATTAAAAATCCTAGGAAAAGGAGAGGTAAAAGAAAAAATTAAAATTAAAACTGATTTCATCTCGAAATCTGCCAAAGCAAAGATTGAAAAAATTGGTGGCTCGATAAATATAGTTAAAGAAAAAACTTCATAAAATGTCAAACGGTGATACTAATCAAACTCAATCATCAGACTTAAGAAATAGAATATTTTTTACAATATTTATTTTATCTATTTATAGGCTTGGAACTTATGTTCCGCTTGCTGGAATTGATCCTGTTGCATTAACAGAAATTATGTCTTCAAGTCAAAAAGGGTTACTTGGAATGTTCAATGTATTTTCAGGAGGTGCCGTTCAACGTATGGCAATTTTTGCATTAGGAATAATGCCTTACATTTCTGCTTCAATAATAGTTCAATTGTTAACAGGTGTTTCTGATTATTTTAAAAGTTTAAAGGATCAAGGAGAAATTGGAAGAAAAAAAATAACTCAGATAACAAGATATGGAACTGTTTTTATAGCTTGCTTACAAGGCTATGGAGTTTCAGTTGGTTTAGAAAATGCAGGGAATTTAGTTTTAAACCCTGGATTAAATTTTAAACTTATGACTATGCTTTCATTAGTAGCGGGAACAACATTTTTAATGTGGCTAGGAGAACAAATAACTTCTAGAGGTATTGGTAACGGAATATCTCTAATAATTTTTTCTGGAATTGTAGCGGAAATTCCTAGAGCTTTAGCTTCAACATTTGAACTTGGTAGAACTGGCGCATTATCTGCAACTATGATAATTGGTATATTAATACTATTAATAGTTACAGTCATGTTTATTGTTTTTATGGAAAGAGCAATGAGAAAAATTTTGATTAATTATCCAAAAAGACAAATGGGTAATAAAGTTTATGGTGGTCAGTCATCTCACTTACCTCTTAAAATTAATACCGCAGGAGTTATACCAGCAATTTTTGCTTCGGCATTGCTTTTACTTCCAATTACTTTTTCCAATTTTGGTTTATCGGAATCTGATATGTTTTTAAATTTTTCTTCGTTGTTCTCTCAGGGTAAACCGTTATATATGTTATTATATGCTTCAGGGATTATATTCTTTTGTTTTTTTTACACTTCCATAGTTTTTAATCCAAAAGAAACAGCAGAAAATTTACGAAAATACGGCGGATATGTTCCGGGTATAAGACCTGGAGAAAGAACTGCGGAATATATAGAGAGTATATTAACAAAACTCACAACAATAGGAGCTTGTTATTTAACTTTGGTTTGTTTAATGCCAGAATTTTTAATTGCCAAATATCCAATACCATTTTACTTAGGAGGAACATCAGTTTTAATCGTTGTGGTAGTTGCCATGGATACTGTTACGCAAGTTCAGACAAGACTAATGAGCTCTCAATATGAATCATTAATCAAAAAAGCTAAATTTAGTAAATAAATTATGAACATAGTTATTTTTGGTCCTCCTGGGGCAGGTAAAGGCACCCAATCAAAATTTATAGTAAATAAATTTAATCTATATCAAATATCTACAGGAGACCTTTTACGTGAAGAAATCAAAAATAAAACAAAATTAGGATCTAAAATTTCATCAATTATAAATTCAGGAGAATTAGTCTCAGATAACATAGTTAGTAATTTGATAGAAAAATTTGTTTCAAATGATAATTATAAAAACAAAATTATATTCGATGGATATCCAAGAACATTAACCCAAGCAAAAGATTTAGATAATATATTAAAAAAATATAATCAAAAAATAGATATTGTATTAAAATTGTCTGTTAGTTTGGAAACAGTAAAAAAAAGAATTTTGGAAAGACAAACTCAAGAACAAAGAGTAGATGACAATAAAGAAATAGCAATCAAAAGATATAAAACTTATGAAAAATCATCAGAACCAGTTATAGATTATTACAAGCAATCGAATTTACTCAAAATTATAAACGGTGAGGCAGGAATATCTGAAATTAATAGTGAAATTAGTGGGTTAATTGACACTATCAAGGGTTGACTTTAAGGAATATGAACATATAAATACTAATTTAAAAATCAAACTATGGCTAGGATAGCAGGCGTAAATATTCCGCAAAATAAAGTTGTTCATATAGCTTTGACGTATATCCATGGAATTGGAAGTTTCAATTCTAAACTTATATGCGAAAAGCTAAATATTCCCCCTACAAAAAGAGTTAATAGTTTATCTGAAGACGAAGTTTTAAAAATAAGGGAGTATATTGATCAAAATTATAAAGTAGAGGGTGATTTAAGAAGAGAAGTTTCAATGAATATTAAAAGATTAGTAGATTTAGCAAGTTACAGAGGTTCTCGACATAAAAAAAAATTGCCAGTTAGAGGTCAAAGAACTCATTGTAATGCTAGAACAAGAAAAGGTAAAGCCATAGCAATTGCAGGAAAAAAATTAACACCGCTTAAAAAATAGATAAATGAATAAAAAAAGTGAAAATAAAGCAGAAAAAGAAATTGATAAAAATACTGAATTAAAAGTTAAAAAAAAATTTAAAAAAAAAAATAAAGAAAAAAGAAATATATCTTCAGGGATTGCATTTGTGAATTCAACATTTAATAATACAATAATTTCAATTGCTGATGAAAATGGAAATGTACTTTCATGGTCATCCGCTGGTTCTAAAGGATTTAAAGGATCAAGAAAATCAACTCCATATGCCGCCCAGGTCGCAGCTGACGATGCTGGAAGTAAAGCATATGATATGGGGTTAAGAACTTTGTCAGTACAAGTAAAAGGTCCAGGATCAGGAAGAGAAACTGCTTTGAGAGCTTTGCAATCAAGAGGATTTAAAATAATTTCAATTAAAGATACCACTCCTCTTCCTCACAACGGTACTCGACCACCAAAAAAAAGGAGAGTTTAATGGAAAACACAAATATTTTTGATAAAAATTGGAAATCACTTACAAAACCTAATAATCTTGACATTCAAAGCAATGATGACAAGTCAATTGCTAAAGTTATAGCCGAACCATTAGAAAAAGGTTTTGGTCAAACAATAGGAAATTCTCTAAGAAGAATTTTACTATCATCCATTCAAGGAGCTGCAGTAACAGCAATTCAAATTGATGGTGTTTTACATGAATTCTCATCTATAAAAGGAGTTAGGGAAGATGTTACCGATATTGTTTTAAATGTAAAAAACTTAGCAATAAAATTAAATTCTGATGGACCTAAAAAATTAATTTTAGACTCTGAAGGACCAAAAGAAATTAAAGCCAAGGATATAACACTAGTTTCAGGTGTTGAAATATTAAACCCAGAACAAACAATTTGCAATTTGGATGAAAAAACTAAATTTCATATGGAACTAGTTGTAAAAAATGGAAGAGGTTATGTATTAGCTCAAAAAAATAAATCAGAAGACACTCCTCTCGGTATGATAGCTATTGACTCACTTTTTAGTCCAGTTAAAAAAGTATCTTTTAAAGTAGATAGCACAAGAGCAGGTTCCGCACTTGATTATGATAAATTAGTAATGCAAGTTGAGACAAATGGAACTGTAGCCGCAGAGGATGCAATAGCATTTGCTGCTAGAATTTTTCAGGATCAATTATCAATGTTCGTTAATTTTGAAGATCCTAAAGAAGTTCCAAAACCAGTTACTTCATCTGAACCTGAATTTAATAAAAATTTACTTAAACGAGTTGAGGAATTAGAACTTTCTGTAAGGTCAATGAATTGTCTTAAAAACGATAATATAATTTATATAGGGGACCTTGTACAGAAAACTGAACCTGAAATGCTTAGAACACCAAATTTTGGTAGAAAATCTTTAAATGAAATAAAAGAGGTTCTTAGTTCAATGTCATTGTATTTGGGCATGGAAATTCCAAACTGGCCACCAGATAATATTGCAGAACTGTCTAAAAAATTAGAAGAAAATACTTATTAATATCATGAGACATAAATTTGGTTATAGAAAGTTAAATAAAAATTCTGAACACAGAAAAGCTCTATTCAAAAATATGCTTAATTCGTTAATTAAATACGAACAGATTATAACTACATTGCCCAAAGCCAAAGAATTAAAACCAAAAATTGATAAAGTTATAACAATCGGAAAAAATTCTAAATTAAGCAAAAAAAAATATCTATTTTCCGAATTACAAGATAAGAATTCGGTTAAAAAAGTATTTGAAACACTATCGAAAAGATACGCTAATAGAAAAGGTGGGTACTCAAGAGTTTTAAAAGCAGGTTTTAGAACTGGTGATGATGCTCCTATGGCTGTAATAGAACTAGTTGATAGAGATCAAAACGCAAAAAAAGTTGATAAACCCAAAAAAGTAGAAGCTGAGAAAAAAGATAAACAAACCCTTCCAAAAGCTACAAGTAAATAATATAAAATTAAAGTTTAAATGCTTAAAAAGTTTATAGTCAAAAGAGACTATCACAATTCGCGTTTTGATAGATGGTTTAAACATAATGTTAACCATGTACCACAATCTTTTATAGAAAAACTAATTAGAAAAAAAAATGTCAAGGTTAATAATAAAAAAATCAAAACTTCATTTAGACTTCAGTTCAATGATATAGTTGAGTTGCATGGGATTGATAATTTAAAAGAAAGAGCTCAATCAAAAACAATTAAGTACAAACCTCGAAAAAAAGAAAAAGAAGAATATGATAAATTTATAATTGAAAATAATGATAATTTTATTGTTATAAATAAACCAAGTGGTATCTCAGTTCAATCTGGAACAAAATCATTTAAAAATATAATTGATATTTTAAAAAATACTAAATATTTTGAGAATACAAAACCATATATAGTTCATAGACTTGATAAGGAAACATCAGGAGTTATGATTATTGCCAAAAATAGAGAATATGCTCAATTATTTACATCTCTTTTTAGAATAAGAAAAATCCATAAAACTTATTTAGCAATAGCATATGGTTCTGTTAATAAAGATTTAAATTTACTTCAGGATAATTTGATAACTTATGAAAAAAACAAGAAAGTTATCCAAAAGGCAATCTCTCATTTGAAAATATTAAAGTCAAATAACGAATACTCTTTTTTGGAATTAAAACCTATTACAGGACGAAAACACCAGTTGCGAAAACAACTTTACAATATTGGCAATCCAATTGTGGGTGATGATAAATATAATAATAGCAAAAGTAAAATTAAGGGCAAAGTTAAAAATATTATGTTACATGCGTATAAAATTAAATTTATGATAAATAATATTAAATATAATTTTGAAGCTAAGTATAATCAAGATTTTAATATCTTTATTAAAAAATGCTTTTAGATTTTTGAAAGATTTTTGAGGAATATATTTTTCAATTTTAATTTAAAATTCGAAATTGCTTTTTTTTCATTTCGTATTGAAGTTACATTCTCATAATTAAGTCCACAAGGCATAATTTTTTTATAATCATTTAGATTATTTTTTATATTTATTGAAAAACCATGGTACGCAATCCATCGTGAGACTCTAATACCTATTGCTGCTATTTTTTTCCTCTTGACCCAAACACCTATATTCTTTTTATCGGCATAGGATTTTATTTTATAAATATTTAAAAATGTAATAATTGTATTTTCAATTTGATTCACTAAGTTTCTTATATCTTTTTTTCTTTTATTCAAATCTATGACAAAATAAACTATCTGCTGCCCCGGATTATGAAGAGTAACTTTTCCACCCCGATTAGTTTTTATAACATTAACTGACTTATCTAATATTTCCTCTTTTTTTGACCTAATACCTGCGGTATAAGTTATTGGATGTTCTAAAAACCATACAAATTCTCGACCCCCTTTTTTTACTAGACTTACTCTTTTTTCAAGCAACTTAAGGGCTTTTATATAATTTACTGGTTTTTCACTAATTTTAATTTCTATATCCATTTTAAATTGAATTTTATCATCAGATAAACTAAAAGTCTCAAAAATTAAAATAATCTGGTGAATTATGAGTTTAGTAAAATCTGTTGGAAAGCAAAAAGTTAATCTTGAGTTTAATAAAGATTTTATCAATCTTTTTAGCTTAAAGATAAAATCGAAAGATGTTGCTTTTATCAACCAAACTTTGGAAGACCTACATGCTGCTGACGTAGCAGACTTAATTGAGAATTTAGATACCGACACTAGAAATAAATTGATTGAGATTGAGGCATTTACTATTGAACCGGAAATATTTGTTGAACTTAATGAGTCTCTACAATCTGAAGTTCTTATACTTTTAACACCCGAGTCTATTGCTAAAATTTTACATAAATTAGAGTCTGATAATGCACTTCAAATTTTAGAAAAAATAGATGGGAAAAAAAAGAAAAAGGTGTTAGAAAAATTATCTCCTCAAGACAGATTTCTTTTAGAAGAAGGTCTTAGCTATCCTGAGGACTCTGCAGCTAGAATAATGCAGAGAGAATTTACAGCTGTACCAAGTGATTGGACCGTTGGTCAAACAATTGATTATTTAAGAGAAAACAAAGAATTACCAGAAGAATTTTTAGAAATCTTCGTTGTAGATGAAAATTTTAAACCTATTGGTACAGTTCCGTCATCAAGAGTTTTAAGAACACCAAGAGAATCTAAAATGAATTCAATAATGAGAGAGATTCCTGTTTTAATTTCTGTAAACATGGATAAAGAAGAAGTAGGTTTAACATTTGAAAACTACAATCTAGTTTCTGCTGGTGTTGTTAACAAAGATAATAAACTAATAGGAATGATAACAGCCGATGATGTTGTTACAGTAGTTCAAGAAGAAGCCGAAGAAGATGTTCTTAGATTAGCAGGTGTTGGCGATGAAGAAATTACAGATGGTGTATTAAAAAAAACAAAAAGAAGATTTACCTGGTTATTGCTAAATTTATTTACTGCAATTATTGCATCTATAGTTATAGGGTTTTTCCAGGAAGATATTGAAAAAGTTGTTGCACTCGCTGTTTTAATGCCGATTGTTGCTTCTATGGGAGGAAATGCAGGAATGCAGACTCTTGCTGTAACAATAAGAGCAATAGCAAAAAAAGAAATTTCTTCAGGAAATTTTTATAAAATCGTTACCAAAGAATTTGTAATCGGGGTATTGAATGGAATTATTTTTGCAATAATTGCTGGTGCTGTAGTGCAATTTTGGTTTAACGAATTTGACTTATCAATTTTAATCGCTGTTGCAATGATATTAAATATGATTGTTGCGGGTTTATTCGGAATTTTAGTTCCTATTTCGTTAAAAAAATTTAGTATAGACCCAGCTCTTGCTTCAAGTGTTTTTGTTACAACAATTACAGATGTGATTGGGTTTCTATCATTTTTAGGCATAGGTTCATTTTTCTTTCTTAATTAAAAATTATCTATAAATCTTATTTTTCCAATATAAAATGCAAAAAAAAGATTAAATTTATATTTTCTTGGTTTTTTTAAAGTTTTTAAATCAATAATTTCTACATAATCAACTTTTTTTACTCCAAAAGAAAGAATTTTATTTTTTATTTTTGAAAAGTTATGTTTATTTTTTTTTAAAATCAAATTTTTTTTATAAATTTTTAAAAATTTTATTACTTTATTAAGTATCTTAATTTCATTTTTTTTTAATCTCTCTAAACGTGACGAATACGCTATAAAATTTTTATCTCTTATAGTTTTACATCCTACTATTTTAATATTTATTTTATTTTTTTTAAAATGTTCCTTTATCAACTGAAGCTGCTGAAAGTCCTTTAAACCAAGTAAAATTCTTTTTGGTCCAATTATTTCAGCAAGTCTATTAACGACGTCTACAACTCCTTTAAAGTGATTTTTTCTAAATTTACCACATAATTTATTTGAGAAACTACCAAGAAATATTTTATTTTTTGTTTTAAAATTATAAATATCATTAAACTTAGGCATGTATAAATAATCAACATTAAGTTTTTTAAGTATTTTAACATCATTTTTGAAGTTTCTAGGATAATTTTGGAGGTCTTTTTTATTTTCAAATTGTTTTGGATTCACAAAAATACTTACTAGAGTTTTTTTTGATTCTCGAACTGACTTATTTATTATAGACTCATGACCTTTATGTAGAGCGCCCATTGTAGGTACGAAGCTTATGTTCTTGATATGTTTTATTTCTTTTTGTAAGTTTTTTTTGTTTGTAAATAATTTCATTTGATAAAGATTTATTTAGCTAGTAAAAGGTTTTAATGGTTACACAAGCAATAGTTCCATTAGCTGGATTAGGTACAAGATTATTGCCCCTGTCAAGTATTATTCCCAAAGAATTATTACCAATAAATGGTAAACCAAATTTAGAATATATATTGGACGAATGTATACAAGCTGGAATAAAGCAGTTCATTTTTGTCGTACCTCGGAAAAGACCAAGTATAAAAAAATATTTTTTTAATGATAGTTTCTATAAAAAAATTATTAAAAAGAAAAAAAATGACAAACGTTTAAATCAAGTTTTTAAAAAAATTAAAAAATATCAAAAAATGATAAAATTCGTATATCAAAATAAACCTGATGGCACGGGTGATGCTGTGCTGAAATGCGAAAAATATTTAAAAGGGACTCATTTTTTAATGTTATTAGCAGACGATTTAATTGTAAAAAAGAACTGTTCCAAAGAAATGATCTCTCTTCATAAAAAAACAAAAGGTTCTGTTATTGCTACAAAAAAAGTTGAAAAAAGAACAGTTTCGAGATGGGGCATTCTAGGATTTAGCAATAAGTCTAAAAATTCTTTTTTAATTAACGAAGTTATTGAAAAACCTAAATTACATGAGGCCCCATCTAATTATGCCATAATTGGAAGATACATTTTGCCAAGAAAAATACTTTCTGTCTTAAAAAATCAAACAAAAGGAAAGGGCGGGGAAATTCATATTACCGATGCTATTAGAACATTGGTTAAAAAAAATGAAAAATTTTATGGAAATATATTTAAAGGAAAATATATTGATTGCGGTACATTAGATGGATTTATTAATTCTGGAATTTTAATTTCAAAATATTTGTAAAAATTTATTATGAAAATATGCATGATTGGAAGTGGTTATGTTGGTTTAGTTAGCGGCGCCTGTTTTGCTGACTTGGGAAATAAAGTTTATTGTGTTGATAAAGATAAATCAAAAATTAATAAATTAAAAAATGGTATTTCACCAATTTATGAACCGGGTTTAGATTATTTAATTAAAAATAATTATCGTTCGAAAAGATTAGATTTTACAGATGATTTAGAGAAAGCTATAAAAGAATCACAAATTATTTTTATTTGTGTAGGTACGCCAACCAAAAAAGGTTCTAATATGGTTGATCTCTCCCAAGTATATAGTGTTGCTAAATCAATATCTAAGTTTGTTAAAAACTATAAAATTATTGTTACAAAATCTACCGTTCCTGTAACCACTGGTGATCAGGTAGAAAAAATAATAGCAAAAAAAGTCAAGAAATCATTATTTGATGTTATATCCAATCCTGAATTTTTGAGAGAAGGTGAAGCTATAAGAGATTTTAAATATCCAGACAGAATTGTCATTGGATCTAATAATAAAAAAATTTTTAAAAAAATGGAACTTTTATACGAACCGCTCTTAAAAAAAGGTGCAAAGTTTTTTTCTACTTCAAGAAAGGGTGCTGAATTAATTAAATATGCATCAAATGCATTCTTAGCAACAAAAATCACATTTATAAATGAAATTGCAAATTTATGTGAGTCAGCAGGAATTAATGTCGAAGACATTTCAGTGGGAATGGGATCAGATCAAAGAATTGGAAGCAGATTTTTAAGAGCAGGCCCTGCATATGGTGGGTCATGTTTTCCAAAAGATACTAAGGGTCTGGTTTCAATAGGTGATAAATTTAAAACAGATTTGTCAATTGTCAAATCTGTTATCAAATCAAATTATAATAGAAAAATTTTGTTAACTAAAAGAGTCTCAAGAATATTAAATAATAAACTTAAAAATAAAAAAATTACTGTTTTAGGAGTGACATTTAAGGCTAATACAGATGATATGAGAGAATCATCTGCGCTTGTTTTAATACCTTACTTGATAAAGAAGGGTGCTTATGTGAAGTACTACGATCCATCCGGTCCTAAAAAAGAATTCAAAGTTAATAAGAATTTAAAATTTGAAAAAACTTTAAATAAAGCCTGCGAAGGAGCTGATTTATTGATCATAAATACAGAATGGGATGAGTTTAAATCTATTGATTTTAAAAAAACTGTTAAGAAAAATAATTTTAAGATCTATGATATGAGAAATCTTTATAATCCGAATGAATTAAGAAAAAAGAATATTAAATATTATTCCGTCGGAAGATAATTATATTTCAAATATTCCTTCAACTTCAACTGCGGCTCCTAATGGAAGAGAATTAGCGCTTACAGCAGCTCTTGTATGTTTTCCGATTTCACCAAATACTTTTGAGATTAAATCTGAAGCACCATTAACAACTTTAGGCTGATCAACAAAAGAATCTATTGAATTTACATAACCAGTAATTTTAATACATCCTTTTACTTTATCTAAATTACCACATTTTTTTTTCAATTGAGATAAAAGATTTAATGCACAAAATTTTGCAGCTTCTTGACCTTGTTCTATGTTTAATTCTTTGCCAATTTTTCCTTTTATAAGTTTTCCATTAGAATCAAAAGAAACCTGCCCAGAAATAAAAACTAAATTTCCAACAATCTTAGAAGCAACATATAACCCAACAGGATCTGGAGCTTGAGGTAAATTAATATTAAATTTTTTCAAATTATCTTCCGCAGACATTATGACTTTTTCTCCTTCATTTTTTTATAAGTTTCAATACCAGTTTTTGGAACTTTTTCTCTAACATTTTCATATTTACCTTTGACACATTTAAGTTTTTCAGCAATTCCTTTCACAGTTATACATTTTTCATCATGTTTATCTGCATTTGCTGGTAAAATCATACAAAACAAAATCACATAACTTAAAAAAAATTTTTTTATCATTTTTTTCTTTTCTTTTTAGTTTTATCGTATTCTTTTCTCTTTTCAATAAGAATCAAAGCTTCTTCCATCGTAATTTCAGTCGGATCTTTATCTTCAGGAATTGTTGCATTAATAGATTTGTATTTTATGTATGGTCCATACTGTCCTTTCATAATTTTTACTGGTTTTTTATCTTCAGGATGTTCACCAAGATTTTTTATCTCAGAAGATGACATCCTTCCAGGTTTAGCTTCTGAAATTAGAGTAATTGCTCTGTTCAAACCTATTGTAAACAAATCATCGATGCTTTCAATTCTTGCAGATTTATTAGAGCATTTTAAATACGGCCCAAATCTTCCAACATTAATTGAAATATCATCATTCAAATCAGGATGTTTGCCTATAATTTTTGGTAATGAACAAAGGTATTTAGCTTTATCTAAATCTACATTTTCAATAGGTAATCCTTTAGGTATTGATACATTTTTTAAATTTTCATTTTCTTTTTTCTTTTTAGATTTCCTACCTCTATTCTGAATTAATTCATTAACTTCAATTTCAAATTGCAAATAAGGACCAAACCTTCCATTTTTAAGGTAAATATCTTTACCTAAATCATTTTTTCCAATTAATTTAGGTTCTGCTAAATTTACTTGTTGTGATGCTTTTGATTTCGATAGAGGTCTTGTAAATTTACATTCTGGGTAATTAGAACACCCTATAAAAGCACCTCCTCTAAAACTATTTTTTAGGCTTAATTGACCGGTTTCACAGAGCTTACATTTTCTATCAATAGCATCATTGTTATCTCTTTCAAATACAAGATCACCCAAACTTTCGTTTAATAGATCCAAAACTTCTCTAGTTCTTTTCTCTTTAACTTGACCAACATTTGAATAAAAATCTTTCCAAAAACCATCTAGAACTTTAACCCAATCAATTTTACCACTAGTGATTTCGTCTAATTGATTTTCCAAGTCAGCGGTAAAATTATAATCAACATATTTTGTAAATAATTTTTCAAGAAACGCAGAAAGTAACTTACCCCTATCCGTTGGATGGAATCTTTTATTTAATAATTCAACATAATTTCTAGTAGATAAAACTGATATTATACTTGCGTAGGTTGATGGTCTTCCAATACCTAATTCCTCCATTTTTTTTACAAGACTAGCCTCTGAATATCTTGGTGGAGGATCCGTGAAATGTTGATCATCAATTAATTCTTTTATGGAGACTTTATCTCCAACTTTAACTTCTGGCAAAATATTTTTAAGGTCTTCATCTTTTTCTTCAAACTTGTAGACTTTTAAATATCCCTCAAATTTAATAGTAGATCCGTTTGCTTTAAAATTAATTTTTTTATTTTCAGATTCTATAGTTATGCTTTTTCTATCAAATTCAGCTGGATTCATTTGTGAAGATACTGCTCTATTCCAGATTAATTCATAAAGTTTTGATTGATCAGTGCTTAAATATTTTTTCATATCAGAAGGTTTTCTAGTAACATCTGTTGGTCTAATAGCCTCATGTGCTTCTTGAGCATTCTTTGCTTTTTTCCCTGTGTAACTGTTAGGATGCTCTGGCAGATATTCTTTTCCATGGTATTTATTTATAAAACTTCTGAAATCAGAAATAGCTTCATTGGAAATTTGAGTTCCATCAGTTCTCATATAAGTGATGAGACCAACTGTGTCTCCCTCTATATCTATACCTTGGTAAAGTCTCTGCGCAATTTGCATTGTTCTTGAAGCACCGAAGCCAAACTTACCCGATGATGTTTGTTGTAAAGTTGATGTTGTAAATGGTGCTAGTGGATTTCTTCGGTAAACTTTAGATGAAACATCATTTATTTTATAAGATTGATTTTTAATTTCATTTAAAGCTTTTTCAGAGTCTATTTTTTTTTTAAAAGAAAATTTTTCAATTTTTTCTCCTGCAAAAATTGATAATTTAGATTTGATAAGTTTATCATCGTATTGAAAATTACTAGCAATAGTCCAAAATTCTTCTGGTTTAAAAAGTTCAATTTCATGCTCACGTTCTGTTATTAATCTAAGAGCAACAGACTGAACTCGTCCAGCAGATTTTGATCCAGGGAGCTTAGTCCATAAAATTGGAGATATATTAAAACCGACAAGATAATCCAAAGCTCTTCTAGCCATATAAGCATTGACTAACAACGACTCAATTTCTCTTGGATTATTGATACCATTAGTAACAGCTTTTTTTGTAATTTCGTTAAACACAACTCTTTCTACTTTTTTACCCTTTAAAAGTTTTTTGCTTTCTAAGATTTCCCTGACATGCCAAGCAATAGCTTCACCTTCTCTATCTGGGTCGGTTGCTAATATAATTTTTTCTGATAAAGCAGCAGCATCAGTAATTTCTTTTACGTANTTTTTTGANAATGNNTCNAGTTCCCACTCCATTTTAAAATTATTTTCAGGATCAACAGAGCCATTTTTAGACGGAAGATCTCTAACATGACCATAACTTGCTAATACTTTATAATCTTTACCCAAGTATTTATTTATGGTTTTGGCTTTAGCTGGACTTTCTACTATGACAAGATTCATTATAATTGATCTTACTGTCAAAAATAAACATATTTGTCAAATCAGGGTGTAATAAGTGTTGATTTTAAAGTTTAATTTTATGTTCGGTTTTATTTTTTAATCTAACAATATTCTTTTTATGAGTATATAAAATTATTACAAAAGTAATAAATAAATACGAATTTAATTCAAAATTATTCTCTAAAAAAGAAATTAAAAAAATAGCTAAAGCTGAAATAATAGAAGACAAAGAAGAGTATTTAGTTATAAAAGCAATTAAAATCCAAGATATACAAAAAAATAATCCAAGTTTTAATGATAAAGCAAAAATTATTCCCAAATAAGTGGCGACTCCTTTTCCTCCTTTAAATTTGAGCCAAACAGGATATATGTGTCCTAGAAAAGCTCCAAGACCTGATAAATAAATTAAGCTTGGAAAATAATGATTTGTTATTAAAATTGGAATCCAACCTTTAAAGATATCCAGAAACAAAGTTAATGCAGCAATAAATTTGTTACCAGTTCTTAGCACATTTGTTGCGCCTATATTTTTTGATCCTATTTCTCTTATATCCTTTTTTAAAAAAAATTTAGTTAAAATTAATCCAAAAGGTATTGAACCCAATATATATGATGTTAGGAATACTAAAATTATTTCAAATATCACTGTTAGTTAAAAACACTTTCACCTTTTAGATAGGTCATTAAAACTTTACCTTGAAGTTTCCTGTTTTCAATTGCTGCATTTTTAGATTTTGATTTTAATTTTGAAACATCTACTTTCCAAGGTTGGTCTAGATCAAAAATGCATAAATCAGCATCAGATCCTTTTTTTAAAGTACCTTTGTTAATTTTTAATATTTTCGCTGGATTATGTGTAATAGTTTCTATTATTTTTTTTAAAGGAAGAGAGTCGTTGTGATAAAGTTCAAGAGCCAAAGAGAGCAGAGTCTCAATTCCAATTGAACCTTCAGCGGCTTGTGCAAATGGAAGTCTTTTACTCTCCTCATCTTCCGGTTTGTGATCTGATACAATTACATCTATCAAGCCATCTTTAATTCCTTGAATTAAAGCCTTTCTGTCCTCTTCTTTTCTTAATGGAGGAGAGATTTTCATAAAGGTTTTAAAATCACCTATATCGTTCTCATTAAGAGAAAGATTATTTATTGAAACACCAACAGAAAATTTTAAACCATTTTTTTTATATTTTCTAATTACATCTACAGATTTAGCTGATGATAATTGGGATATATGATATCTGCATGGATATTCTTCTAAAAGTGACAAATCTCTTTCAATAATAATTTTTTCCGCAATGTGAGGTATACCTTGCAAACCAAGTCTAGTAGAAACTTCTCCTTCATTAATACATCTTCCTTTCGAAAGTTCTTGATCTTCAGGATGCTGCATAATAAGCACATCGATATCAGAAGCATAATTCATAATTCTAGACATTATTTCAGAATTTTGAACAGTTTTTGTTGAATCCGTAAATCCAACTATTCCTTTTTTAGATAGCAAGCCAAACTCAGTCATAAGTTTTCCATCCATATTTCTAGTCAGTGTCGCAGAAGGATAAATATTTACACCGGCTTTATCTCTTCCTCTTCGAAGTATAAAATCTACCATTGAAACATTGTCAATTACTGGACTTGTATTAGGCATTGAAACTACAGAAGTGACACCGCCTGATAAGGCTGCGCTACTCAAACTTCTAAAATTTTCTTTGTATTCGTAACCTGGTTCACCAATAAATACTTTCATATCTATTATTCCTGGTATTAAAACTTTTCCTTTTAAATCAATCTTTTCAGCTTTAGATGGAATATTTCCTTTTTTAACACTCTTACCTGCCGCTTTAATTTTGCCTTTAGCATCAACTATTAATCCACCAACTTCATCAATATTTTGTGATGGATCAATTATTCTTGCATTTATAAAATATTTTTCTTTCATTATTTACAATATAATTTTAAACATGCCATTCTTACTGCTACTCCTAATTCTACCTGTTCTTTAACTAAGCTAACATTAATATCATCAGCAAGTTTTGTATCTATCTCAACACCTCTATTCATTGGTCCAGGATGCATTATCAAAGCATCTTTTTTTGCGTGTTTAAGTTTATCAGGAGTTAGACCAAAATATTCATAATACTCTCTTTTTGAAGGTAAAAAAGATCCTTTCATTCTCTCGTTTTGTAACCTTAACATCATAACAATATCACAAGACTTCAAACCCTCTTTCATATTTGTAAACCCTTTAACACCAAGTTTGTTTATTGAGGTAGGCATTAAATTTTTTGGAGCAATTACATTTACTTCTGCCCCTAGCATATTTAACAAATAAATATTCGATCTGGCCACACGTGAGTGGAGTATATCTCCACAGATAGCAATTTTTAACCCTTCAATTTTTCCTTTTCTGTTAATTATTGTTAAGGCATCTAAAAGTGCCTGAGTAGGATGCTCTCTTAAACCGTCACCTGCATTAATTACGGTGCAATTCACTTTTTGAGACAGCAGGTTTGGAGCCCCAGAGTCTTGATGTCTAACCACTATAATATCTGGGTGCATTGCATTAAGAGACATAGCTGTGTCCAGTATAGTTTCGCCTTTTTTTAAAGAAGAATTTCCAACATTCATTGTCATAACATCGGCACCCAATCTTTTACCTGCTAATTCAAATGAGCTTTGAGTTCGTGTAGAAGGTTCAAAAAATAAATTAATTTGAGTTTTTCCTCTCAACAAATCTAATTTTTTAGATGCACTTCTATTCAATTTTATAAAATTTTTTGCTTCATCTAAGATTAGATTAGCCTCTTGAATAGATAGATTTTGGATTCCTAAAAGATGTTTTTGGATCTTTTTAACAGCTGAAAATTTTTTTATAACCGCCATTAAAATTAACTCTATAGGCCTTTTGGGTTATCATAGCAAGTTATTTATTTCCTTATATAATCAATGGCACCCTGTAATATAAAAGAAGCCGCATTTTGGTCTAATTTCTCAATTTTTTTTGATACATTAATGTCTAAATTGCTTGATAAATTGAAAGCCGCTTCACTTGACAATCTTTCATCCCACATACTGACAGGTATTGAAACATTTTTTGATAGGTATTTGGCGAAGTCGTTAGCGGACTGAGCAGATGGACCTTTTGAACCATCCATATTAATAGGATTTCCAATAATGATTCCTTTTATATTATTTTCAGCAATTATTTCTTTGATCTCAGTGATAAAATTAGAATTATTTTTTTTTAGAATGGTTTTTAAGGGTGTTGAAACAAGTTTATCTTCATCTGATATTGCTAAACCAACACGATTCTTGCCTGGATCAATGCCTAATAACCTAGTTTTTTTTCCTATAGATTTCTTAAAATCTTCAATATCTATCATGAATATGTTATATTTTACTTCACTTTCTAATCAAGCTAAAACATAGTTTATAGATGTCTATAGATAAAAA
>PAGZ01000037.1 GCA_002704625.1 Candidatus Pelagibacter sp.
TTATTTTTGATAGTTATTAAGCTACAATTCATTTATCTTTATGTTTTCTATTATTTGAATAAAAACACAGAGCTTCTTGAAATAATCAATAAAAATAGAATCTACCTGAAAACAATAAACAAGTTCTTATCAGAAGATAGTTATGCTCAAAATGATTATGGTGTCCAAAGGAGAATTTACAATAACCTCGAAAAAGAAATTGTTAAAATTCCTACTTATAGTGACCTATTAATATTTTTTATAAAAAAACTTTTCGAGAATAAAGTTAATTATTTAGAGATAGGGGTGTCTGTACTTAAAAATTATCTTCAAATAAATAATGGAGTGTCTGACTCAAATATAGTTGGCTTTGACATAAACGATTTAAATCCAAATTTTATAAATTTAAATAAAATACAAAAAAATAACAATAATTTGATATATTTCAAAGGTAACGTTCTGAATGAGGAAGATGCACAAAAATTCAATGAAATCTTTAAAGATAAATTTGATTTAGTTTTTTCTGATGCATTGCATGAGCCTGAAGCAATTAGATCCGAATATGAATTAATAATTAAAAATAACCTAAAAAACAAATTTTTAGTTTACTACGACGATTTAGATTTTGTTGGAATTGAAGATGAACTTGGAAAAATAAGAAAAGATTTAGAAAACCATTTAGATAAAAGTATTAATTTTTACACTTTAAATATATATGGATGGATAGGTCAACATGAGAAATTACATAAAAATGGTATTTTGACTACATTTGATCTAGAAGAAATTTTAAAGCTAAATAATATAAAGCTGTTTAATTTTAAAAAAATTGATTAGTTTAGGTTGAGATTTTTTTTCTAAAGAAGGTTTCAAAAATAATTAAAGAAACTAACAATATAGTCAATAATATGCCGGAGTTTATTTTTATTACGCCTAAATAGTTCCAATGGTTTAAAGAAATAAAATATAATACATACGACAGATTAGAAATCGTTTTAACTCTACCGTCATTTAATAGAGCAAACTGAAAACAGAATAAAAGGGTTAAAAAACTACCAAAGCTGTAGAGGTTAAATCTTAAAGGTGGATACCAACCTATAAATGACCAAAAAATAAAAGATACGGAGAAAATTAAAAATAATTTCAATAGTACATTTTTATGTAAATTTTTAAACTGGTCATTAATGTTTTTAAAATTTACTATGCACAACACTATTAATACAGAGAGATAGATTGCAGTTTTAAAAAAATCAACTAAATAACATTTAAGAAATAGGGGTATTGACATACAATAATATTCTGAGTTTTCTTGATTAAAGTTGATATTTTCATAACCTGCCAATAAAAAATCTTTTACCCAGACAAACTGATGCCAGTATTGAAAAGCGGCATTATAAGGGTCATATCCCATAACACTAATAAATACATTCCATGTTAAAACTGGAGTTACAAACAGAACAAAAGAAAATAATAGTCTATGAAAGTTTAGTAATATTTCATTAATAGATTTCAATTTATGTAATACAAGAAATAACAATGGTAAGGCGAAAGTCATATTGGATAAAGCTAAAACTCCTAGAATAAAACTAAAAAAATAAATCTTTTTATATTCAGAAAATTGATATGTAATAAAATAAAAAGATAATGAAAATTGTAAGACNGTCAAGGTTTGATGAGCTGAATCAAAAACACCCCACTTCACAATCGGTGACAAAGATAAGAAAAATAGTATACTAATAATTTTTTTTGTATCTAAAATAATTTTTAATTTCAATAATGAATCAAGAAAAACTTTACCTGCTATTGAAATAATTAATATATGAGATAAAGTAAAAGATAAAAATTTATGAATCAAACTGTTTGATAAAANAANATTTAATNTTTCATAAAANATTTTTATNGTAAGAATANACAGAGGTCTAGTTTGATAATTGTAATCATATTTATATATAGATTGAAAATCATAGACTCCGGCTAAATACAATTCTTGATCACAGCTTACAGGTACGTAGTAAGAAATATTTGATTTNTGTATATTATTTTTTACAAATTCATTACATTCAAAATACGATGAATTTGATGGATAGATGATAAATAAGAATGTGTAGAGAAATATAAATATTAATAAGTTTATTAATATAATTTTTCCTAACTTTAAATTCATTACTAAGGTCTCAGTATATTAAAATCAACATTACTGTTTTCTCGAAAATTATAAATCATTGATAAGGCCCAGATTAACAAAGTGCTCCCATGAATATCAGGNTCATTGAATCCTTTAGTTATATTTAAACCATAATAATAGATTTGGCTTTTTCCAATATAATATGAAAAACCACCATCATTTGGAAAATAGTGATTAAATATTAATTCTTCAACACTTTGAAAAAATAAATCTATCTCAACCTTTTTATAGTCTGTAAATCTACTGCACCTGTATAAAACATAAACTATATCAACAATGTCGCACCCATATCCTTCCGGCTTGATTGTTAAACAAGTATCAATTAAGTTGTTAGGTTTATGCACAGGTTCTCCTAACCAATCTAATCCAGTTAAAACTTTCATTGCACCATTGATTAATTCATTTTTTTTTGGTACGTTGTTTTTAAAATAACAACCTGTTTCTTTATCCAAAACGTTATTAGAAAAATTAACCAACTCATTTTTCATTTCAATATATGATTTATTTTGTTTTTCTTGAGATTCAATGAACACACAGAGTGCTGAAAACTGAGCACCAGCATTCCATGGTTTAGACCAATTTAATGAATTTAAATATCCTGTAATATTGCTTTCTCTAAATACACTGTCGTGATATTTTTTATTATTTTTCGATCCTACCTGATATAAAGTAGAGATTGCTTGTTTAGTTTCAGCTCTAATAAATTCTTGTATTTCTTCTTTTTTAGATTTAACATTATTATTTCCATTTAGTAACCTCTTTATATTTCTTTTAGTTTCTTTCTGAGGAGAAAATTTATTTATGCTTTCTAGATAGTTTAAGTCAATAAACGAGGATTCCGAAAAATTTTCATTATCATTATTTTGAAATTCATTTATGAAATTTAGCCAACTTTTTTTTTGCTCTTCTGAAATATTCTTCCATTCATCAATAATATATAAACTTTTAATTGCAAAGCAACTGAACCCTAATTCAATTTTTTTTCCTTCTTTTGTATTTCCTTTTTTAACTGGAAAATAAGCATGTTGCTTATCTTTTTTCAAACTATTTAAAAAATCTAAGTAACTTTCTTTAAAGTCTTTATTAATTTTTGATTTCATAACCATTAGCCATTAAGTTAATAAAATAGTATTTGTGAATAATTTTGTGTACGCAGCAGATAAAAATTATAACAAACAGCTATTTTATTCAATTTATAGCTTACTAGATAACTCAAATACACATATTGATTTACATATAATACACAAGGAACCGGATACATTTTCTGAATACAAAAATTATATAGAGAAAAAATTTTACAATTTTTCGATTACACTGTATCCATTTCAATTTAAGAATATTAATTTTCCAAATTTGGAAAACAAACATGTCTCTGAGGCAACTTATTACAGGCTTTTTATAGATAAGATTATTCCACAAAATATTGAATATTATATTTATTTGGACGCCGACATTATTGCAATTAATAATTTTGATAGTTATTTAGATAGAGCAACTTTAAAATTAATTGAAAGTGATTATGTTGTAGCGTGTAGAACGGATTTCAATAAAGATACAATGAATGAAGAATACTTTAAAAACCTTGAAATGTTTTCATCGAAATACTTTAATGCAGGTGTGATGATAGTTGATAATAAAAAGTGGATAGATCAAAAAATTGGTGATATGGTTCTTGAAAGACTCGAAGAAATAAAAGATAAAATAAATTATTGGGATCAAGATGTTTTAAATAGTTATATTGATGGTAAATATATCGAACTTAATGAGGAATTTAATTATCCTATAGACCTAGCTTCACCAACTTCTCATAAGAAAATTAAAAAAAATGCTTTGTTAATACATTATCAAGGAAATAATAAACCTTGGAATATAAGGGGGTGCTTTAATATATCAGCTTCTTTTTATCAGAATATAGCTTTAATTACTGAAGGAAAATACCATTTAGTGAAAACTGTCAGAAGATTTGATTTAATATACCTAATTAAAAAGACTATCAATTTAGAGTTTAAAAACTTATCTAAAAAATTAAATTTTTATAAAGAATCCATCAAAATAATATTTTTTTAATTATGGTTAATACGTGAATGTATTAGTTTTTGGAAGCAAAGGATTGGTTGGTAGATCAATTGTTAAAAAATTTAATGCTTCATCTAATAAATATAATGTTATTGAATCATCAAGAGAAGATACTGATCTATTTTCATTGAGTGAAACATCGAAAAAAATTAATACGTCTGATCCAGATATAGTAATAATTGCAGCAGCTAAAGTTGGAGGAATTTATGCAAATAATACCCAAAGATTTAGTTTTATAATTGAAAATCTAAAAATAGCAATGAACATATTTGAATCTTTAACTAATTTTCCCAATATAAAAATTGTCAACATCGGTAGTAGCTGTATTTACCCTTTGACTGCCAAAAGTCCTATTTCTGAAGAAAGCTTAATGACAGGAAAGTTAGAACCGACAAATTCTCCTTATTCAATGGCAAAGCTTTCCTCTCTTGAAATTGCTAAAACAATGAGAGAACAATTTGGACATAAAATTTTAAACGTTATGCCTACAAATTTATATGGACCAAATGATAGATTTGAAGAATTTAATAGTCACGTAATTCCAGGTTTAATATATAAAATGCATAAAGGAAAAATTGGCAAGTTTGATCAAGTAGAAATATGGGGTAGCGGAGCTCCCTTAAGAGAGTTTATGCATGTTGATGATCTTTCATCTGCAATAGAGTTCCTAATAGAAACAAATTCTAATCATGAACTTTTAAACATTGGGAGCAATGAGTCGATCTCAATAGAAGAGTTAGCAAAATTAATTAAAAAAATTGTAAATTATGAGGGAGAATTAAGTTTCAATACTTCTTATCCTGATGGTAATCCTAAAAAGCTTTTGGATTCAAGTAAATTAAACAGTCTAGGTTGGCAAAGTAGCATCTCTTTAGAAGAAGGAATTAAAGATACATATAACTGGTATGTAAAAAATATAAATTAATCTAAAGGATACTCCCAAGTAGGTTTAATCAAATTCTCATTTATTAAAACTTGCTCTTTTCTTGCAAGTTCTATATCAGAATCTACCATCATTTTTACTAGTTCTTCAAATTTTGTACTAGGCTCCCAGTTAATACCTTTTTTAGCTTTTGAATAATCTCCTAATAGATAGTCAACTTCGTTGGGTCGTAAATATCTTTCAGAAGTTAATACATAATCATCCCAATTGAGACCCACTAGATCAAAAGCTATTTTTAAGAACTCTTTAACAGTGTGGCTTTCACCCGTTGCTAATACCCAATCATCAGGAGTTTCGTGTTGTAACATTTTCCACATGCCTTCTACATAATCACCTGCAAAACCCCAATCTCTTGAAGCATCAAGATTTCCCAGAGTTAACTTACCTTGTAAACCAAGATGTATTCTTCCTACAGCTCTTGTGATTTTTCTAGTAACAAAAGTTTGGCCCCTTAATGGAGATTCATGATTAAACAAGATTCCATTTACACAAAATAAGTTGTAAGAATCTCTATACATTTTTGTCATATTATGGGCAAAAACTTTAGATACAGCATATGGACTTCTAGGATCAAATGGGGATTCTTCAGTTAGTTTTAGTTTTGATTTGCCACCGTACATCTCTGAGGATGATGCTTGGTAAAATTTTATTTCTTTATCTGAATATCTGATTGCTTCAAGTAGTGACAGCGAACCTATAGTCCCAGTTTGAGATGTGAACATTGGGTTTTCAAAAGAAACCATTACATGAGATTGTGCTGCTAAATTATATATTTCATCTGGAGAAATTGACTGCACAAGTGTGTTAAGCGAAGATGGGTCTAATAAATCAGAATAATGAAGTTTCAGTTGACCTGTGGATGAATAGTTAGAGATTAAAGTATCTATCCTCTCAGTATTAATTAAGGATGATCTTCTAACTGTTCCATGAACTTCATAGCCTTTTTCAATTAATAATTTACTTAAATAGCTTCCATCTTGACCTGTTATTCCAGTGATTAGTGCCTTTTTTTGCATTTTATTATTTTCTCCTATCAGATTTTAATGTTCTTTCACTTAAATAGTATCCTATGAAAAAATAATAAATTAAAGGAAACTGTACTCCTTCCATCGGTATATCAACACTAGCCATAAACAAGCAAGGAAGCATAAAAGTAAATGCATGATTTTTTAAATCTGAGAATCTCAATAGTTTTATTAGTGCAATATTTAAATATATAAATAAAGCTAAGTTTATGAACCCACCTCTAGCAAGTGTATTCACAAAGTAATTATGTACATTTTCATTTAAACCATCTCTTCCTAACCTGCCAGGAGCAGAGGGATCTGTCATTACTGGAATTATCTCACCGTAGCCATAGCCTCTAATTAATCTATTCTTGTCTTTTAAGTCTTCAAAAACATCCTGCCAAATATCTAGTCTCCAATTAGTTGTTGGATCAGTTGAATAAATTCTTCCTTCTTGAATGTAGAAAGAAAGAAAGACATCCTCTGTACTTTTCTCATCTGCAATTTTCTTAACTGCTGCAGGTAATTCTTCAACTAAGCTTAAGTTTGATTGATTATTAGAAGTATCAAAAGTTACACCACTGACCCTTAAACTAGAAATCGAAAAGATTCCTATGCATACGAAAATCAATAATATGATTTTTAACCTTAATTTTTTTAATTCTTTAAAACTAAAAATAGTATTTAAAATAAAAAACAACANCAGCCCCCCGACAGCACCTCTGCTGTTGGCAGCTACTAGTGGAAGGAATAAAGAAAATAAAAAATAACCCCAAAATAAACCGAATGTATGTTTGGACGAATATTGTTTTATATAAAAAGAACTAGCAATAACAATCATCACCATGTCAGAAGCTTTCATAAATTGAAATTTATCTGAATTGNTTTGNAAAAAAGAAATAATAAAATTTGGATAGTTGCCAGTTTGNAATATGTAAACAAATAATGGCATNNATAACATTAAGGANTTGGGTATNAAACCATTNGATGAAAANCTANCAATTATCANTCCAAAATAGANAAANGCTATTGTCCATATATANGAACTTACTTTAAAGTTATANAANCTTATGTCCGAAAAATTAATTAAAATTCTTNCTAAAAAATAAATTATTATTNNTTTNTGAATAATNNTAAATCTTGTNTTTTTAAAATTAAAAAANTGCTTTGGCCTNCCATAAAATAAAAAATATANNGANANNGCAANACAAAAACCGATTGCCAACTCTCCCAGNAGAAAAGAAAANAGATTAAGACCTANAAAAGACCTAGTAAATATACCTGTCAGAAAAATAAAAATGAAAACACTATAAGTAACTAAAGTTTTCAATAAAGGACTAACCGTACTATTCATTTTTCAATTTTTTTATTTTGTACTCATAATAAATCTTTTCTACAAAACTATTCTTTGACTCTGGGGGCCTCAAAAAAATAAGCTCTTCTTTTTTGTTAAACATATCCATGAATAAATTTTCATAATCTGAACACATCTTTTCAGAATTAAAAGGATAATCTTTTAAATTAGCTAAATATTTTTCATAATCACTCATCATTTCTAATATTTTCTCATGAAGATTGCTTTCGTTAAAAATTAGACCATAATTTTTACAATACTCTGTGGTTCCACCACTGTCTATAAACAACAAAGGTAAGCCACACTGAGCTCCCTCAATGTGGTGATTCCCTGAAGGCTCAAATAAAGATCCTGTTATATATAAATGGTTTTCTTTTATCTTTGATGATAATTCTTTTCCTGAAAGTGGTTTTACAACATTGACATTATTGAAAGCAAGTCCTCTTGGTAAATTTCCTATATACATAAATTCAATTTTTTCTTTCCATGATTTATCATCTAGTAGTTCATCTATCTTATTGTAAGTCGTAAAACCTTTGTTCCAGTTTGCTCCCCAATGATGGGTTACTATTTTTAATTTTTCCTTTTTATTCCAAGGTGTAAACCCAACATTATTAAATATTTCACTATTTGCACCAGCGTAAATGACATGATTTTCTCTAGGCCCTATGCCCTGTTCTATATATAAATTCTTCAACCATTGACTAACAAAAATAGTGAAGTCTGAGGTTTTGTTAGCCTCAATAAGGTATTTATTTACATACTTTGTATTTTTTCTTTCGTCACATTCGTTAATTCTATGAGCAACAAGAGTGTCTTTTTTTCTATATTTTATGTAATTTTGTACATCTATGTGTGTAAATGCTGAAGATTCTGAAGTTTTTCTTGGTTCAGTGATTAATATTATGTCTATATCATCGTCTAATAAATTATTTACAACTTTATAACCTTTGTTTTCTAAATGATTGCGAAGATTTATTGCAAATAGATTGCCTCCTCCCCAGGGGCCATCCTTTATATTAGTTCCAATACTAATTTTCATAAATTTCTCTAAACATTTCTAGAAATGGATTGAATCCATTTGGAATTTTATATTTTGATACTTTTTTTGTTGAGTACTCTACATCTGGATTGGCAAATTGAAAACTCTCCATTTCAAATATTGAACTTGGGGAAAGTAGTTTGGATGCAAATCCTACATCTGTTGAAATTATTGGTGTTCGCGTAATTGCACATTCAAATAATGCTCTTGGTCCTCCTTCTACCCTTGAGGCTACAATATAAAGGTCCAATAAATTATAAAATTCATTTAATTTATTAAAATTTACCATCTCATGATAATGAAATGGAATGTTATATTTTGTAAAATTTTCAATTAAATAACCCCTTCTTTTACCGGTTAGTAATACCTCTAAATCAGAATTTTCTTTGCTCATTTCAAGAATAATCTTTAGAAATCTATCAGGACCTTTTGAAAGTTTTGGGCTTTTGAGATCAATGCCTTCAGTATCTCTCTGAAAGGAACCAATAACAAAAGAAGAAGTGCTAATGTTATATTTTTTTCTTAAGTTGTTCTTATTATTAATTTCAAAAAAATTGTTTTGGTTAACCCAAAAAGGAATTACATATATTTTTTTACTAGTAAGAGACCTGAGCTGTTCTTTGGTCTTATATGAAACAGTATGATAAATATCTATATATTCATCTCTTTTATAAAAATTAGTTTTTTCTTTTTCATCAAATTTATTAAAGTCAATATGGTGAATTGTACAAACAACTTTACTTATTTTTAAACTTTTTTTTTGCACTTTTTTCCAAGTCCAAGGTGCAATTAACCAAATAATATCCGCATTTTTAACATTTTCTGTAGTAATTTTTTTGTTAAAATTCTTCCATTCAGAAATGACATTGTCAACAACCCAATTTTCATTTAATTTATTAATAAATATTTTCATTAATTAAATTCTATGTTTAAATCAGGTAAAGTATCATTTTTTACACAACTAGCGTAATAGTTCTGTTCCTTTTTTTTATTAGAAGAAATATTATTTTCCATATTTAACATATATAAAGGCTTGTTTAATTTTCTATACTTATAATTTCTCTTAAACATATCGGTTATTAATTTGTAATCCTGTGCATAGTAAAAATTTTCATTATATAATCCTGCTTTGATGATTGAATCTTTTTTAATCATTAGTGTTCCATGAATGAATGGGTTTTTTAATTTACTAATAATTTTAGAAGGAAAATAATAAGAAATACCTGGTATTTTTTTTCTGGTATTTTTAATAAATGCTCTTGTGGTGCAGAAGTCTAAATTAAAGTTAACCATTTCTCTAACTTGATCTTCAATTCTTTTATCAAAACTTATATCATCAGCATCTTGTCTTGCAATATAGTACCCGGATGAATTCTGTATAAGAAAATTTAGTGATTTTGTAAGACCAAGGTTTTTCTTGTTTCTAAAAATTTTTATATTTGTAAACCTATCTTTATAATAATTTATTTTTTCATACGAACCATCTTCAGAACAATCATCCATTATCAATAGTTCTAAATTCTGATACGTCTGGTTCATAATGCTTTCAATTGCTGTATCTAATGTATTTATGGAGTTATAAGTGCTCATTATTACTGAAACAAAATTATTATTACTACTCATGAATACCTTTGAAAATTTTTCTTAATTTATTGTTGTTTAAATGCTCATTTATGTACTGATAGTTTTGTTTACCTATTAGTTTTATTTCTTCTTTATTGTTTAGTAACAATAATTTATTTTTTAAATCTTCATAGTTGAATTGTTCAAATGCCAATTGATACTTTTCAGGGAAAAATTCTTTTATACCTCCTGTGTCGGGAAAAATAGAAGGAACCCCCAATGATGAAGCTTCACATAAAAGAGTTGGTTGTCCTTCATAGAGCTTTGTTGCGGTAACAACAGCACGTGAATTTGATATTATATTTAAAACTTCTTTATTAGTCTTTTCACCAATAAATTCAATTTTAATGTTTTGATATGTTTCTTTTAAACTATCTAAGTTTGGACCTTTCCCAATAATTTTTAATTTTAAATCTTTAAGGTCGGTCTTTATAAATGTTTCGATTAACTCCTCTACTCCCTTTTCTTCAGAAATTCTCCCAGCATAAACTATATAATCTCTGTTTATCTTATCGTTTTCTGAAAATTTGCTGTCTAATTGTAAATTATTAGGATATGTCGTGATTTTCTTTTCGTTCACTCCTAAATCAATCAAAAACTTTTTATGAAAATCAGTTAAAACTAGAATATCTATCTTATAATTTTCTAATATTTTGAAATATTTCTTACCGTAATTTATTACAGCTAAAGATTTAATTAGTGAATCACTAAAATATTTATTAATTTTTCCAACTGAAGAGTTGATAAGTCCACAAGCCTTGCATATCTCATTGTTATTTAGGTGATTTGAGGAAAAGTAGTACCTTGTACAAAAATATCTAAAATTGTGAAGTTTAACAATGGTTTTTATATTTGTATTTTTAATGACATCAAATATCCCTAATGATGCTTGAAACCAAGTATTATGAATATAAATTAAATCAGGTTTGAAGTTGTTTATTGCAAACTTGACTTTACTATTACTTTTTACATTATTTCTAAAAACCAAAGTGGAAAGATTCCTGATTAAGTTATTACTTTTATTTGAAAAATAAAGTGTTTCAACTTCATAGTATTTTTTCAAAAAACTTATTTCATTTTTAACAGCGATATCTTCCCCACCAATATTTCTGTAATTATTATGAATAATTAATATTTTCTTCACGATATCTAGAATATATTAAAAAAATATTTTAAGTGTTAACTAATATATTAAAATCAAATTATGCATGTTCTTGTATTTTTAACCTTTGGAATTTCTTTTATGGACTGGGAAAAAAGTGGGCTGTTAAGTAGAGAGATTTTGTTATATAAAAAGTTAAATGAAGAAAAAAAAATTAACTTCACTTTTGTAACATTTGGAAACTCTAAAGATGAAGATATTGTCAAAGATTTTAATGTTATCCCGTATTACAAATACAACAAAATATTCAATAGTAAAATATTGACTTTTTTTCAATCATTACAATTTGCATATAGAATAAAAAAATTAATAGACAATCCTGATTTAATTAAGACTAATCAGCTTATGGGTTCATGGATGGGTATAATTTGCAAATTTGTTTTTTCTTGTCCCCTTATAATTAGAACGGGATATGATATTTTTCAATTTTCGATTTTTGAAAAGAAGAGAGTTTATAAAAAGTTAATATATTTTCTTTTAACTCAAGTGGGGCTTTTATTTAGTGATTCTTATACAGTAAGTAGTAATTCAGACAAAGCTTTTTTAAAAAAATTTTTTGTTGGAACAAATCACATATCTATTATTCAAAATTGGGTAATGACAAATTCGACAAAAAATAAATTAATAAACAAAAAAGAAAAAACTATTTTATCAGTTGGTAGGCTTGAAAAACAAAAAAATTTCACATATTTGATTAAATCCTTTGCTAATTCTGAATATCAATTAGATATTGTTGGAGAGGGTAGTGAAAAAAAAGAATTGATTGAACTGTCTAATAAATTATTAACAAATGTAAATTTTCTAGGCACAATAGACAACAAAGAGTTACTTGATCTATATAAACATTACAAATATTTTATTTCATCTTCTGATTATGAAGGGAATTCAAAAACAATCCTTGAAGCAAAATCTGCTGGATGTGTTGTAGTTGCAAGGGAAAATAAAAACAACAAAGAAATAATCGAAAATCAAATTGATGGAGTTTTATACTCTGATGAAAACCTATTAAATTTAATTAATAAATTACAAGAAAATAAAGAGCTAACTGACCAAATATCTTCAAATGCTATTGAATCTGTAAAAAACAAAAATTCTATTAATTTAATTTTAGAGAAAGAATATAAAAATTATGAAATGGTTTTAACGAATTATTAATCTTTTTTCATTTTCAATTTTTATCTTTAAATGGTCATCATATTCGAAGTCTTGATGATTATGTGTGCAGTTGATTATTGTATATTCTGAATTGTTCAATAGATTAAAAATTAACTTTCTTGAAGCTTCATCAAGATTAGATGTTGATTCATCAAGTAACAAAATCTCTGCTTCAGATAATAAAGATCTTATAAAAGCTACCTTTTGAAGTTGGCCTGATGAAAGTGTTTTATTACTTATTTTTTGATCTAAATTGTCATTAATATCTTCATTAAATACTTTAAAGCTTTCTAAATATTCAATCAATATCTTATCTTCAATAGTCTTACCATTACCATATAAAATATTTTCTCTCAATGTTCCATCAATTATTAAAGGAGTAACTCCAACATATGCATATTTATTTGAAAATGAACAAACTGTACCTTTTTGTGGAAATAATAATCCAGCAGAAAGACCAAGTAATGTACTCTTGCCTGATCCGTTTGGACCAGTTACAACCGTATGTGAATTTTTCTTAATTTCTGAATTTATATTTTCAAAAATTTTATTTTCTGCATTAAAATATTCAAAATCTACTTTCTCAAATTTAATTGCAGTATCAATCTTATTGTCTATATAGAAATTTTCACTATAAGTGAGGGCTTTATTTTTTTCCATTTCATATAATTTCTGAATAACAACATGATTGTTACTAACAAGCATAATATTTTTGTTTAACTTGCTAAATTCTTGAAATAGTCTTACTAAGATACCGATAAAGTCAATCGTTAAAAGTTTTGCAAAATTAAAAAATGCCAGCAGTACTGAAACTAATAAATATACTGCAAATTGTGGGAAGCTAGTGTTAATAGTTCCTACTTTTTGATTGTTGAGCTCTGCTTTTAGTAGTCTTCCTAGAGTAGTCCTAAATGATTCCAATTCTTCATTAACTTTTTTTAATAGTTTGATTAAAAAGATATTTTCCAAAACTTTCTGTACTTGTTTACTATATTGCTCTGATGCCTCCCATTTTTCATGAGCATAAACTCTTCCTTTTAATGTGAATATTTTTGTAGGAAGGTATATAACCGCTGCACCTACAACCAAAACCAAGATTGTTTGAGCATCTGTATATATTAAATATCCTGCATATAAAATAAGCTGTATAAAACTTGCGATAAATGCTGTTAAAGCATGATAAAAAGCACCCACAGATGCTGAAAAATTATTCATTAGGTGGAATGATTCACCAATAGAAAAATTACCTTTATCAAAAACTTCCTTGATTACATATACCTTAAGATTCTGTTCTACTTCAAACTTCAAAGAAAAAGTATTAAATACATCTAAATATCCAAATATTTGTCTTACAACAACTATCACTGGTAATAAATAAAGATTAGACAATAAAAATTGAATTAATTGTAAATCTGAATAATTAGAACTTTCAAATAAATTTGCAATAACTACGATTATTAATAAATCACAACCAAAAGCAAGAAATAGAAGCATTACAGATAGCAATATCCTTATTTTTTTATTTTTAGTCCCTGTTATTTTTGAAACAAAAAATATATCCCTGATAAAAATTTTGTATTTTGACATTTCTTATGTTGATAGTAATAGATAATTCTTTTTTTAATTAAAAAAAATATTTATAAAAAGGAGACCTGCTTTATCTATTATGCCTAAACCTAGGTTTTCTTGAGGTTTCAAAATACTGAATTTCTTTTCCGAATTTGTTAGGAAATAGATTAAAATTTATTTTATCTTTTATTCCGTAACCTTTTCTTCTAACTGTTAAAAATGGAAAATCGTACTGTTTTTCAATTTTTTCTTGAAATTGATTTTCATTTTCTAATAGATGTGTTCCGTATAATTTTTTTATAATACTTGAAATACTTTGATCATGCCTATTTTCAATAAATCCTTCGTTTTGGTTCTGCTGATACTTGTCAGTAATCAAAAACGGATCAAAAATAATTGTTTTTATAAATTCTTCTAGGTAGTTTTTAGTGTGTTTATTATTTTTAAACATAAGAACAGAGGCATTAATCTGTGGTGTATTTAAAAGGATTTTATCATTTTCACATTGAAAATATTTTAACAATTCTTTGTTTGTCCACTTAAATTCTAAATTCTTATCAAGTTCTTTGAAACTTACACTGCCAAAATTTGAACTGTTTAAAATATCTAAATATTCTGTATATCTTTTTTTTGCATGAAAATTAATAGAAGAACCGGCATCTAGATAAATTACTATATCTCCTCTTTTAGAATTTTCTATTATTTTATTAATAAAATAATACTTCCAGAGCCAATAGCCTACTCCTCTTTTTTGCTTAAGCACCAATTCAAAATCTTGATAAAATTTTTTGTCAATATCTTTAGGAGAATATGAATAA
>PAGZ01000038.1 GCA_002704625.1 Candidatus Pelagibacter sp.
CTACCAGCAACTAATACATGTACCTCAGCATCTATTTTTGATGCAGCACTTATTGCATTTAAAGTAAATGGTTTCAGATTTTTATTATCGTGCTCTGCTATTAATAGTACTGACATTAAATTACCTTTGCCTCGTTTTTAAGTTTACTTACTAGTTCAGCCACATTCGCAACTTTAATTCCTGCTTTTCTTTTTGGTGGTTCTTCTACTTTTAATTGCTGAACTCTATTTGCAATGTCTACGCCTAAATCTTTAGCAGCCATTTGTTCAATTGGTTTCTTTTTGGCTTTCATAATATTTGGTAGAGAGGCATATCTAGGTTCATTAAGTCTTAAATCACAAGTAACCACTGCTGGTAAATTTACTTCAATTGTCTCTAAGCCCTCGTCAATTTCTCTAACTATTTCGATGCTTTTATCTTTAAGAGAAACTTTTGAACTAAAGGTAGCTTGTGGCCAATTTAACATTGCAGCTAGCATTTGACCTGTTTGATTACAATCATCATCGATTGCCTGTTTGCCTAAAAAAACCATGTCTGGTTTTTCTTTTTCTACAACTTTTTTTAAAATTTTTGCTATACCTAATGGCTCAATATAACTATCTGCTTTGACATGAATTCCTTTGTCTGCACCAACCGCCAAAGCTTTCCTAACAGTTTCTTGGGCTTTTTCCTCTCCAATTGTAACTGCAACAACCTCTTTTACTTTTCCAGACTCTTTAAGTTTTACTGACTCTTCGACGGCATTATCATCCGGTGGATTGGTTGACATTTTTACATTATCTGTGTGGACACCAGAGCCGTCCTCTTTAACTCTTATTTGAACGTTGTAATCAATAACTCTTTTAACTGCTACTAGAATTTTCATTATTATCTACATTCCGCGGGATTCATTTGAGCACCAAGAAGAAGAAAAGATATAGCGCCAATAAACCATGCTCGATTGTCTTTAGATGAACCTGTTAAGTTATATGCACCTTTCGGAGTTTTTTCTGCGTTAGCATAAGTAATAACGACACCTGCCGAGGTCTTTTCTTCTGCAGTACCTCCTGAAATTTTAATTTTAGAGCTTCCACCAGAATATTTACAGGTAAAACTCGCAGCATGACCTATATTATTTAACAAACATCCTATTACTAAAATTAAGAAGAATTTTTTCATTTAAGCTCTGAGTAATTTATTTTCAGAATCATACGGAGAGTCTTCGATGATAGAAACTTCATGCATTTTACCTAATATATCTATTTTAAGTTTTTGTCCAATTTTTGCATATTCTGGTTTAACCATGCCCAAAGCGATAGATTTTTTTAATCTGAAACCATAGTCCCCTCCTGTTGCTCTTCCAATCACAGATCCATTTTCATAAATAGGATTGTTCCCAAGCACATCAGCATCTGAAACTCCATGGATTTCCATAGTTACTAATTTATTTGAAAAGCCTTTTGCTCTCCATTGATCCAATGCCGCACGTCCAATGAAGTCACCTTTATTGGGATGAATAAATCTATCTAAACCTGACTCATAAGGAGCGTACTCAATTGAAAGTTCTGTACCTACTAACTTGTAAGATTTTTCAACTCTCAAACTATTCATCGCTCTAATACCGTAAGGTTTTAGATTAAATTCTTTTCCAGCTACCATAAGTTTATCAAATATATGATTTTGATATTCAATTGGATGATGTAATTCCCAGCCAAGTTCACCAACAAAATTTACTCTCATCGCATTACATGGTGCTAAACCAATATTAATATTTTGCGCACTTAACCATTTAAATTTTTCATTTGAAAAATCTGTTTTGGAAACTTTTTGCATAAGTTTTCTAGCTTTTGGTCCTGAAACAACAAGCACACCCATGCTGTTTGTTAAATTTTCAAATTGAACTGACCCATCTTTTGGCATCCACTTGTGTATCCAGTCATGATCTAAACATTGATAAGCTCCCGCGGATACCAAATAAAAACTATCTTCTGCCTCTCTCATAATTGTAAATTCTGAATGAACACCGCCTTTTGTATTTAAAGCATGACATAGATTAATTCTTCCAATTTTTTTTGGAAGTTTGTTTGCAACTAATTTATCTAAAAATTCTTCAGCTCCAGATCCTTTAATTCTACATTTTCCAAAAGCAGACATATCTAAAAGGCCGACATTTTCTTTTACGTTTTTGCACTCTTTTTCTACGCTTTTAAACCAGTTTGATCTTCTAAAAGACCAATCATCTTCTTGCTTTTCTCCGTCCGTAGCAAAAAAGTTTGCTCTTTCCCATCCAAATTTTTGCCCGAATACTGCACCTAATTTTTTTAAACGATCATAACATGGAGCTTGCCTTAATGGTCTTCCAGCTTCTCTTTCTTCGTCAGGATAATGAATTGTAAATACATTCGCATATGCTTCCTCATTTTTTTCCATCAAGTAAGATTTTGTTACATATGATCCATATCTTCTTGGATCAACACCAAGCATATCTATAGTTGGTTCTCCATCTATTATCCATTCTGCTAATTGCCAACCGGCTCCTCCAGCAGCTGTAATTCCAAAACTATGTCCGTCATTAATCCAAAAGTTTTTAAGTCCTGGCGCAGGACCAACGATTGGATTTCCGTCAGGGGTGTAGCAAATGGCACCATTATAAACTTTTTTTACTCCTACTTCCGCAAAAGCGGGTACTCTCTTTATTGCTCCTTCAATATGTGGTGCTAATCGATCTAAATCTTCTTGAAACAATTCGTATTCACTCTCTTTTGATGGTCCGTTTACATAACAACATGGTGCACCTTTTTCATATGGTCCTAAAATAAATCCACCAGCTTCTTCTCTCATATACCAAGAGTTATCGCTGTCTCTTAATACTCCCATTTCTGGTTTGCCCTCTTTTTTTCTTTTTTGTAATTCTGGATGAGGTTCGGTTACTATGTATTGATGCTCAACTGGGATAGCTGGAATTTCTATCCCAACCATTTTTCCAGTCTGTCTTGCAAAATTACCACTGCAAGAAATTACATGTTCACATGAGATTTTCCCTTTGTCAGTTTCCACAGTCCATCCATCTGTTGTTTGTTTGATGCCAACTACTGTTGTATTCCTGTAAATTTCTGCTCCAAGATTTCTTGCACCCGTTGCTAAAGCTTGGGTAAGATCTGCTGGCTGTATATATCCGTCTTCGGGGNGTTGTATTGCTCCGACCAAGCCATCGATATTACACAGTGGCCAAATTTCTTTTACTTGTTCAGGTTTTAAAAATTTTACATTAACTCCAATTGTTTTAGCTACACCGGCATACTGATGATATTCATCCATACGATCTTTTGTTTGTGCTAAACGAATATTTGAAACCACACTAAAACCAACTTTTTTTCCAGTTTCTTTTTCAAGAGATTTGTATAGTTGGACTGCGTATCTATGAAGTTGTCCTACTGAATAACTCATATTAAAAAGAGGTAAAAGACCAGCAGCATGCCAAGTTGAACCAGAAGTTAATTCTTTTCTTTCAACCAAAACAACTTCCGACCAACCTTTTTTGGCTAAATGATAAAGAGTGCTAACTCCTACTGCTCCTCCCCCTATTACAACTACCTTGGCTTTAGATTTCATAATGTAAGAATATGATAACTGTATTAAGATTTAAATGATTAAAATAGTCTTATTTTTGCTTAGACCAATATGAATAACGGGGCTTGTTGGCAGCAAAAACCTCTTCCTGGGTTATACTTGTGATTTCCTTTACTTTAAGGACTGATTTTAGCTGTCTTAATTGATTACTACCTTTGCTTTTAATTTCATCTTTCTTTTGTAAAATATTTTCAGAAGATTTGATAATTTTTTCCTTAATAACTTCAGATGATTTCTTAGCCTCATTTCCTAATAAGGCTACTTTGTTTACAACTTTGTCTTTTTCACGTTTAATTACATGTTCTATAGGAAATTTGCCAGTTTTATGTTTTATACCATAACTAAATCCGGTTGAAATAGCTGACGAAGCTAACCTTCCGTGTGCTGCTCCAGCTGCAGGACCTGCTATATTCATAGCTGGGCTTAAAGAAGCCTGATAGCATCCTGACAAAAAAAACAGTAACAAAGATGAAATAACGAGTCTTTTCATTACCTTGAGATAACATAAAAGGTGAATATTAAAAGAAAATATTTATGAACTTAAATTACAAAATATTACTTCACGTGAAACGTAAACTAAAAGTTGTGTGAAATTTTTGTTTAATTATTTCTTAATTTTAAAAATAATTTTTTGGTGTTTTTTTTCTATTCTTGATTGTAGATTTTGCCCTAAAATCTGTTTTTGCATTAAATTGACTCTTGAACTCAAAAGAGCACAAAGGTTTTCGTTTGTTTTACAAGGATTAAGTTTGGCCTTTTTTTTCTCATAAGTTTTAATTTGATTCTCGTTCAAGATGTATTCTATAGGTGTTTTACCTGTCTCTTTTTTTACAACGTAATTTAAGGATGTAGATGCTACAGTTTCTGAAAGTTTACCCGAAGCTAATCCTGTTGCTGGCCCCACCATAGTTAAAGAACTGGAGTAACAGCCAGTCAGAAAAAATCCAAATAATAATAAACTTATTATCTTTCTCATCATTCTCCCTCAAAAACGAATCAAACACAAAACTGTGGATAAATATACTTAAATTTAGACTAAAAATACAACTTATAGTTATCTTTATTTTAATAGCCTTTTTGGACTACCGTTGAGACAAGAATCTAAATTTTCCAACATTTGATTAAAAAAAATAGAATAGTTTTCATCTGTCACGTATCCAAGATGGGGCAACAATAAAGCATTTGGAATGAACCTGAGTTTATGGTCCTGAGGAAGAGGTTCGGTATCATAAACATCAAGTCCTGCTCCCGCTATATCGTCATCTTCTAAAGCTTGAATAAGATCTTTTTCATTTATTATTGGACCTCTTGAAGTATTTATTATGAAACTAGTTTTTTTCATTAAATCAAACTCATTTTTTCCAATTAAATTTTTGTAACGATCGCCTAAGACAACATGAATTGAAACAATATCTGATTGTTTAAGCAATTCCTCTTTACTAATTGGTAAAACTCCAAGTTCATTAGTTTTTGGTAAATCTAAATTTTCGCTCCAGGCAACTACCTGCATTCCGAAAGCTTTGCCAATTTTAGCCACTTGTGATCCTATTTTCCCAAGACCAATTAAACCTAAAATTTTTCCTTTAAGTTCGTAACCGATTGTAGTTTGCCAGTATCCCTGAAACATATTATCAACTTCTTGTTTCATATTTCGCATAAGTCCAAGTATTAGTGCCCATGTAATTTCAGCAGTAGGGTTAGAATTAATATCAGTACCGCAAACTATAATTTTTCTTTTTTTACACTCATCAAGATCAATTGCTTTGTTTCTCATGCCACTAGTCATTATATATTTAAGATTTTTTATCCCATTGATTAGGGCTTTGGAAATTTTTGTTCTTTCTCTCATTATAAAAAGAACCTCGATTTTTTCTAATTCAAGCAAAGCTTCGTCTTCATTTTCGAAAGGTTTGTTGAATATTTTAAATTCGTATTTATCTTTATATTTTTCAATATTAATAAATTCTTTAAAAATATTCTGATAATCATCTAGAACAGCTACTTTTATCATTAACTGAACCTTGATGAATTATACGGCGATAAGTCTAAATTTGTTTTTTCATTTACTAAAATACTAGATACAATTTTTCCAGTTATTGCTCCAAGTGTCCAACCAAGATGATGGTGGCCAAAAGCGTAAATAATATTTTTGTTATTTTGCGAAGGTCCTATAACAGGTAAAAAATCTGGAAGTGTTGGTCTAAATCCAAGCCACTCGTCGTTATGATCTTTTAATTGTGGCAATAGTTCTTTTGCGCAATTTACAACATATTGTATTCTTTTTTTTGAAAGAGGGTTTTTTAACCCACCTAACTCTACAGTTCCAACCGCCCTTAAACCTTGGTTCATCGGTGTCAAACCAAAACCTCTATCTAAAAAGATTACTGGTCTACTAATTAAATTCTCCATTCCTTTAAAATGAACGTGATATCCTCTTTCTGTATCAAGTGGAATTTTTTCGCCTAACTGATCAGTAAATTTTTTTGAAAAAGCGCCACAGGCTATTACTGACTTTTCAAATTTGTATTCATTGTCAGTAGTTTTTATAATAGTTTCACTTTCATTAGATTGTTTTATAGATTTAACATTTTCTTTTAAAAACTTACCGCCTTTCTTAATAAATAAATCAAATATTTTTTTTAATATTCCCTGAGGATCTCTCGCATGATAAGCATAATCATAATAACATCCTCCGGAAAAAACAGGGCTAAGGTTTGGCTCTAAATCTAAAATCTCTTTTGTGTTTAATATTTTTTGTTCTACACCAAGATCATTTCTAGTTTTAATTTCCAATTCTCTACTTTTTAAATTTTTGTTTGTCCACACATAGATGATACCTTTCTGTTCTAGTAGATTTGTTGTATCAATTTCATCAAAAATTTCTTCGTATGCGCTCATTGAAAGATTTAAAATTTGATGCATATACTTTGCGGTGTGAAGCATAGATTTTGTATTACAATTTTTTAAATAATAAAAAATCCAAGGAAGCATTTTGGGTATATAGTTCCATTTTAGAGCCAATGGACCAAAAGAACTGAGAAGCATTTTCGGTACATCATATAAAACATCTGGTCTATTTAGCTGTAAAACCGCATAAGGTGAAAAATGACCTGCATTACCATATGAAGCCATAGAACCTGGATCATTATAATCAAATATTGTGGTTGGTATGTTTTTTTTTAAAAGTTGAAGACCTATACAGACTCCCTGGATGCCAGCGCCCACAATTCCAACTGAAGAACAATTTTTTTTATCCATTTTGATATACTAAATCAAAAGTTAACTGATTTATCTGTGTAAGATTGTACTGCTTAAGATTAGTTGCTAGCAACTATTTTTGGTCTAGATTTTTTCGATCTTTCTTTGTCTTTATCTTTTGAGTCTTTAACTTCAATAGCATCTAATTTAAATTCGTTTTGAGCTGCTTCTAAACTAGAACTTTCTGTTTTCTTAATATATCCATTAATGTCTGCGCCTTCTTCTGTTCTTAAGCTTTCGCTAAATAAAATATCTCCTTTTACTACTCCGTTTGCTCCGATAATGATTGTTTTTGCCAATATTTTACCCTCGAGATGTCCTTGAACTTCAACTTTGTCAGCTTCTACAGGCCCAATTATTGATCCCGTTTCCTTGATAAGTAAATCGTTTGCATAAACTGGACCTTTTATTAATCCAGCAATATCAATAGCTCCTGAAGATCTTAGAGTTCCTTCTAGTGAGAATGTTTCACTCACTTGAGATCTTCCACTATCGTTTAGTGGTCTTGGCGCATCTTTTTTCTTTGATCCAAACATGTTTATAATTTTCAATATTTGAGCAAATTATCAATTAAAAAGCAACAAATGAATTGAGTTTTTTTTTAAAATTCATTGGTAATTAATGAATTATTAATTAATTGGCTGATCTTTGTGAATTTTACAACTCATAACTATACCTAAACCAAGCATCATAGCCATCATTGAAGATCCACCATATGAAAGTATAGGTAGTGGAGCCCCCACAATTGGTATGAGTCCAAGCACCATACCCATATTTACAACCACACATATAAAAAAAGCTGTTGCAAAACTGTAACAGAACAATTTTCCAAAAGTATCTCTGTAAAGATTGCCAATATTAATTATTCTCCATGTAATCAAAATATATAGGGCTAATATAAAGCAGGAACCAAAAAAACCAAATTCTTCGGAAAATAACGTAAAGATAAAATCTGTATGTTTTTCAGGTAAATAATCTAAATAACTTTGAGATCCATTTAAAAAACCTTTGCCAAATAATCCACCAGAACCGATAGCAATTTTTGATTGGGTAATTTGATATCCCGCACCAAGTGGATCTCTACTTGGGTCCAAAAAAGTTAAAATCCTTGATTTTTGATAAGGTTTCAAAAATGAAATTGCTATGGGTGCAATAGACAATAAAATAACACCAAGATAAGCAAAAAATTTCATCTGAACTCCAGCAAGCCAAATAACAATTGCACCACCAGCTGCTATTAAAAAAGCCGTTCCGAGGTCAGGCTGTGTTATTACTAAAATGACTGGAGCAGCTAAAGCAAAAATAGGCTGTAATAAAAATTTTGTTCTATTTACATCTGTTGATGAAATTCTGTGATAATATTTAGCCAAAAATAATATTAAAGCTATTTTCATTAGTTCTGAAGGCTGAATATTAATGAAATATAAATTTAACCATCTTTGTGACCCTGATGAAGTCAAACCAAAATATTTAACAGAAATTAATAGCGCAAGAATCAAAATATATATTAGTGTGCTGGAATTGTACCAAAAGTTGGTCCTTATAAAAGAAACGCCAATAAACAAGATAAAAAAAACAAAAAATCTCAAAATATGACTCTTTGTGTGGTATGCAAATACTCCTCCATCCGTCGAATACATTGCAAAAAAACTAACAACTCCTAAAATTAGAATACAAAAAAATAAAATTGGATCTAAAGATAATATTTTATCTCTAAGATTTAGGTGTGATTGAATAGATCCCTTTCTAAACATTATGCTGTGTCCCCCGGGCCTAAGTAAGACTCTCTCAAAGTATGTCTGTCTAGGACTTTTTTTATAACTTTTTTAGCTATAGGGGCTGCGCTCTTACTTCCTGAACCTCCATGTTCAATAACAACACTAATTGCATATCTTGGATCCTTATAAGGTGCAAAAGCGACGAACAACGCGTGGTCTCTATCTTTGTATGGCAAATCCTCATTTTTTACTTCTAGTTCTCTTTGCCTTTCAGTAAATCTTTTTACCTGCGATGTTCCAGTCTTCCCTGCAAAAACGAATTCTTTCTTTGACAATCTTGATCCATAAGATGTTCCACCTGGTTCATTAGTAGCGCCAAATAGTGCATCCTGCACAAATTTTATATTTTCAGGATTTCTAAATAAACTTTTATATTTATACCTTGAGATAAAATCATATAAATTCACAACATCATCAGAAAAAGTTTTTCTATCATTTATAAATTGATTTAAATCTTTGAATTGGTTTTCATCAGAGTCGTTTAGGATAATTCTGGGTTTAATTTTATATCCACCATTTGCAACTTGAGCTGTCATTAAACACAGTTGTAGAGGCGAACTTTGCCAATAACCTTGTCCAATTCCTGCGTGGAGTGTTTCACCAAGATACCAATTTTTACCAATAACTCTTTTCTTCCAGGTAGTATTTGGAACAACTCCTTTTTTTTCTTCAATAAATCCATTAAGAACTGGTTCCCCTAAGCCAAATTTTTTAGCAGTTTCCGACAATCTGTCGATACCAAGTTTTCTAGCAAGTTCATAAAAATATATATCGCAGGACTGTTTAATGCCTTCTCTCATATTCATAAAACCATGTCCTTTTTTTTTCCAACAATGAAATTTTTCTCCGTAGAGTTCCATTGACCCTTTGCAATAAATTTCTTTCTTGGGATTAAAAATATCATTTTCTAAGGCGCTTAATGCTGCAATAGTTTTTATTGTAGAACCCGGAGGGTAAAGCCCAGATATTGATTTGTTTATTAACGGCTTATCTCTATGTTTAATTAAAAAATTCCAGTTCTTTTTATCAATACCATGTACAAATTTGTTTGGATCAAAAATGGGAGATGAAACCATTGTTATTATATCACCTTTATATATATCCATCACACAAATTGAACCTGATTTACCTTCAAGAAGTTCTGAGGAAAACTCTTGAACCTCTAAGTCCAATGTAGTTCTAAAATTTTTACCAGCTTTACCTAGATCTATTGATATTTCTCTAATTCTTTTTCCGTAAGCATTGACTTCGTATCTTTTAAAACCAACATCACCTATAACTTCGGAGTCCAATTTATTTTCTAAACCAGTTTTCCCCACTCTAGTTCCTGTAGCAATCTTATTTTTTAAATACTCTTTTTTCTGCAAATCTTTTTTACTTGCTTTAGATACATAACCAATAATATGGGCACTAGAATGCTCAGTATAAATCCTAGCAACTGAAACGATTGGTTCGGCTCCTTGAAGTTCATGTAAAAATAGATTTATCCTAGAAAATTCAGACCAGGTTAAATTATCAGAGATCACAACTGGATCCCATGGTTTTTGTGTAGAAATTTTTCTATTTATTCTAAATACTTCTTTATCTGTTAAATTTAATATATTTTTTATTCTAAAAAGCAAAATTTGAATATTTTCTGAATTTTCTGGAACAATATGGAGTTGGTAAACTTGTTTATTAGAAGCCATCTGTTTTCCAAAATAATCATTTATAAGTCCTCGTGGAGGCGAAAGTTTCCATTCTCGAAATCTATTTTTGTCCGATAAAGTCTTGTACTTTTTGCTTTCATTAATTTGTAGAGAAATTAATCTTCCTACAATTCCAAAAACAACTATGGCTTTTGCGGCAGAAAGTATAAACATTCTTCTGCCAATTAATCTAATTTTACTTTCTCCTCCAGATCTAATCATGTGTCCTCAAAAAGCCTAATCTTTTATAAATTTCAAAAAGGGCCCAAAAAAATGGGTATAAAATAAATGTAAAAAGAGAATTATAAAAAAAAGACAAATATTCAACTTTTATTTCTGAAAAATTTAGTATTAAAAAGAAAGTTATCGCGTTTCCGCCGAGTAAAGCTATTATGAATGTAAACCAATCAGTAATTAGTGAACTTCTTACTGTTGCGTTCCTTACATATGCCGCAACAAGAGATACAAATAAATATGAAAGTGGACTAGTTCCAAGGTTTAAGCTTAAAACAACATCATTCATCATCCCGCATAAAAATACAAAACCATAACCTAAAATAGAGGGATCTCTTAAAATCCAATAGTAGATAATTATAAATTGAAGGTTAAAAGAAAAAATTTTCCAGTAATAGAATTGAGTTTGAAATTCTGAGATGCAGATATAAATTAATAGAATCAATGGTATTAACCGAAGAAGACCATCTTTAAATGTTTTAACATTTATTGCCATTTTACATTGCCTCCACGTCTGAAGCTTTATCTATTACAACATTAATAAAAAAAGTTTGCGAAGGGTCACTGAATAATTTTACCTTTATTCTACCGTCCTCATTTAAAACTTTTCCAATGGAAATTCCCGAAAATAAAACGCCATCTTTACCTGATGTATAAACGGTCTGATCTTCGGAAGCTATAAAGCCATCTGGAAGATATTCTAATGCAGGTCTTCTTTCGCCAACTCCAGATAAAATTGCTTGGGCACCAGAAGGCGTAATTACTGCAGGAATTCTACTATTAAGATCATTCAAAAGTAAAATTCTGGATGATAAAAAATTTACCTCCACAATTCTTCCCACCAGATGACCTTTGCTTAAGACTGGCATACCTAATTTAATTCCTGAATTACTACCTTTGTTTATTATAGCTGAATTTAAATATGGGCTATTTTTATCCATCATAATTTTTGCTCCTACAGTAGTAAAAGCAGTGCTTTTATCTATTTCAATTATTTTTTGAAGTTGTTGATTTTCTGTTTCTAAATAAAGAGTATTAAGTTGATTTTTTTCTAGCTCAGCAATCTTGGTCTTTAGTTTTTCATTTTCTTTATAAACACCAACGTGTTTGATAAAAAAATCCTTTGTTGCTGATGAGAATCTAATTGGAGATGAAGATACTGCTGATATACGATATACTCCGTCATTTATGATGCTTCTAAGAAATTCTACAGGTTTTAATTTTAAATTATCTAATGTGAAAATAATTATAGAAGTTAAAATAAGGGCAAATAGAGAAAATTTTTGTCTGGCTCCTCTCTGAAGTAAAGCAGAGCGAATAGCTATACCAAAATCATCTCTGCTTGTTGCCATTTCTTATCGACCAATAAATTAATACTCCGATAGCATTGTGGAGAATAATTCTTCTTGCTCCAATGCTTTTCCGGTTCCTACTGCAACGCACGAAAGAGGATCGTCTGCTATTTGAACAGGCAAACCTGTTTCTTTCGAAATAAGTTTGTCAATATTTTTTAACAAAGCTCCCCCTCCAGTAAGGATCAGGCCCATATCGACTAAATCTGCAGATAATTCTGGTGGTGTATTTTCTAAAGCAGTTTTAATACCTTCCATCATAACATCTAAAGTTGGTTTCAGGGCTGCTGCAGTATCTTCTTCTTTTAAAGTGATTTCTCTTGGAGTTCCAGATCTAAGGTCTCGTCCCTTCATTAAATAAGTATTTCCAGAAGTAGCGATTGCTGTACCAATCTCTTTTTTTATTTTTTCTGCACTTGACTCCCCAATAAGTAAATTAAACTTTTGTCTCATATATGCAATAATTGCTTGGTCCATAGCATCTCCAGCTACTCTCAAAGATCTTGAGTAAACAACACCTCCTAAAGACATCACGGCTATTTCAGTAGTACCGCCTCCTATATCAACCACCATTGAACCTGTAGCTTCTGAAATAGGAAGTCCAGCTCCTATAGCTGCTGCTATAGGTTCCTCAATTAATTGAACTTTTCTAGCTCCTGCTGCTAAAGCAGAGTCTTGAATAGCTTTTCTCTCAACTGGGGTAGAACCCGTTGGAACACAAACTAAAATTCTTGGATTTGCAAAGGCATTTTTTTTATGAACTTTTTTTATAAAATGCTTTATCATTTCTTCTGTAACAACAAAATCTGCAATTACTCCATCTTTTAAGGGTCTTACCGCTGAAATATTTCCTGGAGTTCTTCCGAGCATAGTCTTGGCTTCGTCTCCGACGGCTAAAACTGATTTTTTTCCTTTTTCTTCTATTATGGCCACTACTGATGGTTCATTCAGAACCACTCCTTTTCCTTTAACAACAACTAGTGTATTTGCTGTTCCAAGGTCAATTGCCATATCTTGTGACCACATTTTTGAAATTTTATTAATACCAAACATCTATATACCTTTCACATTTTGTTGCTCAATCTCTCCTGGAGCAGTTTTTTCTCTTTTTATAATCATCTTATTTAAAGCATTTAAATAAGCATTGGCAGAAGCAACGAGAGTGTCTGTGTCTGCAGCTTGTCCGACAGTTGTTTTGCCTTTTTCTTCTATTCTTACACTTACTGTAGCTTGGGCATCTGTCCCTTCTGTTACAGCGTGCACTTGATACAATTGAAGTTTAACATCGTGTGGATATAACTTTTTAATACATTTAAATATAGCATCAACTGGACCATCTCCAGTTTCGTTAGCCTTTTTTACATCTCCATAAACTTCTAAGGTCATTTCTGCTTTTTGCGGCTCTCCAGTTCCAGCAAATACTTTAAGAGATTTTAAATTAATAACATTGCTTTCTTTTATTAAACTATCGTCTACTAAAGCTATTATGTCTTCATCATAAACATGTTTCTTTTTATCTGCTAAAATTTTAAATTTCCCAAAAGCCGTTTGGATTACATCATCTGTGACACTTGCGTAACCTAAGTCACTTAGTTTGTCCTTAAACGCATGTCTTCCAGAGTGTTTTCCCATAACTAGAGATGTTTTTTTAACTCCAACGCTTTCTGGTGTCATAATTTCATAAGTATTTCTGTTTTTTAACATTCCATCTTGGTGGATACCAGATTCGTGAGCAAAAGCATTTTTTCCTACAATTGCTTTATTAAATTGAACTGGAAAACCAGTAGCATTGGACACTGTTTTTGATGCTTTGCTTATTAGTTTTGTATCTATTCCGGTTTTAAATGGCATTAAATCGTTTCTTGTTTTCATTGCCATAACAATCTCTTCTAGGGCAGCATTACCAGCTCTTTCTCCTATTCCATTTATTGTACATTCTACTTGTCTTGCTCCCGCTGATACTCCAGCAAGTGAGTTTGCTACTGCTAAACCTAAATCATTATGACAATGCACTGATAATATTGCTTTATCGATATTTGGAACTTTGTTTTTTAAAGTCTCTATAATTTTTTTAAATTCTGATGGAACTGTATAACCTACAGTGTCAGGAATATTTATAGTTTTAGCTCCACATTTTATTGCAAGTTCAACCGTTTTACACATAAAGTCCATATCTGTTCTGGTTCCATCTTCACATGACCATTCCACATCATCTGTAAATTTTCTAGCATATGTCACATGTTCCTTGATCGACTCAACTACTTGTTCGGGTGTCTTATTTAACTTGTGCTTCATGTGTAGCTGGCTTGTAGAAATAAATGTATGAATCCTAAATCTTTTTGCATGCTTTAAAGCTTCATAACACGCATCAATATCTTTTTTTGTATGTCTAGATAGACCAGCTGGAACTGATTTTTTTAATATTTTACTTATTGCTGTAACTGCTTCAAAATCACCAGGTGAAGCAATTGGAAATCCTGCTTCAATAACGTCGATACCTAGTTCATCAAAGACTCTTGAAATTTGTATTTTTTCTTCAAGGCTCATTGAAGCGCCTGGAGATTGTTCTCCATCACGCATAGTCGTATCAAAAATTATGATTCTATTTTTATCTTCCATTATCTTTTAAAATTTAGGTAAGGGTTATAATACAATTATTACGCTAATTTGCAAAATAATTATTAAAAAAACGTCAAATTTCTTAGCCAGATTGGGTTAATTCTTTGCTTTGTCTACTAATTTGTTTTTTCCAATCCAGGGCATGAGGTCTCTAAGTTTTTTTCCAACTTTTTCTATGGGATGTTTTGCAAGCTCCTCTCTCATTTTCAAAAAGTTTTTTTGACCACCTTTGCATTCGTCTATCCATTGTTTTGTAAATTTACCAGACTGAATATCTTTTAAAACTTCTTTCATTCTTTCTTTTGTTTTAGGATCCACTATTTTTTTTCCAGATACATACTCTCCATATTCTGCGGTATTAGATATTGAATAATTCATATTTGCAATTCCACCTTCATAAATTAAATCAACAATTAATTTAACTTCATGAAGAGTTTCAAAGTATGCCATTTCGGGTGGGTAGCCAGCCTCAGTTAAAGTTTCAAAACCATTTTTTATAAGCTCAACTAAACCTCCGCATAAAACTGTCTGTTCTCCAAATAAATCAGTTTCACATTCGTCTTTAAAAGTTGTTTCTATAATTCCTGATCTCCCGCCACCAACTGCACATGCATATGACATAGCAAGATCCCTTGCTTTCCCTGAGCTATCTTTGTGAACTGCCATCAAACAAGGTACTCCTCCTCCTCTTTGATATTCACTTCTCACTAAGTGTCCTGGCCCTTTTGGCGCAACCATGAAAACATCTAAATCTTTTCTTGAGTTAATTAAATTAAAATGAATATTAAGTCCATGTGCAAAAGCTAGACTAGTTCCTTGTCGCATTCTCTGTTCAATATGATTTTTATAGATCGAAGCTTGAAGCTCATCCGGAGTAAGAACCATTACTACATCGGCCCAAGCCGCAGCATCGGATAAAGACATCACTTTTAATCCCTCACTCTCAGCTTTTTTCTTACTAGAAGAACCTTCTCTGAGAGCTACAACAACATTTTTAACCCCACTATCTTTTAAATTTAAAGCATGAGCATGTCCTTGGCTTCCATATCCAAAGATTGCAACTTTTTTTTCTTTAATTAAATCAACGTTTGCATCTTTTTCATAAAACATTTTCATTTTTTTTCTCCTTTTATTATTTAAAAATATCTGCTCCTCTTGTCATTGCCACAGCTCCTGTTCTTGAAACACTTGCCAAGCCCAAGGGTTTTAAGTCGCTTACTAATTTATCAATATCTCTCCTTAATGCTGTAACCTGAATAACTATTGATTTATTACTTTTGTCAAGAATAACTGAGTCAAATTTTTTACAAAGTTTCTTTGCTTTGCTTCTTTTTTTTTCGCTAGATATCACTTTTAGTAAAGCCATATCTCTAAAAATTATTTTAGGGTCGTTTCTCATGAAATCAGCAACTTTGTGAACTGGTACCAGTTTTTCAAGCTGTTTTTTGATTTGTGAAATAACCTCAGGAGAGCCAGAGGTAACAAGAGTAATTCTTGATAATTTTTGCTTTTTATCAATTTCAGCAACAGCTAGTGACTCTATATTATAACCTCTGCCTGAAAATAGACCTACTACTCTTGCTAATACACCTGCTTCATTGTCGACCCAAACAACCATTATATGTTTTTCTACTTTTCCAGTTTTAATTGCTGCGCTGTAAGCAGATTTTGGAGCTTTCATTTAAACTAAAACCTTTCCTTCACTAGAAATTTCTTCCTCATCTTCAGGCCCAAGTAACATTTGATTGTGAGGCTTCCCTGAAGGTATCATTGGAAAACAATTTTCATTTGGATCAACACAACAATCAAAAATAACTGGTTTGTTTATATTTAACATTTCATTAATTTTTTCATCTAACTCATCTGGTTTTTTTGCTTGTATACCAACACAACCATATGCCTCTGCAAGTTTAACAAAATCTGGTAATGCAGCAGTATAACTTTCAGAATAATTTTTTTCGTGAAGAAGCTCCTGCCACTGTCTTACCATTCCCATATATTGGTTATTTAAAATAAATATTTTTATTGGCAGATTGTATTGAACTGCTGTAGACATCTCCTGCATTGTCATTAGAACTGATGCTTCGCCAGCTATATCGATAACTAGTTTTTTTGGATGTGCTACTTGTACACCGACAGCAGCAGGTAATCCATAGCCCATGGTACCGAGTCCACCTGATGTCATCCACCTATTAGGTTTATTAAATTTGTAGTGTTGGGCTGCCCACATTTGGTGTTGACCAACCTCTGTTGTTATATAGGCATCCTTATCTTTAGATAATTCGTAAAGTCTTTGAACTGCGTACTGAGGTTTAATAACTTCATTACTATTTTTAAAACCTAAAGACTTTTTTTGTCTCCACTTATCAATATCCCTCCACCATTTTGATATATTTGATTTATTTGAATTCAGAAAATCTTTATTTTTTTCTTTAAATCTTCTATTTAATGACTTTAAAAAACCCTCAACATCGCTCACAATAGCGTGGTCTACTTTAATATTTTTTCCTATAGAGGATGGATCTATATCAACATGAATTTTTTTTGACTTTGGTGAAAACTCATCAACTTTACCAGTAATTCTGTCATCAAATCTTGCTCCGATATTTATCATTAAATCACAATTGTACATTGCATTGTTTGCTTCATAAGTTCCGTGCATACCAAGCATTCCAAGAAACATTGGGTCATCACCTGGGTAAGCGCCCAATCCCTGAAGTGTGGATGTGATTGGAAAACCTGTTAAAGAAACAAGCTCTCTTAATAACTTGCTTGCCTCTGGTCCAGAATTAATAACTCCTCCACCAGTATAAAAAACTGGTTTTGAAGATTTTTTCATCAATTGAATAATTCTATCAAGATCTGAATTGGAAATCTTACTATTCAATTTGCCATTTGTTTTTTTATTTTTTTTACTTTTTAAAAAAAATTTTGTTTTTTTAAATTGAATATCTTTTGGTATATCAACTAAAACTGGTCCTGGTCTTCCAGAAGTTGCTACATCGAAAGCGAGATCCATGACTTTAGCTAAATCGTTTACATCTTTTACTAACCAATTATGTTTTGTGCACGGTCTTGTTATTCCTGTTGTATCACACTCTTGAAAAGCATCTGTTCCTATTAAGTGTGTTGGAACTTGTCCGCTTATACAAACAATCGGTACTGAGTCCATGTAAGCGTCGGTTAAAGCGGTTACTGCATTCGTTGCTCCTGGACCAGATGTAACTAACATTACACCAGGTTTTCCAGAAGAACGTGCATATCCCTCTGCAGCGTGTCCTGCTCCTTGCTCATGACGAGCTAGAATATGTTTTATAGTTTTATGATTTTTTAATTCATCATAAATTGGTAGCACTGCCCCACCTGGGTACCCAAATATATGCTCAACTTTACGATGCTCTAAAACTTTAAAAACAATCTCTGCACCTGAAAATAATTTCCCCATATTTGTAATCTATCTTAGGGAAATTTTGGGTCAAGTTTTAGATAAATAACTTAGAATTTTTTTTCTTAAATCAAGATAATTAGTATCAGTAAATTGCTTCCAATCCTTCATCTGGCCCCTTTGCCACGTATATTGTCTTTTTGCATATTGTCGAGTTCTTATAAGAACTCTCTCTTTTAAATCTTTAATACTAATTGATTTATCAATATATAAACCAATTTCATAAATGCCGATAATTGAGTTGGCTGAAATATAAGATGCTGGTTCTAAAAATTTTTTTTTATATTTCCTTACCTCCTGTAAAGCACCATTTTTTAACATTTGATTAAATCTTTTTGTAATTTTTTTTTCTAATATATTTTTTGATGGCAAAATACATAATTTAATAAAATCTGAAGGATTAAAATATTTTTTATTTTCTTTGTTTTGCCATTCTTTAAGGGTCAAACCTGTTCCTTCATAAACTGAAATAGCTCTTGAAACTCTTTGAATATCATTTCTATCAATACCTTCAAAAATTGTTGGGTTTTTTTTATAATAATGATTTCCCATCATCCATCTTCCAATGGGATTCAAATAAGAATAATCTATTTTTTTCACTTTTGGTATTTCAACTAAACCTTCGGTTAAAGCTCTAAAGTATAGTCCAGTACCACCAACTACGATAGGAACTTTTTTTCTTTTCTTAATTTCCTTAATTTTTTTAGATACCATCTTGTACCATTTGCCTACCGAAAAAGTATCCTTGGCTGATATAAATCCATAAAAATGATGTTTGATTTTGCTTTTATTCGGTCTTGCAGAAAGTATTTTAATTTCTTTATAAACCTGCATACTATCTGCATTTAAAATTTCGCCGTTAAACTTTTTAGCAATATCTATAGCAACCTTAGATTTACCAGATGCGGTAGGACCAAATAAAAGTATTATTTTTTTCGACAAACTATTGTTTTTTAAATTCCTTTGCAGACTCCATTCTTCCCAGAGTAAGCTTTAATGTGATTAATTTTTTGTCTCTCCAAACTTTGACTGATACTTTTTTATTAGGCTTAGTGTTTGCTACAACTTTTGGAAGATTTCTCATTGTTTTTATTTTTTCTCCATCAAATTCTAAAATGATATCACCAGTTTTGACTCCACCTTTTTTGGCTGGACTATCTTCAGAGACGCCCCCAATAAATGCTCCTGATGGTTCTTCTAATCCTGCAACAGTTGCGATTTCATCTGTTACCGGTTGAATCCTAACTCCTAACCATCCTCTTTTTGTTTCTCCGTATTTTATTAGTTGATCAATAATTGTTGATGCATAATTTGCTGGGATCGCAAAGCCAATTCCGCTGCTTGCTCCGGATGGACTTATTATTGCAGTATTAATTCCTATTACATCTCCATTCATATTAAATAGTGGACCTCCTGAATTACCCTGATTTATAGAGGCATCAGTTTGTATAAAGTCATCATATCGAGTTAAATTTATATCTCGATTTCTTGCTGAAATTATTCCAGAGGTTACTGTTCCTCCTAAACCAAATGGGTTTCCAATAGCTACTACCCAATCTCCAACTCTTGATTTGTCTGAATTTCCAAAATCTACTGTTTTAAAGTTTTGTGAAGACTCAATTTTTAATACAGCAATATCTGAATATGGATCTGATCCTAAAACTTTTGCTTGATACTCTTTATTATCTACTCTCACAATAATATCTTCAGCATTAGCTATTACGTGATTATTTGTAACTACTATCCCGTCCTTCTTTATAACAAATCCTGATCCTAAAGAAGTTGCTTTTCTTTCAATTGGTCTTTCAAACTCTTTAAAAAGTTCTCCAAATGGAGATCCAGGAGGAAACTGTGGGAATGGTGATGTTTGAGTTTTTATAGTTTGTGTTGTTGAAATGTTAACAACCGAAGGCATTAGTTTTTCCGCTAGATCTGCAAATGATGTGGGAGGATTTTTTGCATTACCTTCTATATTAAAAATAAAATAAAAGAAGATGAAGTATGCAGTTAATTTTTTACAATTTAATTTTATCATTTCTTTACATACCAAATTATAATAAAACCAATTATTGCAAATATCACACCAATTGTTCTTAATTTTTTAGCCGGCATAACTTCGATCATTTTAGACATATTCTTGATTTTTGACGGAAACAAGGCGCAAAGTATACCCTCGATAAATAAAATGAGACCTATGGCAATAATAAATTCATTCATGCCTTAGAATTTATTGTTTTTTGATAACTCCGGTTTTTCCAAAAAACTTAAAGAAATCACTATCAGGTGATAAAATTAGAGAAGTGTCGCCACCAATTAATGCTTTTTCGTATGATTGCATTGCTCTGTAAAAACCAAAAAACTGCGGGTCTTTTCCAAAGGCATTTGCAAAAATTCTGTTTCTTTGACCGTCGCCTTCTCCTTTCATTATTTCAGACTGTTTGTTTGCATTTGCAAGTATAACTGTAACTTCTTTGTCAGCAGTTGATGTTATTTTAGCAGCCATTTCAGCCCCTTGAGCTCTAAATTCTTTTGCTTCTCTTTCTCTTTCGGTCTGCATTCTTTTGAAAATCGCCTCACTATTTGCTTGTGGAAGGTCTGCACGTTTAATTCTTACATCAACTATTGTAATTCCAAAATTCTCGGCTTCTATATTTACGTTTTGCTGAATTGTTGCCATCTGTTTTTCACGATCGACTGATAATAAAGTTGCTAATTCTTGAGTACCTAATACTCCTCTTATTCTAGAGTTTATTATTGTAGCCAATCTAGATCTCGCAACATTTTCATTTCCCAGAGAAATATAAAATTTTAGTGGATCAACAATTCTAAACCTAGTGAAAGCATCTACAATTAATCTTTTTTGATCTGATGCAATAACTTCTTCTGGTGGATTATCTAAATAAAGAACTCTTCTATCTAGGTATACAACATTCTGTATAAAAGGAATTTTATAATTTAATCCAGGTTCAGTAATAATTTTTTTCGGATCACCAAACTGTAAAACGATTGCTTGATTGACCTCTTTAACTACAAACAGCGCTTGAAACACTATTACACCCAAAACTACAATTGCTCCTATTAAAAATTTCTTCATTGTGTTTTCTTCCTAATTTCCGGAAGCGGTAGATATGGCACTACTCCTGAACCAGAATTTTTATCAATTATAACTTTATCAATATCTGCTAATACTTTTTCCATCGTTTCTAAATACATTCTTTCTTGAGTGACCTGTTTCGCATTTTTGTATTCATTATAAATTGCTAAGAATCTGCTAGCTTCACCTTCTGCTTTAGCTACAACTTCTTTTTTGTATGCTTCAGCTTGTTGTAAAATTTTTTCTGCTTCACCACGAGCTCTCGGTATTACATCATTCGCATAACCTTCTGCTTCATTTTTTGATCGCTCTCTATCTGCTCTCGCTGCTTGAACATCTCTGAAAGCATCAATCACTTGGTCTGGTGGGTCAGCTTTTTGGGTTTGGACCTGTGTTACCTGAATTCCAGATCCATATTCATCTAAAATTCCTTGAGTAATACTTTGGACTTCATTTTCTATTTTTGATCTTCCCTCTGTTAATATCGATTGAATTTTGCTTTTAGCAATAACTTCTCTCATAGCTGTTTCTGAGGCTGTCTTAACTGTTTCTAGTGGGCTTTGAATATTAAAAAGAAATTTTCCTGCATCTTTAATTACCCAAAAAACTGAGTAGTCAATATCTACAATATTTTCATCTCCAGTTAGCATAAGACTTTCTTCAGAAACATCTCCAATTCCAGAAGACCTACCACTATCACTTGCGGATCTGAAACCGACGTCTATACGATTTACTTTTGTAACTTTAGGAGTCAGAACACTCTCTACCGGAAAGGGAATGTGATAATTTAATCCTGGTTGAGTAGTTTTAACAAATTTTCCAAATCTTAAAACAACTCCTTGTTCATCCGGCAAGACTCTGTAAAGACCACTTAATGCCCAAAGAATAACTAAAACTACTAATCCAATTATTATGGGCTTGCTTCCTCCCTTACCGCCTGGAAAAATTTTACCCACTGAACCTTGGGCTTTTCTAATTATATCATCAATGTTAGGTGGTTCACGTCTTTCTCCACTTCCATTTCCATCGCCCTTACCTCCACCGCCTGGGTTTGATCCCCATGGAGATTCATTTTTAAATATATTGTCTTTAAATAACATGAGACTTTATATAGTGACTTTTTGGATAAAAACAAGTTATGATAAAGCGATATAATGTCCGAAAATAAAGCAAAATTGAACGATAGCCTAAAAGAAAAAGTTGCTCCAAAAAATTTCAAGAAAAATCCAATAAATGGAACAAAATTCACTTTGATGGTTTCTAGTGCAAAAGGGGGTGTAGGAAAATCCACTTTTGCAATTAATTTGACGTTTGCTCTTCAAAAAAAGGGTAAAAAAGTTGGTTTGTTAGATGCTGATATTCACGGACCTTCTTTGCCGAAAATGATCGGGTTAAACGAAAAACCAAAGACTGATGGAAAATTTTTATTTCCATTAGAAAAATATGGCGCACAGTTTATGTCATTAGGATTTTTAGTTGATGAAAAAACTCCAATGATTTGGAGAGGGCCGATGGTCATTAGCGCTATAAAAACCCTTACTGAAAAAGTTTCTTGGAAAGACTTAGATTTCCTAGTAATTGATATGCCACCGGGAACCGGGGACACTCAACTTACCTTTGCGCAAGACATAAAAATTGATGGCGCAATAATAATTTCAACTCCACAAGAATTAGCTTTAATGGATGTTCAAAGAGGTATTCAAATGTTTGATAAAACTAAAATTAAAATTCTTGGACTTGTAGATAATATGAGCTTTTTTAAAAGTGAAGATGGAAAAAAACATAATATTTTTGGTGAAGGTGGTGTTGAAAAAACTGCAAAAGATTTTAATAAAAAATTTTTGGGAAAAATTCCTATAAGTACAAAACTAAGAGAGTCAGCGGATTTAGGTTTGCCTTTAACTTATAAAGAACCAGATCACGAAATATCTAAAGCATTTGATGAAATTGCAGATAAAATTATGCAAGATGTTGTTTAAAACCAAAAGAATTCATAAGTTCATTCCACTCTCTTTTTGAAAGACCCGATGACTCTATATCGCATTTTTCACCTTTGATCATTTTTTGTATAACTATTTTACCTTTAGAGGAAAGTTCCATTCCACCTACTCTGTAATCAACAAAAGCATCATAAGAAATAGGTACCCATTTTTTTACTGTTTTCATCATAACATCGGCATATTCTCTGATTTCAAATTGAGCATGGCTATCCGCTCTGAGAGCTAAAAAGTTTAACAAATTAAGTAAATCTGTTTTCCAGTACCACTGTGTATATGAATTAAGGGTTAAATTCATTCTTGCTAGCTCTCTTGCTAATCCTTGTTTCTTATCATCAATAATTGTCCCATCATATTTTTCATTAAGCATTTCTTCGTAATGCCTATAATTTCGCTCAGCATCTTCTTTTAAAATTTTAAGAATACTGTCAGCTTGAGTGCCGTTTATTAGAGATCCCCTTCCTTGTCGATTGTTTGTTGCTTGGGCTGCTAAATTTTCTTTTGAAGGAACATAAAACTCTTTATCCATTATAGAATATCTTGCTGAATATTCATTAACGTTAGCTGTTCTGTGTCTAATCCATTGCCTAGCAATAAAAATCGGTAATTTAATATGGTATTTAATTTCACACATCTCAAATGGTGTGCTGTGTCTGTGTCTCATTAAATATTTTATTAATCCACTATCTGTTGAAACTTTTTTTGTTCCTTTTCCATATGAAACCCTGGCTGCTTGAACAATTGATGTGTCATCTCCCATGTAATCAACTACTCTAACAAAACCATGATCGAGAACTGGCATAGCTTCATAAAGAATTTTCTCTAATTCAGTTGAGGTTACTCTTTTGGTTACGTTTTTCTGTGACTGCTGATCTTTGATATCTTTTATTTGGCCTGGAGTTAATTTCATTTTTTTTGTTATATATTATTATTAAACTTTTTGTGAAAAAAAATATTTCAACTTTAAATAGAGTTAATAATTAATTAACAGAATTTTTGTTTTTTAAATAAATTTTAATTATTTTTTTTAACATTGTGACTGAATCCATAGGATTTTTTCCAATGGCTGTTTCGGCTGCCAAAACTAAGCCTTTGGCTCCTAGTTCCAAAGTACTATAAATATCATTAACTTCTCCTCTATTAGGGTAGTTGTTTAAAATCATGCTTTCTAAAAAATTGGTAGCTACGTATATATTTTTTTTACGTTTTTTTCCCATTCTGATTATTTTTCTCTGAGCTACTGGAATTTGTTCAATTGATACTTCTTTAGAAAGATCTCCTCTATCAATAAGAAAGTTTTGTCCTGATTTCATAATTTTTTTTAAATTTTTAATTGCTGATTTAGTTTCAAGTTTAAAAATTTTTATTTTTCCTTTTAGTAAATAATTAAATTTTTTTACATCTTCCTCGCTGTTTGTAAATGACAAAGCAAAATGTTTGATTTTATTCCTTTTTGCTAATTCTATTGCCTTTAAGTCTTTTGCGGTTAGGTAATCCATTTTAATTTTTCTATTTTTTAAATGAACAGCTTTGTTTTTTTCTAAATATCCTGACGATGTTACTTTACAAAATAATTTATTGTTTAACTTTTTTTTAATTTTAATTTCTAAACCAGTGAATCCTAATTCTAAACAATCGTTTTTTCTTAATCTTTCAAATACATAATCTGGGTAAAGTGATACTTGTCCTTTATTTTTATAAATTTTTAAATTTTTATTATATTTCAAATATTTTTCTTTTTTCACTTTAGTTCTAATCTGTGCTCCTTCAGTATCAACACAAATTGGTATATTAGAATTTTTTTTAATAAAATTTATTTGATTTTGAAGATTTGCTATAGTTACGTGAGACATATTGATTCTAAAAAGATTTATTTTGCCTCTTGAAAACTTTAAAAATTTTTTATTTAAAGAGTTGGGGCCTAGTGTACAAAAAATATCTATTTTCATTTAACTTACATGTTTATTTTTAATTAAAAATTCTAATTTAAAAAGTATAATTAAAAAAAAGACTAATCTATATATAAAATATTTTACATTTAGTAGAAAAAATGACTTTTTATGTTTGTAATTAAAAACATATTTTTCAAATGATAATAAAAATGGTATATTTAAAAAAAAACATTAATTGATTTAGATATTCAAAATTCTTAAGTTTATAACCAAATATTTTATAATCTCTAAAAACAAAGCCTAAAAATTTAATCTCTCTGGAAGTATAAAATTTGGAATATTGTTCCTCACCTTCGGGTTTTAAATATTGTCCTTTTTTTGCCAACCTAGTAGAAAGTTTATCTCCAATCCACGGTCTACCTAGGGTGGTTGCCTTAAAAATATTTTTTTGAAATTTAATACCTAAAAAATTACAAATCTTTTTTTTAATTCTTTTTGAATTTACTTCTTCAATTTTTATAAACATTTTTTTATTTTTAAGTTTAATTAAAAATTTTAAATCCTGTCTTATTCTGTAAATATAATTAAATACATGCTTCATATTTATTCTGGATTTATCATACTTAAACCAATTTATTAGTCCTGATCTCAAATTTGATAATGGATTTCTTATTGTTACTAAAATCTTTGCTTTAGGAAAATCTCTAAGAACTTTTATTGTTTCTCTCAAACCATGTGAATGGTGAACTATAGCTTTAATATTGTTGAGCTTTCTTCCTGCAGTAATATGATAAGATTTATAAAGCAAAATTAAAAATTCTTTTTGATTAATTTTTTTGGTACCAGAAAGTTTTTTAAAATTTTTTTTAAATTTATCTATACTTAAATTTATTTTAATATTTTCAATTTTTATTTCAGAAAATAAATATGAATATTTTTTTAAAAAACTCGTCAAAAGTTTATATGGGTCTCTTAGATGATTTCTATCTTTGAAAAATTGCTGGTAATCAAACTTGTCAGAAAAAACTATAAGACCTTTTAAACCCTCCAAACAGTGATGTAGGTAGTCGCTTCCAGTTCTTCCAGTTGTAACGATCAATATTATTTTCATTATTAAATTTGATTGTTTTTTTAAAATTAAAATTTATAATAATTTTGTTGGTATTCCAACTATGACGATAAACGAGTTTCGTAATAAACATTGCGGACGTGGGGGCAGTACCCACCACCTCCACCATTTATTTATACTATGGGGGTGAATCAGAATCGACGAGTGTCTAAAGGCTATTCTTTCGTTCGAGATGGTTCCGACGTAACGGTCTAATTATAAATGCAAATAATAAATTTGCACTTGCTGCTTAATTAACTTGTTAATTAAGTAAACGGGGTTTGGGGCACCTGGCAACAG
>PAGZ01000039.1 GCA_002704625.1 Candidatus Pelagibacter sp.
ACTCATCTTTAGATCTTTCTTTATCTGTATCTTCTATTCTTAGATAAAATTTCCCTTTATTTTTCTTTGCTAACAACCAATTAAATAAAGCTGTTCTAACTCCACCAATGTGTAAAGGTCCTGTGGGTGAGGGTGCAAACCTACAAATAAAAGCCATTAATTGAAATTAAACTATTTTAATTAAAGTTTCTATATAAAGAAACTAATTTTCCCTGAATCTTAATTCTTTTTGCTGCGTATATTTTTGTATCGTATTTTTTATTTGCACTTTCAAGGGCAATTGTGTTCCCTTTTTTTCTAATTTTTTTTAAAGTAGCTTCCTCGTTATCTATAAGAACAACGGCTATTTGACCATTATCTGCGTGTGAGGTTTTTTTAATAATCACTGTATCCCCGTCATTGATGCCTGCCTCAATCATTGAATCGCCTTTTACTCTTAATCCAAAATGATCATCATTTTTGTTAAAGTCCGCTGGTAAATTTACTTTATCAACTTCATGTTGTATTGCCTCAATCGGTGTTCCAGCAGCTATTGCACCAAGAACAGAAACTTTAGTAGATTTACCTGTGCTTTTATCCAATCCGCCTTTAATTACACTTGGTGTGAAGTTGTTGAATAAATCGTGAGCACTTGCGTTCTCAGGTAATTTAACCACTTCAAGAGCTCTTGCCTTGTGTGCTAATCTTTTTATAAACCCTCTCTCTTCTAAAGCCGATATAAGTCTATGAATACCAGATTTCGACTTAAGGTTGAGCGAGTTTTTCATTTCTTCGTAAGAAGGAGATACACCTGTAGATCTAATCTTTTTATTAATAAAAAGTAATAAGTTTTTTTGTTTTTTTGTTAGCATAGAACAAATCCTGTACATTTATGTTCTACAAAAGTTCTACTACAATATCAACGCCAAATTAGCCATATTTTACGGCCTAATTTGAGTAATTTTTTTTAAAAGGAGTGAGTTTTTATCTAAGTCTTTAAGAAGTGATTCACCAATAAGAAAATTATTTATCTTTGTTTTTTTTACTATTTCCTCCACTTCTTTTTCAGATTTTATTCCACTTTCACAAACAATTGGCTGCGTATGATTGGCTAATGTTTCGTAGAGTTTATATGTTGTATTAATGTCAGTTTTCAAAGTTGTTAAATCTCTATTGTTTATTCCTATGATTGCTTCCTTAAATTTTAAAGCTTTTTTAGCCTCTTCTTCATTATGAACTTCTACTATTGTTGTTAAATCAAGCTCGTTTGCTTTTTGATATATTTTATCAGCTGCAGAACCGTTTAGAGCAGATAAAATTATTAAAATACAATCAGCGCCAGAAGCTTTTGCTAAATATACTTGATAATCGTCTATAAAAAAATCTTTCATCAAAACAGGAAGTTTAACTTTTTTTTTAACCTCATCAATATGTTCTAATTTTCCTTGAAAAGATTTTTCCTCTGTTAAGATTGATAAGCATGATGCTCCATTATTAAAATAATTTTCTGCAATTTCTGCGGGTTTATAATCTTCGATTATAATTCCGGCAGAAGGACTAGCTTTCTTCATTTCTGTTATAATTGAAACTTTATTTTTTTCTTTTATTAATTTTTCTTTAAAGTTAATAAAATTATTATAAGATTTAATCTTTTCTTTAAGAAGATCGATGGGATATGCGTGTTTAAGAATATTTATTCTAGATAGCTGTCCAGCAAGGATTTTTTCTAAATGGTTCATTTTGTTAATCTAGTTATATGATTAATAACTTTTCCAGAAAGTATATGCTTTCTTAATTCATCGTATCCTTCTTTAAAAGAGATTGGCTTTTCATCTACAAGTAGACCAGCAGCAGCATTTAAACAGACAGCTATTGAAAAATCATTATCTTTTCCCTTAAATATTTCTATCATTTTTTTTGCATTATATTCTGGATCTTTTCCAACAATGTTATTAAACCCAACAGCTTCAATGTCTAAATCTTTTGGACAAAAAACAGACTCTTTAATTTTTCCACCACTTAGCATGGCGATATCAGTGTTTGCATATGGGGAAATTTCATCAAGCCCGTCCTGACTATTCACGATCAAAGCTTTCTTTAAATTTAAATTTTTAAGAGCTTCAGCAAAAATTTTAAGCAATTTTTTATCAAAAACCCCAACAACTTGCCTTTTTACTTTTGCTGGACTACTGAGTGGCCCAATTAAATTAAATATTGTTCTTTTTCCAATTCTTTTTCTAATTGGCCCAACATATTTCATTGTCGAGTGATATTCTGGAGCAAACATAAATCCAAAATTGTTTTTATTTATACTTGTTTCTACTTCTTTAGCTCCAAGATTAATATTGATATTTAATTTTTCTAAAACATCCGCAGACCCACATTTTGAAGAAACAGATTTGTTTCCATGTTTAGCTACTTTTGTTCCAAAACTAGACAATAATAAAGCTGCACCAGTTGAAATATTAAGAGTATTCTTTCCATCTCCCCCAGTACCACATGTATCTACTGTATTATCTGGCACATTTACTTGAGTTGCTTTATTTCGCAAAACATAAACACCTCCAGCGATTTCATCTGAAGCTTCCCCTTTAGCGGAAGAAGAAGTTAAAAAATCATGAATTTGCTCTTCTTTAACCTTACCTGACATTATGCTTTCAAACACAGATTTACTTTCTTCAAAACTTAAATTTTGTTTATTCTTTAGTCTTTTAATAATTTCGTCCATTTTATTTATAATTTAAAAAATTTTTGATTATTTTCATTCCATCTTTTGTGCTTATGCTCTCTGGATGAAATTGCACACCATGTAAATTATATTTTTTATGCATAATTCCCATTATTAGATTATCTTTTGTTTTAGCCGTAATTATGAAATCTTTATTAAGAGTTTTGTTATCAATTATAAGACTATGATATCTGGTACCTATAAGATTATTTTTTATACCTTTAAAAATTCCCTCTTTGTTATGAGAAATTTTACTAGTTTTTCCATGCATTAGTTTTTTAGCATTTACAATTTTGGCACCAAAAGCTTGTCCAATAACTTGATGACCCAAACAAACACCAAGGATTGGAATTTTATTAGAGAGACTTTTTACTATATGTAAACAATTTCCTGCTTGGTTTGGATTTCCAGGGCCTGGAGAAATAACAATTTTTTTATATTTTTTTTTTAAAATTCCTTTAGAATTTATTTTATCATTTCTTATTACATCTACATTACAATTTAATGATTTTAGATAGTGAAAAACGTTGTAGGTAAAACTATCGTAATTATCTATCAAAAGAGTTTTCATTTAATTAATAGCCTTCATTAAAGCTTTAGCCTTATTCACTGTTTCATCATATTCATTTTTTGGATTACTATCTGCCACTATTCCTGCTCCAGACTGAACATAAATTTTATTATCTTTAATTAAAGCTGTTCTTAAAGCTATACAAGTATCAAACTCATGATTAGCCGTAAAATAACCAATACCACCGGCATAGAGCATTCTTTTTGAACTTTCTAATTCGTCAATAATTTCCATAGCTCGTATCTTTGGTGCTCCGCTTACAGTCCCGGCCGGAAATCCTGATAAAAATGTTTCAAAAATAGATAAATTTTTTTGAATTTTTCCAGTAACATTTGAAACTATATGCATTACATGCGAGTATTTTTCTACTTTAAATTTTTCAGTAACTTTTACGCTATTAGTTTTTGAAACTTTTCCAACATCATTTCTTCCAAGATCTAATAGCATTAAATGTTCAGCAAGCTCTTTAGGATCTTTAAGTAATTCTTTGGTAAATTTAATATCCTCTTTATTATTTTTTCCTCTTGGGCGTGTGCCAGCAATAGGTCTAATTGTTACATCTTTATTTAATAATCTTACTAAAATTTCAGGACTGCTGCCTAAAATTTGAAAATCCTTATAATTAAAAAAGAACATAAAAGGTGAGGGGTTTAGCACTCTAAGAGAGTTATAGATTTCAATAGCCGGTTTATCTATTTTTGCTTGAAATCTTTGGCTTAAAACAACCTGAAAAATATCACCTTTCTTTATATACTCTTTAGCTTTTAAAATATTCTTTCTGAATTTTGTTTTTTTAATGTTTGAACTAATCAATAATTTTTTTTTATTATTATAAAAATTTCTTGGAAGATAAATCTTGCCAAAATCTAAAAATTCATTAAAATTTTTTTTGATTTCCAAATATTCTAAATCATAATTTTTAATTTTTTCTTCCTTAAATATATTATGAATAAAGAAAATCTTTTTCTTTAAATTATCATATATAATTAAATTTCTTGGTCTCATTAGTCTTATATCCGGAATATTAATATCTCTTTTGCAGCTATCGGGAATTTTTTCTATTAACCTAATAATATCATATGAAAAATATCCTACGTACATACTCGACATTCGAGGTAAATTTTTAGGAGTTTTTACTTTAAAACTGCTAAAAAGATTATTCAAATATTTAAGTATATTTTTTTTAATTATTTTTTTTTTATTAAAATTATCAATAATTATTCGGTCTTTTTTAATATCAAATGTTTTGTCCGGATTAAATCCTATTATTGTGTATCTACCTCGTGTAATACCTTTTTCAACAGACTCAAAAATAAAACTATTTTTTTTAGACAGAATATAATTATATAAATTTTCTACAAATTTATAATTTTTGCACCTTTGAGAAAAATAAATAATTTGATTATATTTTTTTTTATGTAATCTTTTAAAATTTGCTAAACTTGTACTCAATTTCATTAAAAAGAATTTTTTAACCTTTCAAGAACTTTGTCGTTTAAATCAATTTTGTAGTTTGCGTTTATGTATTTGTCGTATGACTTATAAAGTTTAGATATATAGATTGCATTGGCTTTATCAACATAAGCTTTATATTTATCACTATTTATTCTAGCTGAAGGTTTTGTTTCTTCGATAATATTTACTAAAAAATTTTCTTTTAAAATAGAGTCCGATATGACAAATATATCACCTGCATTATAATTATATATTTTTTCCACTAAGTTTTTAGTAAATTTTTTTTTATCATTAATACTATCAATTTTTAATTTATCTATAGTTATATTATTTTTTTTTGACATTTCCAGCATCTCAGTTTTGTTAAATTTTCCATTATTTATTTTTTCTATCAATTTTCGATTTTCATCAATTTTAAATTTAATCTGAAGTTGCGCTGTAATAGTTTTTTTCAGATCCTTATCATTAAGATCTAAATTTATATTTTTGTCATCTAAAAGTTTCACAATAAAATATTTATTTTGAGAATTTATAAATTGAACAGAATTTTGATTATTTATTGCAAATATTTTATTAAATATTTCATTATTCATCTTATCTATTGAAGTTCCATCTTTTTTAATTTGTCGTGAATTTACTAGATTAATAGTTTTAACATTTTTTTCATTTCCCAAAACGAGTGTTTTAAATTCTTTGCCATCCAAAATTAAATTCTCTATTTCATCCAATTCTTTGTAATACTCCTCGTCAAAATCTTTTTTTTGAGTTAGATATTCTGGTAACAATTCTAAGTATTTAAATGAAATAAATCTTTCATTAAAAAAACTTTTATTTTGATCATAAAATTCTTTTATTTCATTTTCTTTTATTTTTACCTTTGAGAAAATTTTGTTTAAATCAATAAACTCTAAATTAAGAGATTTATTTTCTTTTACATATAAATTGTTAATCATAAAGTTTGGAAGTTTAATTCCACCACTATAATAATTAAGCAATTGACCTTTTACTTCAATATCCCTGATATACTTCTCATATGTTTGAGCGGTATAATTATTTTGCAATAAAAATTTTTCATATGAGGTTCTTGAAAATTTATTTTCCTTTTTAAAATTCTTATCATTAACTATAATTTTTTTTAACGAAGTGTCTGTCAAATTTAAACCTTTTTTCTTTGATTCAATATCAATAATTTTTTCACTAATATAATTTGTTAAAATTTCATCAAGTATTTTTGATTTGCCCAAAGAATTTAATTCTTCTTGAGTCAGACTAATTTTCTGAAGGTATGTAATGAATTCCTTTGAATTAATTTTTTCATCATTAATTTCAACAAGTACATTTTGATTACCGGATCTGAAAACATCACCCATACCCCAAAGTAAAAAAGGCATTGCTATTATTGCTATAAAAACCTTAGCAAGAAATGATTTAGAAAATTTTCTTATTGATGCTAACATAAATTTAATTTATGAAATTTAAATTAAATGTAGTAAAAAATCTATAACTAAAGTCTTAAATTATGAGTGATAGACATAAATTTTTTGTTGGTAATTGGAAAATGTTTGGAATTCCAACATCTTTTAAAATATTTGAGAAAATTAATAAATTTTATATATCAAATAAAAAAAACAATAAAAACTATAAAATAATAATCGCACCTCCTTTTACTTTATTAAGTCAATTTAAAGAAAAAAATAAAATGAACAAGATATCTATTTCAGCACAAAATTGTTTTTTCAAAGATAATTACGGTTCTTTTACGGGGTCTATAAGTCCATTCATGATTAAAAAAATAGGTATTAATCATGTTATAATTGGGCATTCAGAAAATAGAGCATTAGGTGAAAATGAAAAAATAATAAGTGAAAAAATTTCGTTAGCTTTAAAAAATAAATTAACAATAATTTTTTGTATTGGTGAAAATCTCAAAGATAAAAAAGCTAAAAAAACTTTTTCTTTTCTAAAAAAACAAATATCTTCTTCAATTAATGCGAATTATGATTTTAAAAAAATCTTATTTGCTTATGAGCCAATTTGGTCAATAGGTAGTGGCAAAGTACCAAATGCAAAAGATCTGAAAAAAATAGTAAATTTTTTGAAAAATTATCTGAGAAACAAATTTAAATTAAAATTTAATCCTTATGTTTTGTACGGCGGATCTGTCGACAAAAAAAGCGTAAAAAATTTCAAAATAATAAAAGATTTAGACGGTTTTTTAATCGGAGGTGCCTCTAAATCTTCGAAGAATTTTATTGATATAATAAAAAATTTCTATAAATAACTCATATGGAAACAATCCTAATAGCAATTAACATAGTTCTAGCCATTGTTCTGATTTTGCTAATTCTGATGCAAAGATCAGAGGGGGGCGCTTTAGGCCTAGGTCTTGCCCAAGATAATTTTGCTACTTCACGGTCGGTTGGAAATTTTTTAACTAAATCAACAGCAATAATTGCTACATTATTTATAATCTCTAGCATTTCTATTGTTATTTTATCCAGAGGAGATTTAGTCAATACCCAGTCTGTTATTGATAAAATAGAGAAAGAAGAAGATTCTAAATCACCTAAAATTCCTGAGTCATCAAAATAAACTTTATTTTTTATTAAAAATTGCATATACTGTTATTCCATGGCGCGATATGTATTCGTTACTGGCGGCGTGGTATCCTCACTAGGCAAAGGTCTCTCTTCTGCTTCGCTTGCATCTTTACTTCAATTAAGAGGTTTTAAAGTCAGAGTAAGAAAATTAGATCCATATTTAAATGTTGACCCAGGCACAATGAATCCTTTTCAACATGGAGAAGTATTTGTTACAGATGATGGAGCAGAAACTGATTTGGATATTGGTCACTATGAAAGATTTACAGGAATTTCAGCTACAAAATCAGATAATATTACAACTGGTGGAATTTATAGTGACATCATTAAAAAAGAGAGAAAAGGCGATTTTTTAGGTGGTACCGTTCAGGTCGTACCTCATGTTACGGATAGAATAAAAAAATTTATTTCTCATAATGTTAAAAATGAAGATTTTATAATTTGTGAAATTGGAGGAACTGTCGGCGACATAGAAAGTTTACCTTTTCTTGAAGCAATAAGGCAATTTTCAAATGATATAGGAAAAAAAAATAGTTTATTCATTCACCTAACTTTAGTTCCATATTTAAAAGCCTCAGGTGAACTTAAGACAAAACCTACACAGCATTCAGTCAAAGAATTAAGAAGCTTGGGAATTCAACCTGATATTATAATTTGTAGATCAGAAAGAGAAATACCAAAAGCAGAGAGAAAAAAGATATCTTTATTTTGCAATGTACCAATTAAGAATGTAATTGAAACAGTCGATGTCAGAACAATATATGAAGCACCAATATCATTTCATAAGGAAAAACTTGATGATCAGGTTTTGAATTATTTTAAAATAAAAAATAAAAAATCACCCGATCTCAGCAAATGGAAAAATATTACCTCAAAAGTTTTAAATCCAAAAAAAGATGTAAATATTGGCATAATTGGAAAGTATGTAAATTTGAAAGACGCATATAAGTCCTTGGACGAAGCTTTAATACATGGGGGTATTTCCAACAATGTTAAGGTTAAATTAAAAAGAATAGATTCAGAAAACCTTAAACCAGAGAATATAAAATCTCTTTTACACAATGTTTCGGGGGTTTTAATACCGGGAGGTTTTGGCAAAAGAGGGAGTGAGGGCAAAATTGCTGCCATAAAATACGCAAGATTGAACAATATACCTTTTTTTGGAATCTGTTTTGGTATGCAAATGGCTATTATTGAAGCTGCTAGAAATCTTTTAAATATAAAAAATGCTTCAACTAGCGAATTTGGAAACAATTGCACTCCAGTAGTTGGTTTATTGGAAGAATGGCAAAAAGGAAAAAGAAAAATGAAAGGTAGTGAAAAAAATTTAGGCGGAACTATGAGATTAGGTTTATATGATGCTATATTGAAAAATAATTCTCTTATTTCAAAAATATACTCTGATAAAAAAATTAAGGAAAGACATAGACATAGATATGAAGTAAATATTGATTACAAGGAACAATTTGAAAAAAAAGGTCTAATTTTTTCTGCCTTATCTCCTGACGGATCATTACCAGAGATTATAGAGTTAAAAAATCATCCATGGTTTGTTGGCGTTCAATTTCATCCAGAATTTAAATCAAGACCATTCACCCCGCATCCTTTATTTTCATCATTTGTAAAAGCAGCCAACAATAAAAGGTCTAATTAATGGAAAATAAGTTAATTAAATGTGGAACATTAAATATTTCCAATACATCGCCTTTCACTTTAATTGCGGGACCATGTCAATTAGAGAGTGAAAAACATGCTATCGATGTCGCTTCTGAACTAAAAAATATTACTGTTAAACTTGGAATAGGTCTAATTTATAAAACTTCATTTGATAAAGCTAACAGAACCAGTTTAAAAGGAAAGAGAGGTGTCGGACTTGAGAAGTCACTTCCTGTTTTTGATAAAATTAGAAAAGAACTCAAATTACCGGTTTTAACTGATATACACACAGTAGAACAATGCGAGATTGTTTCTAAGCATGTTGATGTTTTACAAATACCAGCCTTTCTATGCAGACAGACAGATTTACTTATTGCTGCGGCTAAAACTGGAAAAATTATTAATGTAAAAAAAGGACAATTTTTAGCTCCATGGGATATGGTTAATGTTACAAAAAAAATTGAAAATTCAGGCAATAATAATATTTTAGTCACTGAACGTGGCGCCAGTTTTGGTTATAACACTTTAGTCTCTGATATGAGATCATTACCTATAATGGCAAAGAATGGTTATCCTGTAGTTTTTGATGCTACTCACTCCGTACAACAACCTGGAGGCATGGGAGAAAAAAGTGGTGGCCAAAGAGAATTTGTTGAATATTTAGCTCGAGCAGCTATCGCAGTAGGTGTTGCAGCAATTTTTATTGAAACTCACCCAGATCCTGAAAATGCTCCCTCAGATGGTCCTAACATGGTTCCTTTATCTAAAATGCCAAACCTTTTAAAACAATTAGTTCAAATAGATAAATTGATAAAGAATGTCAAAAATTAAAAAAATCAAAAGCCGCCAGGTTTTTGATAGCAGAGGCAACCCAACTATAGAAGCTGAAATTTTTTCAGATAACGACAAAAGTGCTTTAGCAATAGTTCCATCCGGTGCTTCTACTGGTAGTCATGAGGCATATGAGTTAAGAGATAAAAACAATAATGAATATTTAGGCAAAAGTGTTTTCAAAGCTGTTGAAAATATAAAAGGTCCTATATCAAATGCTTTAATAAACATTAATGTTAGTGACCAATTAAAGATAGATGAAAAATTAATAAATTTAGATGGCACAGAACAGAAGAAAAAACTTGGCGCTAACGCTATTTTAGCTGTATCAATAGCCTCATGCAAGCTAGCTGCAATAGAGGCTAATGTATCTTTATTTAAATATTTGAGTAAATCAAAAGTTTTTTTTATACCAGTTCCACTCCTAAATATTATTAATGGTGGATTACACGCAAAAAATAAACTTGAAATTCAAGAATTTATGATAAGGCCAGAAAATACTACTTCTTTTTCCGAGTCTTTAAGACAAAGCTATTTAGTAATTAAAAATTTACGTAGCATGTTAGAAGATACAAATGTTGGAGACGAAGGCGGTTTTGCGCCAAATCTCGAAACCAATCAACAAGCAATTGAAATAATATTGAAAGCAATTGAAAAATCAGGATTTAAACCAGGTGAAGATATTTCAATTTGTTTAGATGTGGCAGCAAATGAATTAAAAAAACCAATTTCTGTTGAAAATTATTTAGAATTAATTAAAAAATACCCAATAAAATCTATAGAAGACCCATTTAAAGAGGATGATTGGATATCATGGAAAAAATTATCAACGAACGCTCAAATTCAAATTGTTGGCGATGACTTATTTGCAACGAATAAAATAAGATTAAAAAAAGGCATTGAAGAAAAATCGGCCAATGCAATTTTGATCAAACCTAATCAAATTGGAACAGTAAGTGAAACTCTAGAGGTTATTGACTTAGCTCACAAAAATGGATTTAAAACAATCATATCACATAGATCTGGCGACTCAGAAGATACTTTTATAGCCGACTTAGCGGTTGCGACAAATTCTTCTCAAATCAAAAGCGGTTCATTGGCTAGATCTGAGAGGGTAGCTAAATATAATAGACTTTTAAGAATTGAAGAGGAACTTGGAAATTCTGCTAAAATGGCTAAAATCTAAATATGAAATTTTTTGAAGTTTTAAAAAGAAGAAAAATACTTTTTTTAAATATTTTTTTGTTTTTATATATTGCAATGAATCTATTTACCGGAGACAGAGGTGTGTTTTCTTATTTTGAAAAAAAAGAAATAAAAAAAAATCTTGAAAATAAAAAAGAAGCATTAAATAATAAAGTTAATGATTTTGAGCACAAAAATACACTATTATCAGAGAATTTAGATTTTGATTATGTTGATATGCTAATTAGAGAAAAGTTGAGATTTGGTAAAAAAGAGGAAATAATAATTAAATTAAATGACTAAACCAAGACATCCAGAAAAAATAAACAAACCGGTTAGTCCAATTAAAAAAAAGCCAAATTGGATAAGATCTAAAGTTTTAAATACTAGAACTTTTTTTAAAACAAAAGAAGTCGTAAATAAAAATGGTCTTAATACTGTCTGCAAGGAAGCGAATTGCCCAAACATCGCAGAATGTTGGAGTAAAAAGCATGCAACGTTTATGATAATGGGGGACACATGCACTAGAGGCTGTGCCTTTTGTGATGTTAAAACAGGAAAGCCAAATAAACTTGATCCATTAGAAGCTATAAAAGTATCAAAGGCTGTTAAAGAATTAAATCTTAACCATGTAGTAATAACCTCTGTTGATAGAGACGATCTTAGTGATGGTGGCGCAAATCATTTTAAAGAGGTAGTTGTTGAAACAAAAAAAATAACCCAAGTACCACAATTGAAGTTTTAACTCCTGATTTTTTAAGAAAGGGAAATGCTTTTATAAAAGTTTTAGAAGCCTCACCAGATGTTTTTAATCACAATATTGAAACTGTCCCAAGTCTTTATTTGAATGTCAGACCCGGTTCTAAATATTTTGCATCTTTAAAATTATTAGATTCGGTAAAGAAAATTAAACCAAAAATATTTACCAAATCTGGTTTAATGGTCGGTTTAGGTGAAAATAAAAATGAAATTTTACAAGTAATGGATGATCTTAGAACTGCAAATGTGGATTTTTTGACTATTGGTCAATATCTTCAACCATCACCAAGGCATTATCCTCTTCAAAGATATTATAAGCCATTTGAATTTGAAGAGTTGAAAAATATTGCTTTATCAAAAGGATTTTTATTAGTTGCCTCATCTCCTTTAACAAGATCTTCTTATCATGCTGACGAAGATTTTAAAAAATTACAAAAAGCAAGGGATGAACAAATAAAATGCCAAGTGCTTCAATAAAAAAAATTATTCCCTGTAAAAAAAGAGATCTAATTTTCATGATTCTTGATATTGAAAAATATCCAGAATTTGTTCCGTGGTGCATCAATGGTAAGATTTATAGAAAAGAAGATTTAAACGATATGATAGAAATGGAAGCAGACTTAACAGTTGGCAAAAAGTTTTTAAATCAAACTTACAAAAGCCATGTTACTTTTTACAAAGACAAAGACAAAATTATCGTTAGTAATATTGGTGGACCTTTAAAACATCTTAAAAATGAATGGTATATAAAAGAAATAAATAATCAGTGTGAGGTGTCATTTACTATAGATTTTGAAATTAAAAATATATTTTATAATTTGATTATGAAAAAATCTTTTGATCAAGGTTTAAAAACCATAGCAGATGCTTTCGAAAAAAGAGCAATTCAATTATTCAATAAATAATGCTAACTACAATTTTATTTACTATTTTATTTATTTTTATTTGGAAATATTTGAAAGATACCATTAATTATTTTAAAACAGGTGATAAAAAAGAAAATAATCAAAACTACTGGATGTTCTCATATGATTTTAAAGATAGTAATGATTATGGTAATTATTGGCAAAAAGATGTTCAAATCATAAATGAAAAAAAAAGAATTAGAAATAAGCTAATTTTTCTTTTGTATGTAAATACTTTTATTCTTTTTTTGTTAATTAATAATCTTGTAGCTAGAATAATGATTTTAATTTTTAACTAAATTACTTTAATAATTAATTCTAACGCTTTTTTAACTGCAGCTTTTTGAATTTTGGTGCGTTTTTTATTTTTTAGAAAAAATTTATTAATCATAATTTTTTTATCTCTTTTAACCCCTATAAAAACTAACCCAACCGGTTTCCTTATAGACCCACCCTTTGGACCAGCTATACCTGTAATAGAAATAGCAATATTGCTTTTACTAATTTTACTTAAATTATTAACCATTGAGAAACAACATTCAGTGCTCACAGCACCATGTTTTTTGATAATTCGTTTAGGCACTTTTAGAAGACGATTTTTCGATTGGTTTGAGTAGGTGACTAAGCCCATAGCAAATACTTTAGAAGCTCCACTCACTGATGTAATAGTGCTTGAAAGCATTCCGCCCGTGCACGATTCCACAACAGACAGTTTAAGTCTCTTTTTTATTAATAATTTAATTATTTTTTGAGAAATTCTCTTCATTAAATGATCACCATGTATAAAACAAGAATAGCCACAACGTACAATCCAGCACATACATCATCCATAATGACACCAATACTGTTCTTAAAATTTTTTTCATAATAACTTGCCGGAAATGGTTTGGTAATATCAAAAATTCTAAACAGAATAAACATTACGAAGTAATATGTTAAAACTTCGTTAGTTCCTTTTGCTCCTTCATGTGCAATTTCGTAAAGACATATAGGAATAGATTGACCAATAAATTCATCAATAACTACTTCTTTTGGATCTTTATTATCTAAATTTTTTATAAAAATGTTGACTGCAAAAAGTGAGATAAAAAAAATTATAATTATAAAAATTAAAACGATATTTGAAGAAATAAATAAAATATGAAATAAAAAAAATAAAAATAACGTTGTAACCAAAGATGCAATACTTCCAGGTATCTTTTTAATTTTTCCTATACCAAACAAAGTAACAAACAAGAAATTTATTCTTTTAATCATATTTAAAAACTGACGTTATTACTTCGCAGGCTATAGCTTTTTCTTTTCCTATTACTCCTAATTTTTCTGTAGTTTTACCTTTTATATTTATTTGATCATTTGAAATTTCACATAGTTTAGAAATAATATCTATCATTTTTTTTTTATATTTTTTAATTTTAGGAGTTTGAGTAATTATATTTATATCTAAATTATTTATATAATAACCATTGGATTTAACTAAATTTATTACTTTTTTTAATAAAATAGTTGATCTTATATTTTTAAATTTTTTACTTTTATCTGAAAACATTTGACCTATATCTCCCATTTTGCATGCTCCCAATACTGCATCTGTGATAGAATGTAAAACAGGATCTCCGTCAGAATGGCCTAAAGTTCCAAGACTAGATTTTATTTTTAATCCTCCTAAATAAAGTTTTTTTTTAGGAACAAGCCTATGAACATCAAATCCAATTCCTAATGTCATTTTATTATGAAAAATATTTTTAAGCATATTCAGGTCTTCTTCTTTTGTTATTTTGAAGTTGCTTTTTTCACCATTTATAAATTTAATTTTTTTGGTTGTTTTAAGCAATGACAAGTCATCGTCTTTATAAATATAACTATTTTTTTTATGCAAATTATAAATTTCATTAAAATTGAATGACTGAGGTGTTTGAGTTGAAAAAAACTTATCTCTTGTAAGATTAAGTATCGTTTTCTTATTATTATATTTTTTTAATGCATCATTAATTTTAATAATTGGAATTACGGTATTATTTTTTGATAATTGAATAATTTTTCTAATCAATTTTATTGAGATATTAGGCCTTGCTGAGTCGTGTATTAAAACACATTTACATTTAATATGTTTATTTTTAATAAATTTTAATGCTTTAAATGTTGAGTCTTGTCTAGTTTTTCCACCCGATATTTTTATTAAATTATTAAGTTGAATTTTTTTAAAATATTTAGAATGCTTCCTATTAACAACAAGTATGATATTTTTGATTTGTTTAATTTTATCAAATTTATTCAAAGAGTGCTCTATTAAGGTTTTTGCTCCAACTTTAATGTATGGTTTTGGTATCTTAGAACCAAATCTTCTACTGTTTCCAGCGGCTAACAAAATTAAGCAAAAACTCATTGTGTTAATTTACCCTATATTTATGTAAAATGTTAAGAAATTAAAATGTTAAATACTATAAAAAATTTTAAATGGTTTTTTGTTATTTCGATTATATCGGTTCTATTATGTATATTTACTTTTATAACTTTTATAAATCAAAACCTTTTTTTTCTCAATGAAGACAATCTTCAATATCTTCTTATACTTGATGTCACAGTACTTATAATATTTTTTTTATTACTTATAAAAGAGACATCCAAACTATTTTTGCAGTACAGATCTAAAAAAATTGGATCAAAAACTAGCTTAAATTATGTTTTGCAATTATCTTTATTTGCTTTTCTTCCATCATTAGCAATAGCAATTTTTTCTTTAATTCTTTTTAATGTTGGACTTCAAAAGTATTTTGATAAGAAAATAACTTCCGCAGTTAATAATTCCTATGAAGTTGCGCAAAATTATATTAATGAAACCAAACAATCAGTTAATGCCGATGTCTTCTTAGTAGCAGTAGATCTTAATAGATATTCCGGTATTTTGTTTTCAAATCCAAATAGAGTTAAAAAAAGTATAAGGGCACAAAAGCTATTAAGAAGATTAGATGAAATTTATTTGCTTGATAGTTCAGGTACAATTCTTCTTGGAGACACAAATAATCCTGAAACTGATTTCAAACTTCCAACAGAGCAAGAATTTGATAAAGCATTGGATGGAAAGCCTGTATCTATTGTGGGTTCGGGTGAAGACAAAACCGCCGTTATGTTAAGACTTAATAATTTTATTGATACTTATCTTTATATTTCAAGAGATATACAACCACAGCTTCTTCAATATCTTGATGATACAAAACAGGCTGTAAATTTTTATTATACTGTTGAAAATAATAGAACAGGAATAAAAATTACATTTGCTATTATTTATATAGTAATTGTCTCTTTACTATTATTTTTAACAGTTGTATTAGCAATTGCTTTTGCTGGAAGATTAACTAAACCAATAATAAATTTAGTTGCAGCCTCTAAAAATATAAGCTCAGGAAAACTAGACACTAAAGTCCCTATAATTGAATCTGATGAAGAAATTAAAATTTTGAATGAAAATTTTAATAATATGATTGATAGGTTAAAAAAACAACAAGACAAGCTTTTAATAGCAGAAAGATATTCAGCCTGGGAGTCTGTTGCAAGAAAACTTGCCCATGAAATTAAAAATCCTTTAACACCAATTCAACTTTCTATAGATAGATTGAAAGAAAAATATTCAGATAGCTTAAAAGATCAAAAGTCAGAATTTTCTAAATATTTAGAAACTATCAATAGACAGATTATAGATATTAAAAAACTTGTTAATGAATTTTCCGATTTTGCTAGAATGCCTAGACCTATTTTAAAGAAAACTAAAGTTGATGATATTCTAAATAGAGCGATTAATTTTTACAAAATGTCTGATAAAAATTTAAATTTATTTTTAAAAAATAAGACTAAAGATAATTTTTACATTAATGCTGATGGCGATCAATTATATCGAGTTTTTTTAAATTTAATTAAAAATTCTATGGAGGCAATAGAAGAAAAAAAACAAAAAGATGCCAATTTACAAGGTAAAATTACTCTAGAAATAGATAAAAATAACGAATATATAGAGATCAAAATGCTAGACAATGGTACTGGCTTTAATGATATTAAAAATATTACTAAACCTTATTACACAACTAAAAAAAATGGAACTGGTTTAGGTTTACCGATTGTATCAAAAATTATAAATGATCATAATGGCGAAATTAATTTCATTAAAAATTCTAAAGGAGCAGAGATTACGATTTCTCTTCCAATAATCAGATGAAGCAAGAAGTTTTAGTTATCGATGATAATTTTGATATTCGAAATCTAATTTCGGAAATATTAAAAGATAAGAATTATAATGTACGTGAAGCAGCAAATTATGATCAAGCAACTTTTGAAATAAACAAAAAATTACCTGATATTGCGGTAATAGATGTAAAACTTGATAAAGGTGATAAAGATGGAATTGATCTTCTTAAAAAAATAAAACAACTTAGCGATCTTGTTCCTGTTATCATGATATCCGGTCATGCCAATGTTGAAATGGCAGTTGAATCCTTAAAATTAGGCGCTTATGAATTTATTACAAAACCTTTTGCCCCTGAGCAATTAATTAATGTTATTAGGAGAGGATTAGAAAATATTCGTCTAAAAAAAGAAAATTCCAATTTGGAAAATAGATCTTTCCACTCTTTTGATTTTATTGGAAATAATAACCAAATAACAAAAATTAAAAAGTTAGTTTCAAAACTTTCGTCTGCTGAAAGTCGGATATTGATTTCAGGTCCCACTGGTTCTGGTAAAGAACTGTTAGCAAGAAAAATTCATAAAAACTCTCAAAGAAAAAATGGTCCTTTTATTGTGTTAAATGGAGCTTCATTACAAAGAGATAATTATGAAAGTGAATTTTTTGGATCTGAAAATTCAGATAACACAAAAAGTTATGGTTTTTTAGAAAAAGCAAAAGGTGGTACACTTTTAATTGACGAAGTTTCTGAAATACCTTTAGACACACAAGCAAAAATTTTAAGAGTTTTAATTGATCAAAAATTTAGAAGACTTGGCGGAAAAGAGGATATTTATGTTAATGTTAGAATTATATCATCTACATCTAAGGATTTAAAAAATGAGCTTTTATTAGGTAATTTTAGGGAAGATTTATACCATCGTTTAAATGTCGTACCAATTGAAATCCCAAGTTTAAGTTCAAGAACAGATGATATACCTTTATTAATTAAATATTTTCAAAAGAAAATTTCTGAAATTAATGGAATTCCTGAAGTTGAAATCAATGCAGAAGACGATTTACTTTATTCTTACCAATGGCCCGGCAATGTCAGAGAACTAAGAAATTTAGTTGAGAGAATCACAATACTTTCTCAAAATGAAAATAAATCAAATATTGGAAGACTACTTCATGAAATTTTAAGCAAGAATACTTCTGAAAATTTTGAAAACACAAATGTTTCAATGAATTACCCGCTAAAACAGGCCAGAGAAAATTTTGAAAAAAACTATTTATTGACCCAACTTAAAAAAAACAAAGGAAATATATCCAAGACTGCTGAATTTATTGGCATGGAACGTTCCGCTCTTCATAGAAAACTTAAATCTTTGGGTATTAAAGGTATTAATTAATAATGAACATTATAATATGTGGTGCCGGCATGGTCGGCTTTTCAATTAGTAAACAACTTCAAGCCCAAGGGCATTCTGTTACTGTTATTGATCAATCATCTGAAGATATTAAAAAAATAAATGAAACACAGGATGTCAAAGGAATTGTAGGTAGAGCAACTTTACCTTCTGTTTTAGAAAATGCTGGCGCCAAAGACACTGATATGATCATTGCAGTTACTAAAAATGATGAGATAAACATGATTGTTTGTCAAATAGCCAGTTCTCTTTTTAATATATCCAAAAAAATTGCAAGAATTCGATCGCAGGAATTTTTAGAAGGCAAGTGGAGTAAATTATATAGCAAATCAAACATTCCTATAGACGTTATTATTTCTCCCGAACGTGAGGTAGCTAAATCTTTATTCCGAAAACTAGAAGCCCCAGGTGCACTTGACAACGTTCCATTCGTAAAGGACAGAGTTAAATTATTAGAAATTTTGATTGAACAAAAATGTCCAATTGCAAATATTTCTTTAAAAGATTTAACAAAAAAATTTCCAGAATTTAAAGCATATATTTTTGGTGCGGTTAGGAAAGAAAACTTTGTTTTTTTTAAAAAAAACGATCAACTGAAAGCAGGTGATAAAGTGTACCTTGTTGTAAGTACCGAGCAGATAAATAAACTTTTATCAGTTTTTGGCCATGATGAAAAAGTTGCTCAAAAGATCTTAATAATTGGTGGCGGAAATATTGGACTTCATTTAGCCAAACTATTGGAAACCACAGAAGGCTTGAGAACTAAAATTATTGAGAAAAACAAAGATAGAGCAGAACAAATTGCAAGTGAACTTTCATCATCAATTGTAATTTGTGGCGATCCACTAGATGAAAAAATTTTAAAAGAAGCTAATATTGAAGAAGTCGAAACTGTTTTTGCTTTAACAGATGATGACGAAGATAATATAATGGCATGTGTTTTAGCTGAAAAATATACTCCTTCAAAAAGAACGATAGCAATAATTAATAAGCACAACTATAATCTTTTACAAGAGTCTTTAAAAATTGATGATTTAGTTGATCCAAGGATGGCAACGGTTTCTACAATTATGAAGCACGTTCATATGGGAACAATAGATACAGTGTATTCTCTATTAGATGGACAGTATGAATTTTTAGAGGCTAAAATTTTAGAATCTTCCGATCTTGTTAATAAATCTATTAAAGATTCAAATTTACCTAACGAAGTAAGAATAGGTGCTATAGTTAGAAAAAACAAAGTTATAATGCCAAAGTCAGATTTCATTTTTGAGAAAGAGGATATTGTTATTGTTTTATCTAAGAGAGAACAATTAAAAGAAGTTGAAGATATTTTTAGAATAACTTCATAAAAATGAAAATTAAATCCTGTTTATATTTTTTAGGACTCAGTTGTTTTCCAATTAGTTTAATGTCATTAATAAATATTTTTTATTCATTTTATTTTGACTATTTGCTAAATATTAAATCTTATTTATTAGTTTTATTATTATCTTCAATTTTAGGATTATTTCTCTTCAAAATTGGAAAAAAAGAATCATCAAACATAAACTTTTTTGATCAACTTTTTTTAATTTTATTAATCTACCTATTAATGTCTATTTTTATTTCAATACCTTTTTATCAAAGCAGTTACGATGTTAATTTTATTGATGCTTTTTTTGAGTCCATTTCTGGAATTACCGGAACAGGTTTCAGTATTTTTAATGATATTAGAATTCTAGATGAACCATTAATATTATGGAGGTCTTCATCCCAATGGCTTGGAGGTTTTTATTTTTTAATATTTCTCGTATTAATATTTTCAAATAAACAAATTAATTTCAAAATGGTTGATTTTTCTTTTAATCTTGAAAAAAAGATATATTTATCATCTAATTTATTATCTGTAACTGGTAGAATCTTTTTTATTTATTTCTTGCTTACAATTTTTATTTTTTTACTTTTTTTAATTTCGGACGTAAGACTCTTTGACAGTTTAAATTTAACTATGACAGTTATTTCCTCGGGGGGGTTTCTTCCTACAAACTCTCTAGGTGAAATTATAAGAAATAACTTTCAATCAGTTTTATTGTCATTTACATTTCTTTTATCAATACTTAATTTTTATATATTCTATAATATTTTTTTAAGAAGAGATAATATTAAACATCATTCTGAAGATCTTTATCTAATTATTTTAATACTATTTTTCTCTATTATTTTTTATTTGATCAGTGGGGAAAATTTAACTACTGTATCTATAAACGTTCTTAGCAGCATTGGAAATTCTGGAATAAGTATTAGTCAAATACCTGATAACTTTGGTTTACTTTTCATTTTATTAACATTAGTCGGCGGATCTGTTTTATCGACAACATCGGGATTAAAATTTATAAGAATCTATATTTTAGTAAAAGCTTTCTTCATGGAAATGTATAGTCTATTTAAACCAAATTTTGTTTTAAATAATAAATTAATATTTTCTGAAAAAAAAATTAATACAGATAATATAAAAATATCCTTCTTAATATTTATTCTATTTTTTCTAAGTTTGTTCGTTCTAAGCAGCATATTACTTCTAGATACACTAAATTTTGAAAATTCATTTAAATTATCAATTCTTACTCTTACCAACACAAATGTGTCTAATATTTATGGTATGGAAAAAATAATGTTTTTAGAATTATTCACTTTTACCAAAATTTCACTTATTATCTTTATGGTAATTGCCAAAGTTGAATTACTCGCAATTTTTATAATTATTAGAAAGGTTTTTTTTAAAAACTAATTATGGGTAAAATATTAATTATTGGAGCAGGAGCAATGGGATCAGCTTTTTCATTTCCATGTGTTGATAACAAACATGTTGTTACACTTATAGGATCTCCACTTGAAAATAATCAAATTGAAAGTTTAAAAAAAAATAGTTTTCATAAACATCTTAATTGCAAACTTTCGGATAAAATTAAATTTGTGAAGGCAGATAACATAAATCAAGAAATCAGAAATAATTATGATGTTTTGGTTGTGGGCGTTAATTCTAAAGGTGTTAATTGGATATCAAACGAACTAAATTTGATAAATTCTAAAACCCCAACACTCTTACTTACTAAAGGCTTGACCGTCAAAAATGATAAATTAGAAATATTAACTAACTTGTTTAAAAATAATAATATTACCGCAGTTGCAGGACCTTGTTTAGCAAAAGATTTATCTAAAAGAAATAAAACAGGTGTAGTTTTCACTAATAAAAATGTTTCTTTAGCAGAGGACATAGGCAAATTGGTTAAAACAAATTATTATTTTATGGATTATTCTAATGATATTATTGGTGTCGAAATGTGTGCAGCAATTAAAAATTTGTATTCAATGGTTATCGGTTCATCAAAAGATCTTAACACTGCGGCAATTCTTATGCAAAAGTCAATATTAGAAATGGGAAAATTTATCAAATTATTTGGTGGATCGGAACAAACTGTTTATGGATTAGCTGGCTTAGGGGATTTATACGTAAGTATTGCTGGTGGAAGAAACCGTAAAATGGGACAACACTTAGGTGAAGGCCATTCATATACCCAGGCAAAGAAAAAGTTCATGCCAAACGATACAGTTGAAGGTGCTGAATTAGCATTTGAAATAGGACCAAAAATTTTAAAAGACCTTTCTAAAAAAGATTTTCCTATTATGTATTCACTTGTAGAGTCTATATGTAAGGATAAAAAATTTGTTATTAACTTTTTATAACAAGACTATTTACATTTAAATTACTAAAATAATTGTTGATGAAATCATCAAAGCGGATTAAAGAATACGAGGTGAATTTATAAATGGTAAAAATTGGAATTAACGGTTTTGGAAGAATAGGCAGGCTAATTCTCAGGGCTTTATTGGAGAATTATAAAGATAAAATACAAGTTGTTGGTATTAATGATCTTGGTTCTATTGATACTAACGCACATTTAATCAAATATGATAGTACGCACGGAACTCTTCCGCATGATGTGAGTACATCAAAAGATGGTTTTAAAATTTTAAATCAAAATATAAAAGTCTTTGCTGAAAGAGATCCAGCTAATTTACCTTGGGATAAAGTTGGTGCAGATATTGTTTTAGAATGTACAGGGTTGTTTTTAAATAAAGAAACTGCAGGCAAACATTTAAAAGCTGGAGCTAAAAAAGTTATTATATCGGCTCCTGGAAAAGATGTAGATTTTACGATTGTGCAAGGAGTAAATAGCAAAGATTTAAAAAAAGATCACAATGTTATTTCTAATGGATCTTGCACAACAAATTGTTTAGCACCAGTTGCAATGGTTTTAGAGAATAGTTTTGGTATTGAGTATGGATATATGACTACTATTCATAGTTATACAGGAGATCAAAAATTATTGGATACTCTTCATAAAGATTTAAGAAGAGCAAGATCCACTGAGGGAGCAATGATACCTACCTCAACAGGGGCAGCGAAGGCAATGAGTTTAGTTTTACCAAGCCTTAAAGGAAAACTTGATGGTACGGCTATAAGAGTTCCAACACCAAATGTTTCTTNAATTGATTTTACATTAGTAACAAAAAAAGATGTTACAGCTGANNCTATAAATGAAGCCATGACAAAAGCTGCTAATGGNGAGNTAAAAGGTATTCTTGGAATTAATAAACAGCCATTAGTTTCAAAAGATTTTAACCATGATNNACACAGTTCNATATTTGATGTAACNCAAACNCAGGTTNTCAAAAATAAATTTAGCAGAGTACTATCTTGGTATGATAANGAATGGGGNTTTTCAAANCGTATGTGTGATACATCAATACAAATTTCAAAGCTTATTTAATAAATGGAAGTAGTAACTAAAATTGCTCCTATAGCGCTTGCCCTAATAATGTTGGCTCTTGGATTAGGTTTAACTGGTCAAGATTTTTTAAGAGTAGCAAAACAACCAAAAGATTTTTTAGTTGGATTAATTTGTCAGTTAATATTACTTCCGATTATTGCTTTTCTATTACTTAAAATTTTTAATTTACCTTTAGAGATTGCCCTCGGTGTAATGATTATTGCTGCAGCACCCGGAGGCGTAACATCAAATGTTCTTACAAAATTCGCTAAAGGAGATGTTGCTCTTTCAATTTCATTAACAGCAATTATAAGTTTAATAAGTATTATCTCGGTTCCATTTATTGTATTTAAATCTGCGGAATTACTGCAAGTAGCAGGAATTTCAAAAGAAATTTCTATGATAGGAATATCAATGAAAATGTTTTTGGTCGTAACTCTTCCAGTGCTTATTGGAATGTTAATAAGAAAATTTGCAACAAATTTTATTACGTCTAAATCTCAACTTATTGAAAGAATTTCAGTTCTTTTATTTGTAATTGTTTTTGCTGCTATATGGGTTGAAGAGTGGAAGAATATAATGGGTTATATTAAACAAGCAGGATTAATTACTTTTGTTTTAAATATTGTTATGATGTTTATTGGCTATTATTTTGCAAAGTTTCTTGCCAGTGGAGTTGCGCAAAGAAAATCTATTTCACTTGAGTGTGGACTTCAAAACGGAACATTGGCTGTATTTGTAGCAAGCCAACTCTTCAACGATATAGTCTATCTAATACCCACCGCTACTTACGCAATAGTGATGTTTATGACCTCATTAGTTTATGTTTTTATTGTGAGAAAAATTGACTAATTAATTAATTATTTATTCTTGTGCTGATTAAGTATATATAGCTATAAACTTTAAATTCGGGGCGTAGCGCAGTCTGGTAGCGCATCTGGTTTGGGACCAGAGGGTCGCAGGTTCAAATCCTGCCGCCCCGACCATTTTTATGAAAATAGAAAAAGTTGTTATTATAGGTTCTGGAACAATGGGAAGTGGAATAGCTGCACACTTATGTAATGCAAATATTCCCGTTGTACTTCTTGATTTGAAAACAGAAATCGCCGAAAAAGCAAAAGAAAGAATAATAAAATCACGCCCACCATTATTATTTGAAAAAACAAAAATAAATATTTTGAAAACTGGAAATATTTCAGATGATTTTGAAAATGTAGCAGATGCAGACTGGATTATTGAAGCTGTAGTTGAAAGAATAGATATAAAGCATAATATTTACAAAAAAATATTTCAAAAAAGAAAGAAAGAATCTATTGTATCTTCAAACACTTCAACAATACCTTTAAAAATTCTTTCTCAAAAATTAACTAGCTCTGACAAGAAAGATTTTTGTATAACACATTTTTTTAATCCAGTTCGATACATGGGGCTACTCGAAATTGTTAGAGATGAGTCAAATGATAAAAAAAAAATTGATTTATTAAAAAATTTTTGTGAAAGCAATCTAGGAAAAGGTGTGATTGTGTGTGGTGATACACCAGGGTTTTTAGGTAACAGGATCGGTGTATACGCGATGCAAATAGCTATGACTGAAGCAATTAAAATGAATTTATCAATTGAAGAAGCAGATGCCGTTTTTGGTAGACCTATGGGCATACCAAAAACAGGCGTTTTTGCATTATATGATTTAATCGGTATCGATTTAATGGCTGATGTATTAAAAAGTTTCAAGAAAGAATTGCCAAAAAATGACGAGTTCTTGAAAGTTGCTGATGGTATTCCAATAATACAAAAGTTAATCGAAACTGGCTATACAGGTAGAAAGGGCAAAGGAGGATTCTACAGAGTCAATAAATCTGATGGTAAAAAAGTTTTAGAGGCATTTGATTTAAATAAAAATAAATATTTTCCTGTTAAAAAAATTGATCTTCAAATTAATAAAGTAAATCTTTTAGAATTAATTAACAGAAATGATAAATATGGTGTATATGCATGGTCAGTAATATCAAAAATTATATTGTATTCTTCATCTTTAATTCCACAAATAACAAAAGAATATAATGATATAGATGAGGCTTTAAGACTTGGATTTAACTGGTCAATGGGTCCTTTTGAGATGTTAGAATCAATAGGACTTGATAATTTTTTTTCAAAAATACAAAATTTGAACAACAATGATTTTCTAAAAAATTTGAAAGATCAAAATTTAGAAAAATTTTATGATGAAAGACAAAAGTATACAAATATTGAAACATTAGGAAAAATTAAAAAGTCCGTTATTAAAATGGAAAAAAATGATTCTGCTGAAATTTATAGATTTAAAGATTTTAATATTGTCGAGTTTAATACAAAAGCTAATGCATTAGATTATAATTCTATGGATGCATTAATGAAGGCAACAGACAAACCGTTAATTATAATTAATGAAAGTATGCAATTTTCAGCTGGTGTAAATTTAAATTATGTTATGGAATTTGTTGATAAGAAAGATTTTAAATCAGTTGAAAAATTTATTAAATATTTTCAAGAAACCTGTAAACATTTAAAATATTGTAAAAATCCAGTCATTTCTGCACCATCAGGACTGGCATTGGGTGGGGGAGAAGAGGTTTTGTTGCAAAGTAATTATGTTGTTTCGCACACAAATATTGTAATGGGTTTAGTTGAAACAATAGTTGGTTTAGTACCAGCTGGCGGCGGGTGCAAAGAATTATTATGGAGATGGACTCAAAGCGACGAAGGTAAAAGTGATCCTGACTTTGGACCGTTGAAAGTCTTTGATATTATTGGCTATGCCAAAACCGCCTCATCACCTCAAGAGGCCAAACCCCTTTTATTTCTAGACTCAAACCATGAAGTAATAATTAATAGAAATAATCTCTTACCTATTGCTAGATCTTTTATTAAAAAAAATAAGAACCTTAAACCTCCTATAAAATGCAATTTTAAATTGTCAGGTGAAAAAGTAAGAAAAAAAATGCACAAACTTCTTGATCATTTATATAATAGCCAAAAAATTAAAGATCATGGTATGGTGGTTGGAAAAGAATTAGCATATGTTTTAAGTGGTGGTGATACAAATTTGAGCAAGGAAATTAGCGAAGATCAAATGTATAAATTAGAGCTAGAAAGTTTTATGAAATTATTAGATAAAGAAAAAACTCAAAATAGAATAATTCATACTTTAAAAACAGGAAAGCCATTAATTAATTAAATGACTATTTATAATGCACCAGTTGAAGAAATGATGTTTTTGTTTGAAAACTTAAAAGATAATAAAAATTATAATGAAATAGACAAATTAAAAGAAATTAATTCAGATTTAGTTAAAGATATCTTAGTTGAGGCAGCTAAAATAAATAAAGAAATTATACTGCCTCTAGCAAAAACTGGCGATGAAAAACCATGTATTTATGAAAATGGAATTGTTAGATCGCCTCCCGGTTATAAAGAAGCGTATAAAAAATTTATTGCAGATGGATGGACGTCTTTATCTTGTGACCCCAAGTATGGAGGTCAAGGTATGCCTAAAACTGTCAGTACTTTTTTTGAAGAAATGTTATCTTCATCAAGCTTATCTTTTAAATTGTATAGTGAATTAAGTATTGGAGCTTATAATTGTATCCTTCACCATGCAGATAAAAAAATAAAAGATAAATTTCTTCCTAAAATTGTCGAAGGCAAATGGAGTGGCACAATGTGTTTGACCGAATCTCATTGTGGTACCGATCTTGGACTTTTAAAAACTAAAGCTTTAAAACAAAATGATGGCTCATATAAAATTACGGGACAAAAAATATTTATAACCTCAGGAGATCATGATTTAACAGAAAATATTATTCATCTCGTTTTAGCGAGAATACCTGGTTCACCTCCCGGAACAAAAGGGATAAGTTTATTTTTAGTTCCAAAATATATTGTTAAAGAGAATGGCGAAGTAGGTTCTCGAAATGGCGTTAACACCGGATCAATTGAAACAAAAATGGGCATCAAGGGATCACCAACATGTGTTCTGAATTTTGATAATGCCCAAGGATATATGATTGGTCCTGAAAATAAAGGATTGAACTCAATGTTTACAATGATGAATTTAGAAAGAATAATTGTTGGTATCCAAGGTCTTGGGATCGCTGAAACTGCTTATCAAAATGCATTGGCTTATTCAAAAGAACGAAAACAAGGTAAAGCCAATAATAGTAAAAATAAAGATGCAGATTTAATAATAAAACATGCCGATATAAGACGGAGCTTAATGAACATGAAATCCCTGATCGAGGGACAAAGATCACTTGCTTTTTGGGTATCACAACAGATAGATGTTAGTTTGAACCATTCAGATCAAAAAATCAAAGGTCATGCAAACGATTTAGTTTCTTTAATGACACCCTTAATTAAATCTTTTTTCACTGATATTGGAATGGAAATTACAAACGATGCAATCCAAGTATTCGGCGGTTACGGTTATACTAAAGACCAAGGTATTGAGCAGTTATTTAGAGACAACAGAATAACACCTATTTATGAAGGCACCAATTCTATTCAGGCTATAGATTTAGTTTACAGAAAAATATTAAATAATAAAATTTTTGATAAATACATTTCTCAAATTACAAATGAAGTTAAAGACTATACAAATAATAAAAATCTTGAATTATTTGTGCAAAAATTTCAGAAATATATTGAATTGCTGAACAATTTTACTTCTTGGCTTTCAGAAAAAAATAAAAATTCAAAAGATGATGTTAGTTCAGCATGTAATGACTACTTAAAAGTTCTTGGTTATATAAGCCTGGCACATTCTTGGCTCAAAATATTAAAAGTCAGTCATGAAAAAATTGATGAAAATAAAACTTTTTTTGAGGACAAGATTAATACGGCCAAATATTATTTCGACAAAATACTTCCAAGAGCTCAAAGTCATTACCTTTCAGCCATTACAGGTAGCGATACTATTATGAAATCAAATTTTAATTAAAAATGAGTCATTACGATACAAACTTAAACAAAAACAGCGCAAATTTTGTACCACTTACACCTTTATCATTTTTGCAAAGGGCAAAAGATATATATCCAACTTATGAAGCTGTAATTTATGAGGATCGCAAATATACTTGGAGCGATGTTTTTAATAGATGTTTAAAATTTGCTAGTGCTTTAGAGAAAATTGGTATTAAAAAAGGTGATACAGTTTCTTTTTTAGCTTTTAATACTCCTGAGATTTTTGAAGCTCACTACTCAGTTCCTATGACAGGCGCTGTATTAAATACAATCAATATTAGACTAGATGCAAAAACAATTGCATATATTTTAAATCATAGCGATGCGAAAGTTCTAGTCGTTGATAGACAACTGCATAAAGAGGTAAAAAAAGCATTAAGTTCTTTAAAAAAAAATATAAAAATAATTGATATTGTCGATAAATATGCCGATCAGTCAAAATTGGAAAAAATTGGAGATTTGGAGTATGAGGAGTTTCTAAAATCTGGTGACGATAATTATATTTGGAAAATGCCCGATGATGAGTGGCAAGCAATATCATTAAGTTATACTTCTGGAACGACTGGAAATCCAAAAGGCGTTGTTTACCATCATAGGGGATCATATTTAATGTCTACGGGCAGTGCAGCAGCATGGAATATGCCAAATAGATTAAATTTTTTAACAGTTGTACCCATGTTTCATTGTAATGGCTGGGGGTATCCTTGGACTGTACCAATGTTAAATGGTCGTACAATTTGTTTGCGTAATATTGATATTAAAAAAATTTTTGAACTAATAGATAAATATAACGTTACTCATTTTGGTGGTGCCCCAATAGTATTAAATATGATAACTGGAGCATCAGAAAGTGAGCGTAAAAAATTAAAACATAAAGTACATGTTTTAACAGCGGGCGCTCCTCCACCAAGTATTATTTTTAAAAAAATGGAGGCTCTTGGATTTGAAGTAATGCATGTGTACGGATTAACCGAAACTTATGGTCATGTAACACAATGTGCTTGGAACGAAACCTGGAACAATTTTGATGAAGAAAAGAAAAATGAGATAAAGGCACGACAAGGAGTAAGATATCCTAATACAGAAGGCGTTAAAATTATGAATCCTGAAACCATGAAAGAAGTTCCAAGGGATGGAAAAACTATCGGTGAAATAATGATAAGAGCAAATGTTGTAATGAAAGGTTATTTTAAAGACAAGGACTCAACAGAAAAGGCAATGAAAGGTGGTTGGTTTCACTCTGGAGATTTGGCTGTAATGCATGAAGATGGTTATGTAAAAATTCAAGATAGATCCAAAGATATAATTATTTCAGGCGGTGAAAATATATCATCTATAGAGATAGAAAATACTTTATCAAAACATCCTTCAGTATCTATTGCTGCAGTAGTTGCTAAACCTGATGATAAATGGGGAGAAGTACCATGTGCATTTATAGAAAAGGTAAAAGATAAAAACGTTTCCGAAAAAGAACTGATTTCTTTTTGCAAAGAGACTCTTGCAGGATTTAAAGTTCCTAAAAAAGTTCAATTTTGCGAATTACCAAAAACTTCAACCGGTAAAATTCAAAAATTTGAACTTAGAAAAAAAGCTAAAGAAATAAATTAATTCTGAAATGTCAAAAATATCAATAGATCTTATCTGGAAACTTGAAAATGGAGCTATGTCTCCAGGAAAGTATTCAAACCAACATGAAATAATTTTTACTTCTAATACAAAAATCGTAGCAGATTCTGCTCCAGATTGGAGAGGAAATGAATTAAACACAAATCCCGAACAAACACTTGCAGCTTCAGTAAGCAGTTGTCATATGATGACCTTTTTAGCACTTGCCGCTAAAATGAAATGGCCAGTTAAAACTTACAAAGATACGGCAATAGCTACACTTGGAAAAAATCTCAAAGGTTTAATGTCAGTTACCGAAATTCAACTCAATCCTAAAGTTGAGTTTTCAAATGACTTCTCTGTTGATTTAAAAAAAATGAGAGAAGTACAGGATAGAGCACATCGATATTGTTTTATATCAAATTCACTTTCACAAGAGGTCAAAGTTAAAATTAATTAATTTATGAATGATGTTAAGAATAATAAATTGGTAAAAACTACAGTTCACTCTGACTGCATTCTTCGACTTACTTTAAATAATCCGTCACAACATAACGTTTTATCTGATGAAATGATGTCAGATATTCAGTCAGTTTTGGATAAATCTGTTAACGATAAATCAATAAGAGTGATTATTATTTCTGCTGAGGGAAAAACATACTCTGCAGGACATGATTTAAAACAATTAAAAAAAGGACGTCTTAATTCTGATAATGGTAAGGACTATTTTAAGAAAGTTATGCAAAAATGTTCAAAACTTATGCAATCAATCATTAATAATCCAAAACCCATAATAGCAGAGGTTGCTGGTACCGCTACTGCTGCTGGCTGTCAATTAGTTGCGAGTTGCGATTTAGCATATGGTGGAACATCATCAAGATTTGCAACACCAGGAGTTAATATCGGCTTATTTTGTTCTACACCAATGGTTGCTTTGTCAAGAACCGTATCAAATAAACATTCTATGGAAATGCTTCTAAATGGAGATTTAATTTCTTCAAAAAAAGCAGCTGAAATTGGTTTAATCAATGAGGTAGTAGAGGATAATGATCTGAAAAATATTGTGTTACAAAAAGCACTAAAAATTTCTAAAAAATCATCCATGACTTTGAAAATTGGCAAGCAAGCTTTTTATAATCAAATAAACATGAACTTGTCAGAAGCATATGATTATGCATCAAATGTGATGGTTGAAAATATGCTTAAAATTGATGCCGAAGAGGGAATAGATGCTTTTATAAACAAAAGAAATCCTAATTGGCAAGATAAATGATTTTTGAAGTAGAAAACAAAAAAGTTTTTTCCTCTGACATCGGTCAAACTTTTGATCAAAATAAACATTCTATCATATTGCTTCATGGAAGCGGTCAGTCACATGTTGTTTGGTCTTTAACTGATCAATTTCTTGTTGATCAGGGCTTTAATGTATTTGCATTAGATTTACCAGGTCATGGAAATTCAGAGGGTTCTTCACTAAAATCAATTGAAGATATGGCTGACTGGCTTAACAAAGTTGTTCAAGTTATTGGAATTAAAGATTTGACAATTTTAGGTCATTCGCAAGGTTGTTTGGTTGCTTTAGAATATGCAAATAAATTTTCTAAAAATATTAAAAATTTAATTTTTGTTGCAGGTTCTTATCAAATACCTGTTAATAAAAGTTTAATAGATCTCGCTAATTCAGGAGATATGGAGTCCCTAAATTTAATGATGAAATGGGGTTATGGATACTCAAAACAATTTATTGGTGGTAATCCACTTCAAAAGATCTTGAATTCCTCTAGAGAAGTGCGTGAGGTTTTAGCTGTAGACTTAATTGCCTGTAATAATTATAAGAACGGAATCAATTGTGTTAAGAAAATTAAATGTCCTACCTTTTTTATATTTGGAGAATTGGACAAGATGATTAGGTTAGATAAAGGCAAAGAATTTTCAGGCTTAATAAATGGGTCAAAAACACATATCATCAAAGATTGTGGTCATATGATAATACTGGAAAATGCGTTTGAAATGAGAGAACAAGTAGCTAAATTTTTAAAATGATGAAAAAATTTTTAATCTCAAAAACAAGAAGACTTAGAAGTACACCTTTTACCTCAAGATTAGAAAAATATGGAGTAGGTGGCTACACCGTTTACAATCATATGCTTTTACCTACCTTTTTTGAATCAGTTGAATCAGAATACGAGCATTTGAAAAATCATGTTCAGTTATGGGATGTAACCGTTCAAAGACAAATTGAGGTAAGCGGTAAAGACTCATATAAATTAATTCAACTAATGACATGCAGGGATCTTTCTGAAGCAAAAATTAATAAATGTTATTATGTTCCTTTGATAGATAAAGATGGAAATATGGTAAATGACCCTTTGGTTTTAAAAATTGATGAAAACAAATGGCGTATTTGTATTGCTGACTCCGATGTATTATTTTTTGCTAAAGGAATAGCAGGTTCATTTAATTTGGATGTAAAAATTTTTGAAACAAATATAGCAACTTTGGCTATTCAAGGACCAAAATCTGAAGAGGTAATGAAAAAAGTGTTTGGTATTAACATAAGCAAATTAAAATTTTTTAGTTATGATTACTTTAAATTTAATGGTGTTAATCATATGATTTCAAAATCAGGTTTTTCAAAACAAGGTGGTTATGAAATTTATATTGAAGATATAAACTCGGGACTAGAATTATATGATCAATTAATGAAAGAGGGAAAAGATTTAAATATTAAACCTGGTTGCCCTAATGCAATTGAAAGAATCGAAGGTGCACTTCTTTCATATGGTAACGATATGGATAATAATGATAATCCATTCGAATGTGGTTTTGATAAGTATATTTGTCTTGATAATGGAATTGATTATTTAGGAAAAAAAGCTCTTCAGAATATTAAAAAAAAAGGAATTGAAAAAAAATTAATGGGTGTAAAAATTGATTTAGATGAGATAAACCTAATTAAAGAAGAGAATCTTTTAGATGCAAATGATAATATTATAGGTTTTCTAAGATCAGCAGCTTTCTCCCCTAAATTTCAAAAAGTAGTTGGTATTGCAATGATAAAATCCAAATACTGTAATGTTGCTCAAGTGTTTAAAGTCAAAATAAATGAAAAGGTTGCATCGGGAGAAATTTGCAATTTACCAATATTATAATTTTATGAAAAAGGCAAAAATATATATACCAACAAAAACTGCTATGCAATCGGGCAGGGGCAAAACTAAAAAATGGGTATTAAAATTTGATACTAGACATGGTGTTATAAATCCACTTATGGGATGGGAGTCGGGAGACGATACTTTAAATGAGGTTATATTAGAGTTTTCCACAAGAGAAAAAGCGATTAATTATGCAAAAAAAAATAATATTCTATATGAATTAGTAGAGCCAAAGAAATCCGATTTTATTATTAAATCATATGCTGATAATTTTTTGAAAGACTGATATGTGGAGAAGTTTTTTTACAGAGAAAAAGTGGCTTTTATGGTCCTGGGGTGGAGCTCTTTTTATATTTCTTTCTCTACTTTCGCAAACATGGATAGATGTTAAAATTAATGAATGGTATAAAGGATTTTACGATCTTCTTCAAAAAGCTACAGAAAGAGATATTTCCGAGTTTTACGATGGCCTAATTCTTTTTATGAAATTGGCTATCCCTTATGTAATTATTTATACAGTTACTAATTATTTTACCAGACTATGGGCTTTTAGATGGAGAGAGGCCATGACTTTCTCTTATATGCCTTATTGGAGAAAAATTGATGCTAAAGTTGAAGGTGCATCACAAAGAATCCAAGAGGACTGTATGAATTTTGCAAAAATTGTTGAAAGTCTTGGTTTGCAAGTTGTTAGAGCAATTATGTTATTAATTGCATTTATACCTATTTTGTGGGGTTTGTCATCAAATGTTGTTATACCTTTTTTTAAAGACATATCAGGTTCACTAGTTTGGGTTTCTTTGACTGCTAGTTTAGGTGGTTTAATTATTAGTTGGTTGGTTGGAATAAAATTGCCTGGTCTTGAATATAATAACCAAAAAGTCGAGGCAGCGTTTAGAAAAGAATTAGTGTATGGCGAAGATGATAGAAAGAATTATGTAAAACCACCAACAGTTCTGGAGTTATTTACAGGTATTAAGTTTAATTATCATAGACTGTTCTTACATTACGGTTATTTTGATCTTTGGCTGATTATGTACAATCAATCGATGATTATCGTTCCATATATATTGATGGGTCCAGGTTTGTTTACAGGAGCAATGACTCTTGGAATCCTAATACAAACATCCAGTGCATTTAGAGAAGTTCAAAGCAGTTTTTCATTATTTTTACAGAATTGGACAAGAATTACTGAACTTAGGTCAATTTATAAAAGGCTGAATGAATTTGAAAAAGCAATACATTTTAATAAACCCTTGAGAAAACCAAGAAAATCTGATGTAAGAGCTTAATGGAGCTCTACCTAAAGTTAATTGATGTACTTTTCCCGGTCTTTTTAATTATCGGAATTGGTTTTTATCTTGGAAGAAAAAATCCAAAATTTGATACAGATTTTATAACTAAGCTAACAGGAACTTTTGGAACTCCTGCACTAATCTTTTATTCTTTGACCTCAACAGGAGTAAATTTAGATACATTCGTAGAGTTTTTTACTTATAAAGTAATTTTAGTTACTGGATTTTCATTAGTGGGAATATTAACTTTGTTTCTAACAAAAAGAGATATTATTTATGAACTCCCTCCACTAATTTTACCTAATAATGGCAATATTGGCTTGTCAGTATGCTTATTTGCTTATGGTGATCTAGGTTTAGGAATAGCTGGTGCAATTGCTTCTGTAATAATGCTTCTACACTTCACTTTGGGTATATTTCTTGCAAAAAAAGAATTTGATTTAAAAGTTTTGTTTAAGAACGGTCCAATATACGGAATTTTGTTAGCATTAATTTTTCTTTATTTTGAATTTGATGTCCCTATTTTTTTAGAAAATGCTACATTTTTAATCTCATATGCTACTATCTTTTTGGTTTTAATGGCCCTAGGTATTGCCTTAACAAGATTAAAGGTTTTTTCTTTCAGATTATCTTTAATAAATTCTTTTACAAGAATGGTTTTGGGTCCAATTATTGGTCTCTTAATGATATCATTTTTTAATCTNAGCGGGGTAGAGGCGGGTGTTTTGTTTATCCAAAGTGCCATGCCCAGTGCTATACTCTGTTATTTGGTTGGTTCTATGTATTCTCCCAAAAAAGTAGTTGATAGTATCGCCAGCACTATATTTGTATCTACCTCTATATCTTTTGTTACCCTTCCTTTTATTGTTTACATAGCTCTCAGATTTTTTAATTAGGTAAGCTTCATTGTCTTATTATTTGAAGTGCTAGTTTAAGTTATTAAGTTAAACTATTGTTTTAATTGAATAATTTAACACTTATAAGTAAAATTGCCCAAAAACTTAGAATTATATAGTTTTTAAAGTAATTATATAAATTATAACCAATAGGGCATAGCATAATCTTCAAAATCAGTTGATTTTACTATGAAATATAGCTTTGTATGTTCAAAATAATTTTTCAAAATATTATTTAGCTCATAAAATCAAAGAGCATTGCAGTATTAGAATATATCGATTAATGGGCCATATATGGGTCTATTTTAAGCGTTTATTCAAACAGGCTCTAACAGACGCCGTAAAATCATGTTTTTTAATAAAATACATCTTCAGATTGAAAAAAACGTTGAAAAATAAGGGTTTTTTTGAGTAAAAAGAGGTCTATTTTAGCTGTTTTTTTGGTATCTGGAATACTTTTTTGAACCCTTGTTTGGACCTACTAATATCATAGTCCATGCTGATTTGCCATCCGGTATCCTTAAACTATGTCTATCAGTACCTTTTCTAAAGCCCATATAACCAGGAGCTCTCCAATAAGTCCCATTTTCTCTAGTTTCCCAGTATCCACCTTTCAGAATTACAGTAAAATACGACCAATAATGATCATGCATATCACCTCTATCGCTCTTTAAAATATGATGAACAAAGATATTAAATGGGAACCACTTAGGCCTTTTACGAAACAATGGATAATATCGAACCATAAACGGCTCAGCTTTATCATAATCAGGCCAGCTTGGACCTCGATCAAGAACAATACGTTTACGATTTTTAAAAATCATAATTGAATATATTAATTCAAAGCTTGACATCTTAAAATTGATAATTTATAAAGTTCCGATAATTAATGGTTATCGGAAATATATATGAATGATTTAGTAACAGATGTTAAAAGCTTAGAAATTGAAACCTTAAAGAATTTAAAAAATTCTAAAGCCAATAATACCTTAAGAGCTTATAAGGCAGATTTTAGAGATTTTGCTTTATTTTGTCAGCAAAATGGATTTAGCTCAATGCCTACTGACCCTAAAGTACTTACGCTTTATCTAACACAACTGTCTAAATCCTCTAAATACAGCACTTTAAAACGTAGATTAGCATCAATAAGCGTCATTCATAAATTAAATAGTCATTATCTAGACACTAAACACCCGGTAATTACAGAAAATCTTTTAGGTATAAAGAGGATAAAAGGCACATATCAAAGAGCTAAAAAACCTATATTAATCAATGATTTAAAAAAAATTATTGAAGTAATAAATAAAGATAAAAACAAAAAAAATATTTTAAAAAACAAAGCATTGTTATTAATTGGGTTTGCAGGAGGGTTTAGAAGATCAGAGTTAGTAGAAATTCAATATGAAGACTTAGAGTTTGTGCCCGAAGGTGTCAAAATTTTCGTTAAAAAATCAAAAACCGACCAATCTGGAGAAGGTATGACAAAGGGGATCCCCTACTTTTCTAATCCCGATTACTGTCCAGTAGTTTCTTTGAAAAAATGGATCGAAGAAGGCGATGTTAAATCAGATAAAATTTTTGATATGTCTGATAGAAATGTGGCATTAATTATAAAAAGATATGCTCGTGTAGCTGGACTGGATGAAAATAAATACTCTGGTCATAGTTTAAGATCAGGTTTTGCAACATCAACAGCAGAACAGGGCGCAGAAGAAAGAAGTATTATGGCTATGACTGGTCACAAAACAACACAAATGGTTAGAAGGTATATCAAGGAAGCTAATTTATTTAAAAATAATGCCCTTAATAAAATTAAGATTTAGCTAAAGCAAATTTAAATTTTTTTAATATTTTATTAATATTTCTTTTAGGCAAAATAAAATTATATCCCTTGTATTTAGGTTTAAATTCATAAAATGAACTTCTAGCAGTTCTATATAGTTCTGGTGTTTCCATTCTAAAATCAAATATATCTAAAACTGGTTTATTAAGCAAAGAAGCAAGATTAGTAACCATACCGTGACAAGCCACAATATTTTCTGCGTATCCGATAATATTAAATAAATTTAATCCCTCAATATCATCTAAAAAATAGATATTTTTTTGATTGTTAATAAATTGGTTTGACTTAAAATTGTAATAATTAAAATTTTTCTTAAATAAATCATCATATTTATCTTTTTCAATATCTTTAGTTACGAAAACAAATTTATTATATTTTTTTAATTCTTTTAATAAAATTAAAACTTCGTTAATACCCCACCCTAGTCTATGAAATTTATTTTTAGTAAAATGAAAATAGATATAATTTTTAGGCAAAATCTTAATTGTGTTTGTATTTACTTTTAAAAAGGATTGATAGTTATATGTTGTCACTTCATTTATACTATTATTTATCAATTCTATTTGAATTTCAGAAGAAGATTTTCTCATTTTAATAGCTCTATTATTTATTACATATCTAAATAAGAATTTTCTAAAAAATTCACTTGGGCGTTTATAATTATTTATATTATTTACGCATATAGCAAAAAATTTAATTTTTTTAAAAATTAGGGGAAGAAAGTAATAAAAGTTTTTTGGAGTTAAAATATAAGCATTTTTAATTTTATTATTAAAAAGATATTTTAAAATTAAAAACCTGTCGTACAGAGTAAGGTCATAATTCAAGATTTTTATTGCAATATTTTTACCATTAATCAGAAAACTGAAATTTTTACTTCTTTTAGATAAAAACACAGTTATTTTTTTATCACCACTGTTTTCGATAATTTTACGTATTGCTGGGATACTATGTACTAAATCACCAACTGCATCATTTTTAAAAATAACAATTGTTTCATTTGACATAATTTTCCTTAATTTTTTTTCTCAAGACATTATTATTTTTAAGAAAATATTCGTATTTCATAGCTTTTGATTTACTTTTGAATTTCTTTTTAAAGGCTATTTGCCAATTTCTCCCCCTGGTACTTTTGGCGCCCATACTTTTGTTGTGTAAATCCAGTCTCTTTTTTAAGTTATTAGTATAACCGACATATGATTTAATTGTCCCATTATTAATTGATATAATTAAATATACCCAAAACAATTTATTTTATTCCGTATTTTTTTATTGAATTTACTACAATTCCAAAAATCGACATTAAGTTTCTATATAAATTTAAATTGTTATACCTTCTATTTATTTTCCAAAGATAAAATAAATTTAACACTTTATTAGATGATCGATTTCCTGGCAATATTCTGTAATATGCCAATGAATTATCAATTTTTTTTGCTTCTATATTACTTTTTAATAAATCGCATTTAAATAAATAGTCTTCCAATAATCCAATTTTTCTAAATCTTTTAGTTTTAATTATTTTTTTTGCAATAATCATTGTAGATGAATTAATTGAGGAGTTAATTATAAAGTCATCAAATCTAAAACTTTTTTTTAAGTTTGTTTCTTTTTTGTAAACTTTTTGATTATTTTTTGTTATAAATGGAATATAATCTGTGTAAGTAAAATTCAAATTATTCTTAATCATGTATAAAATTTGAATTTGTAATTTCTCATTTGTCCAGTAATCATCTGAGTCCAAAAAAGATATATATTCTGCTTTAGACAATCTCATTCCTAAATTTCTGCAAAAAGATGGTCCTTTATTTTTTTTTAATTTTATAATTTTAATTTTTTTTTCATTTTTGTATTTATTTAATATATTTGACGAATTATCAGTCGAACAATCGTCTATAATATAAAGCGACCAATTTACGTAAGTTTGATTAAGAACTGAACCAATACACTCATCTAAATAATTAGCTTTATTATAATTTGGAACAATAATATCAATATTTGGATCAGACATAATCACTTTTATTTTTTATAAGACCCAAAAATTCTTTTAATGCTAAATTTAAAAATATCATTAGATTTATATATATTAATTTAAATTTCATAATTTTAATGTCTTTATATGAATAAATTATAAAACCTTTAAAATGCCTTATCGTTCTTTGTATAAATCTCATTAAAGTTGGTTTTTTGAGTCCTGCACCATAAATGTATGCCCTTCTAACAGAGTCAACCAACGATCTAAGGTCATCATTTCTTAAATGATAAGATTTTGCCATGCAACTATATGAAATTTTATAATTTAAAGATAAAAGTTTTTGACAAAATGTTGCATCTTCACCATTTGTTTTATATTGAATATCATATCCACCCACTTTATCCCACGCTAATTTTGATAATAAGGTATTTGATCCAGCTAAAGGTCTTCCTAAATTTTCTATATCACTATTCCCATAATTATTTTGTGTGGCATGTACATGTCTCCAATAGTTATATATGTTTTCGTCTTTTAATTTTTCAATTAATATACCGCCTGAAATTGCACTTTTATATTTTTCTTTAATATCAAATAAATTTTTGAGCCATTCTTTATGAACTTCTACATCCGAGTCTATAGATGCAACATTTTCATTTTTAGAGTTTAATACACCAATATTTCTAGAATAGGCTAAACCTTTATTTGATTCATTATTTATTATTTTAATTTGATCGCTAAACTTCTCTAAAATTTTAGCCGTTTTGTCTGTAGAGCCATCATTAACGACTATTATTTCATCTGGCGCAGGATCAAGTTTTAAAGCGGCTTTTAAAACACTTTCAATTGTTGATTCCCCATTATATATAGGTATGTATAGGGAAACATTCAATTTCATAGTATGGTAATATGATACAATATATTTCTAAGCCATTTAAGTGGTTTTTTAAATTGGAGGCAGCTTCTGGTCTCGTCTTGCTTTTTGCAGCAATTATCGCCCTTCTAGTAAGTAATAGTGATTTATATTCTTACTATACAGATATTTTAAATAAAAAAATTGGTTTAGGAATTGGAAAATTTTCTATCAATTTATCCATATTACATTGGATTAATGATGTTTTGATGGCAATTTTCTTTTTTTTAGTCTCTTTAGAAATTAAAAGGGAATTTATTCAAGGTGAACTATCAAATCCTAAACAAGCACTATTACCAATTATTGGTGCCGTAGGTGGAATGCTTGTTCCAGCATTAATTTATATAGCGATTAACTACAAAGACCCTGTAACGCTAAATGGCTGGGCAATTCCTTCTGCTACAGATATTGCTTTCTCATTAGGGGTGTTATCTTTGTTAGGAAAAAGAGTTCCTTTATCATTAAAAGTATTTCTAACAGCCTTGGCAATTATTGATGATTTAGGAGCAATAGTAATTATTGCTTTTTTTTACTCTGGAAAAGTTCAATTTATTTACTTGTTGTTAATGTTAGCCTGTATGATCGTATTAATATTATTTAATAAATTTAATATAAAAAATTTTATACCTTATTTATTTATTGGATTGTTACTCTGGGAATTTACTCATCAATCTGGCATTCATGCGACAATAGCCGGTGTTTTACTTGCTTTAACAATTCCGCATAAAAATAATAAAAAAAATCATGATAATTCGTTACTTCTCAAGCTTGAGCACAGCATTTCACCTTATGTGGCATTTGGTATTATGCCTATTTTTGCATTTGCTAATGCTGGCGTATCTCTAGAAGGAATTACTTATGCAAGTCTACTCAACCCAGTACCATTAGGAATTTTATGCGGTCTCTTTTTTGGAAAACAAATTGGTGTTTTTCTTTTTTCTTATTTGTCAATAAAGCTTAAATTAGCCGCAATGCCAAATAATGCTAATTGGTTAACTCTATATGGAGTTGGAGTTTTAACAGGCATAGGATTTACAATGAGCTTATTTGTAGGAAATTTGGCTTTTGCTGATGCTACAAGCCACATGAATGGAGTTAAAATTGGTGTGCTACTTGGCTCGTTGTTATCAACAATTTTTGGTTATATGTTAATACTTGCAAACCCAAAAAAATGAAAAAATTAATACTTATTTTAATAATGTTCACTTTTATTACATCAAACTCCAATTCTGCATATAAAAAATTAGCATACGATTTTTCTTTTAAAGATTTAGATGGAAGTCCATTAAAATTATCAGAATTTAAAAATAAAGTTTTAATTGTTACAAACGTTGCAAGTTATTGCGGTTTTACATCTCAATATGAAGATCTACAAACTATATGGGAAAAATATGAGACAAAAGGCTTAATAGTTATTGGTGTACCATCTAATTCCTTTAATCAGGAAAAAGAAACTAATAAAGAGATTAAAAATTTTTGTGAAGCTAAATTTGGAATAAGTTTTCCAATGACAGAAAAAGTTGAGGTAACTGGCGATGGTGCACATAGCTTTTTTAAATGGGCTAAAGAAAATCATGGAAAAGCATCGATTCCTAAATGGAACTTTCATAAAATTATTATCGGAAAAGACGGGAAGGTATTTGATACATTTTCCTCTATTACAAATCCAACTTCAAAAAGATTTATAGCTTCAATAGAAAAAGCTTTAAAAAATTAAACTATATTTTAATCGACATTCCGTCATAAGCAGGAATAATATTTTTTGGTAAATTTTTTTTTAAAAAATTATAATCTAAATCAGTATGCAAATTAGTCAAAATTGTAAATTTAGGCTTGAGTAAATAATTGAATTGAATAGCTTGATCTAAATTAAAATGAGAAGGATGTTTATCAATTTTTAGACTGTCTATGATCAGATATTTTAAATTATATAAATATTTAAAGTATTTCTCATCAATTCCATTACAATCACTTATATAAGCAGTTTTATTAAAAACATAAGCGGTTGATTTTATTTGTCCATGATCAACAGAAAATGACTTAAATTTTACTTTATTTTTATTTTTTTTTAATAAAAAATTATTTTTTATTAAGTTACCTTTTAATATCGGGATATATCCTTGACCTCCATAGAAACAATAATCATGTCTACTCATTAATAATCTTAATGTTCTTTTGTTTGCGTATATATTTATTCTCTTTTTTTGTTTCCAAAAAAAAGGTCTGAGCTCAAAAATTCCATTGGTCTGATCCGCGTGCTCATGTGTATACAAAACGTAATCAATATTTTTGATTTTATTGTCTAAAATCTGTTTTTTAATATCGGGCGATGTATCTATTAATATTGATAAATCCCCATTCCGAATTATCGCAGAACATCTTGTTCTTTTATTTAAAGGGTTTTTTTTATTTAGTTTCCCCCAATAATTTGTAATCCAGGGTGATCCAAGTGAACTGCCACAACCTAATATAGTAATTTTCATATACTTGGATTTAAATTAAATAAATTTATAAAATTATTTGTTGTAAACTTATTAAAACTATTTTCGTCAACTTTCTTTACAACAGAAAGAAATTTAGTAGTATAAATTATATTTTTAGGTTCATTCGTTTTTCCTCTTAAAGGTTCTGGTGATAAATAAGGTGAATCCGTCTCAACTAAAATTCTTTCAGTTGGAATATATTTAAATGTTTCGACTAATTCATAATTTTTTTTAAAAGTAATAATGCCACTTGCGGAAAAGTAACTTCCAATATCTAAAAGTTTTTTTGCAAATTCTTTGCTACCGGTAAAACAGTGCATTAATATTTTGAAATTTTTATTTTTAATTTCAGATTTAAGTATTTCATAAGTTTCATTTTCTGCATTTCTTGTGTGTACTACAATAGGTTTTGAGGTTTCTTGTGATGCATTTATATGTTTTATAAAAATTTTTTTTTGGATTTCAGATTTTGAATGATTATAAAAAAAATCTAATCCACTCTCTCCTACTCCAATTATTTTTGGATTTTTAGATAGATTTGTTTTTATATTTTCCAATGATAAATCTTCATAATCTTTTGTCTCGTGAGGATGTATTCCATATGTGCCATAAACATTTGAGTATTTTTCAAGTATACTTAATATCTTTATAAAACTTTTATTATTCGTACATATCGTAAGAAAAGTCTTTACCCCAACATCATTAGCATCTTTAATAACACGATCTAATTTTTTATTTAGAACATCGAAATCTAAATGACAATGTGAATCAATTATCATTTTCAACTTTTCTAAACAAAATATTTGATTTTTTTAGTTCCTTTCCTGAGACTAAAAAATTGATATTTTCTATTGTTTTTAAATTTATGTCTTTTTGACTTATATTTAATATATCCAGTATTTTTGCCGCCGAACTTGGTATTATTGGATACAGCAATATACTTATAGCTCTGATCTGGTTCAATATATTATACAAAACCATATTCATTTTCTCAGGATTATTTTTTTTTAGTTTCCATGGTGCCTGATCATTAAAATATTTGTTAGCATTAAAGGAAAATTTAATAACTTCTTTTAAGTATAAATTTAATTCTTGATTGTCCATTAATGTTCTAAGTTTTGGTAATTTATTTATAATTTCATCAGATATTTTTTTGTCATCTAAATCTAACTTTTGAATCTTAGGAATTTTCGAATTGCTATTTTTTTCAATAAATGAAAAAACTCTTTGACACAAATTTCCATAATTATTTGCTAGATCATTGTTAATACAATCAGTTAGACTTTTTAATGAAATATTTCCATCATTGCCTAAAGAAACTTCTTTAGTTAAATAATATCTAAGTTGATCTATACCAAAAATTTTTATTATTTCTATTGGATCAAGAATATTGCCTAAAGATTTAGACATTTTCTTATCATCTGAAAGTATCCAGCCATGTCCATATACTCTATTTGGGACAGGTATATTTGCTGCCATTAAGAAAGCAGGCCAGTATACAGCATGAAATCTTAAAATATCTTTTCCAATAATATGAACATTTGCAGGCCAAAAACTTTTATATTTTTCATCATCTGTATTTGGATAATTAACAGCGCTTAAGTAATTTGTTAAAGCGTCAAGCCAGACATATATTACATGTTTAGAATTTTTAGGTACAGGAATGCCCCAGGAAAAGGATGTACGACTTACAGATAAATCTTTAAGCCCTTTTTTTACAAATTGCACAACCTCATTTTTTCTTGATTCAGGTAAGATAAATTTTTTATTATTCTCATATAGTTTAAGTAATTTATTCTCCCATGCTGATAATTTAAAAAAATATGATTCTTCCTCAACCCACTCAACTTTTGAACCAGAAATTTTTGCGTATTTAATATTATTTTTTGTTTCTATTTCTTCTTCATCATAATAGGCCTCATCAGAGACTGAATACCAACCCTTATATTTAGATAAATAAATATCTTTTGATTTTTCTAATCTAGACCATATATCTATAACAGAGGTGTAATGTCTTTTTTCTGTTGTTCGAATAAAATCATCATTGGACAAGTTTAATATTTTTGTTAAATCTCTAAATTTTGATGAAAGTTCATCACAAAATAACTTTGTATCTTTAGATTTTTTTTTCGCTTCTCTTTGCATTTTCAGGCCGTGTTCATCAGTGCCTGTTAAAAACATTACATTATAATCATCTATACGTTTAAAGCGGGCAAAAATATCAGCCACAATGCTTGAATACGCATGACCCATGTGTGGTTTTCCAGATGGATAATAAATTGGAGTTGTTATGTAAAAGTTTTTCTTAGACATAGAGACTATTTTTACTTTTTTTTATATAATCCAATATCGCAGCATTAGTTAAATTAAATATTTTATAATTATAAAGAATTTTCATTAAATCATTTTTTTCATTAATTGCTATAAACAAATCATTTTTAGATTTGTTATAAATATCTTTGCTTTTAATTTCTAAGAAAAATTTTATACATTCTAAATATACTTCATTTTTATTTTTTTTATATTTGTCTAAAAAAGTTGAAGCCATTTCATAAAATGAAGTATTTATTACAATCTTATTTTCATTTAAGATTTTAGAAAATTCAATTAAAAGACCGGGAGTTGTATATGAAAAATATTGATGTGAGTAATGTTCATCAATATTAAAATGACTAATAAGTTTTGATAATATTATTTTTTTTTGAGTTTTATTCAGAAATATTTTGGTCTCTATAGATCTTGATTTAATTGTTTCGAGAACTTTTCTTCTATTGTTATTAATTAAGATGAAGAAATTCGTAGAAGACGGCTCCTCTATTAATTTTAAAAGAGAATTAGCAGAATTTATATTTAAAAATTCAACATCATCAATGATTATAAATCTTGGTGTATTATTTAAAGTTGAATTATTTAAAAGATTTTTTAAATTTCTTATATCTTCAATATTGGCTTTGCTATTATTTTCGTTTGAAACATAAAAAAAATTCTGTGAAACATTAGATATTATTTGTTTGTATATTTGATTATCTTCGTTAATTCTTTTATCGTTAAGATTATATGGATTTCTATCTTTTGTTGATAAAAAACAATTTATAAGATGAAAAATAAAGGTGTATTTGCCCAAACCTTTATCTCCAGATAATAATGAAACCTTCGGAAATTTTGATTTATCATATAAATTAAAAAAATCATTAAAATACTTATCATACCCAAAAAGATTAAGTGAAACCTTGTTTTCATTTTTTTTTTCAATTTTTTTAGCCATTTTTAAATCCAATCTTTTTTAAAACTAAACGGAGGATTCTTTTTTCCAAATTATTATCATCATTTGAATTATCCAAAATAAGATAATTTTTTTTATTATTTTTTGCTATTTTTAGAAAAGATTTTTGAACCTTTGAGTAAAAAGATTTGGAAAATCTATCGTATCTGTTTTTGTATTTTCTTTTATTTATTCTTTTAATGGCTTTGTTAATATTAACAGTTAAAATAATTGTCAAGTTTGGTTTTATTTTATTTAATATCATTTTGTGTATGTTGTTAATGAAAGCTTTATTTACTTTTTTACCATAAACTTGATATGCAATAGTGGAGTCAATAAATCTATCGCAAATTACTAATTTGTTTTTCAATAAACTAGGTTTTATTTTATTCTTTATATGCTCATTTCTTGCGGCCAGATATAACAATGTGTCCGTGTATTTATCAAATTGTTCTTTTGATTTTTTATGAAAATAATCCTTTAATATCAGTTTTCTAATTATTTCTGCACCTTTTGTGCCACCAGGCTCTCTAGTCAAAATAGTTTGCAAACCTTTTTTTTTAAGATTTTTAAATAATTTCTTACTTTGATAGGATTTTCCACATCCCTCAATTCCCTCAAAAACTATAAAGAAAGGTTTTTTTTTAAACATCTCCCCAAATCATATAATTAAATGACATGAAGAGACTTTTAAAAAAATTAAGTTTTTTTACATCCTCAGAAGCATAAACAGGTATTATTTTTTCCTCTTGGTCACCTATTTGAACAATTATATTCCCAATTTCGTCATCTTTCTTAATTGGAGCTTTAATAGGACCGTTGTATTTAATAAAAACATTGAACTTTCTAACTTTTTTTTTGTTTAATGTAATATAAACATTTTCTTTGGTTTTGCCTTTTACATAATCTTTTTTTCCTAGCCATGTTTTAAACTCAAATTTTGGAATATTCTTATCCGATATTTCATATGTATTTGTATTTCTTAGCCCCCAAGAAATTAATTTTATCGATTCTGTCGATCTAGATTGTTTTGTTGTAAAGCCACTACCAACTGAGATCAATCTTCTCTTTTCACCCACTACACTGCTTGCTAAAGAATATTTTTCAACAGCTAAATACCCTGTTTTTATTCCATCTGCTCCAAAATTTTTATACAAAAGTGGATTTCTATTTCCCTGTGTAATAGGATCACCCCCTGTTCTATCCCATGTAAATTCAGTTTCTTTAAAATATTCATAATATTTTGGATAATTTTCAATTAAATATTTTGACATTATGGCAATATCTCTAACAGTTGAATAATTATCAGGATCATTTATCCCTGACGAGTTAGTAAAATTTGTATTTGTTAAACCAATTTCATCTGCTTTTTCATTCATCATATCAACAAAATTTGACTCTGTTCCCGCTATACCTTCGGCTAATGCTATACATGAGTCATTACCTGAAACTACAATTATCCCTCTTAAAAGATCTTCAATACTAACTTTATCATTTAACATTATAAATTGAGATGAATAACCGCTTTTAGACATTCTCCAAGCGTTTTCAGAAACAACGACTTCGTCATCCAATTTAATTTTACCATTTTTCAGTAAATCAAAAGCAATTATAGATGTCATAATTTTAGTCATAGAGGCTGGATATATGCTCATGTCAGGTTCTAACTCGTATAAAATTTTTCCTGAGTGATAATCAACCAAAATTCCAGTTTTAACCTTAATTTCTGGTGCTGAAAACAAATTGAAGGTAAAAAATAAATATATAAATAGAGTTAAAGTTTTAATTTTAATCATTTTCTTTAATATCAAGATCTTCGAGTCCATACTTGTTTAACTCAAAGTAAACTTTTTTTAAAGTATTAATTGAAGAATGAGGCCTAGAGGACAGCACATACTTGTTCTTTCCAAGCTTTTTTATCAGCAATTTATCTTTTTTTAAATAACCTCTTTCTAAAATATATTTAAGCTCTTCAGTAGATTCTTTTGAATAAAATGTTCCTATAATTATTGAAAATTTTTTTATTTTTTCTTTATTTTTATTTTTTTCCAACGAAATATTATCTATTTTAACTTTCGTAACAGGAGCCTTATTAAATACATTTTGTTCTTCAGAGAAAGTAACCGCTTTCTTTGCTATAAACGACTTATTTTTAATTATTTCAGTAATTTCAACATAAGGTAAATCTTTATTTAAATTTAGTTCATCAGACACCTTTTTAGTAATCAAAATATTGAAAAAAGACGGGTAATCAATTTTTTTTGTAACTTTTAATTTAATTGATTTCATATTGTTTGGATTGGTAATTTTTACATAAGAGTTTTTCCTAATACTATTGTGACCGATTTCATAATTATCTTCATTTAATTTTCTGGAAATGATTTTTCCTTTGTAATCACCTTCATCATATATTAAAGCAAAGCCAGTTGATTTATATGGATTATAATTAGCCTTATTCTTTTTAAGATTTGAGCTTGTGCATGATAATATAAAAGCACAGATTGTAAATAAATAAAAAAGTTTAAATTTCATTTTTAAATTTATTTTTTAAAGTACATACAGCCAAAGCAAATCTTAAAGATCTATTCCATTTAAGTATTTTTTCATAATTATTAAAAACAATAAAAGCTGGCTTTAAATTTTTTGATCCGGGTACAATGTCTTTATCAGGCGTAATTATTGCGGAGATTGTATTTTCATTTATATTGAATTGATCTGAATTTTTAAGGTATTTTTTAAAAAACTTCATTTTCCTTTTATTTTCAATTTTTCTTGCTGAACTATTAAGATATTTTTTTGGAATATTTTCTGTAAGTTCAATTTTATAAAAACATGGTTGATTCTTTTTCCAACCAATTTTTTTAATATAATTTGCTGCTGATGCAAATGAATCCTCCATTTGTTTGAGTTCTATGCTTGAGTCACTATCATAATCAATTGCATAACTTTTTATTGTTGAAGGCATAAATTGAAAATTGCCAAAAGCACCAGCCCAAGATCCATATAGAATATTTTTATCTATAACACCTTTATCAATTAACTTAAGAAGAACAATTAACTCATTAGTAAAAAACTCACTTCTTCTTTTATCGAAACTCAAAGTTGCTAAGGAAGAAACAATATCCATTTTCCCTAGATATTTTCCATAATTTGTTTCAATAGCCATTAATGCAAGCAAAAGTTCTTTTTCTACAGTGAATTTATTTTCTATTTTGTTTATTAAAACTTTTTCTTTTTGATACAAAGAAACTCCTTTTTTAACCCTGTCTTTACCTGTTCTTTTTTTAATATATGTAAAAGTATCTTCATAAAATTCTGGCTGATATCTGTCGTATTCAATTACTTTAGGTAAAAATTTTGCATTATCCATAACTTGATTTACAGTTTTAGTAGAAATTCCGGTATCAATAGCTTTTTTTTTAAAATTATCCAACCAATGATCAAAACCATCTGATCCATATGCTATAGAAAAAATATTTAATGAAAAAATAAAAGTTATGAGACTTATGTAGCGTAATATTTTATTCATTTTAATAACAAAAAAAAACAATATATTAACTTCTAACGATTTCAATTGATGATTTATTAAATTTTGCTTATAAAACGATATTCTGGAGGGGTGGCTGAGCGGTTGAAAGCACTAGTCTTGAAAACTAGCAATGAGTTTACTCATTCGTGGGTTCGAATCCCACCCTCTCCGCCATTAAAATTTTTGAAATTCGTTTATTATTTCAGTAATAATTTTATCTTTATAATTTGTTGTTGATTCTTTTTTTTTAATAGAAATTAAGGTCTGATCATCCATATTTACAAATTCAGCATATGTTG
>PAGZ01000040.1 GCA_002704625.1 Candidatus Pelagibacter sp.
ATAATGTTTTGAGACTACCTGAGACTGTCTGAGACTCTAATCTTGCTGTATCCCTAGGGTTTTAAGTCCTTTGTGTCTACCATTTCACCACGAGGGCTTAACTTTTGTAATCACTATTTATTCTAACTTTTAACACTTCACAATATTATTTTTTGATAATATTTAATTTAAATTGATCTAAAATATAGTTGGAATTTTTAGCTACAAAACAGATAGTTATAGCAGCGATTAATGCAAATAATGAGTTTAATGGAATATTAATCAAAGCTTCGTCTCCGACCGTGTTTAACCCTGTCATACCAGAAATAATATTAAGAGCAGTCTCGATACTGTCTGCTCTAAAAAATATAAATGTTAAATTAACATAAGCAAATGTGAGAATTATCGAAATAAATTTATTTATTTTAAAAGTGAAATATTTTCGTACAATTTGATTAAATACAAGACCTATTCCGTGCAATGCTCCAAAAATAACAAAGAGCCAAGACGGACCATGCCAAAGTCCAGCAATTAAAAAAACTAAAATAGTTACCATCATAGATTTAATAAAAGTTAATTTGTTAAATGATCTTAATAACGGGTTATAAATATAGTTTGTTAAAAAATTTGTTAAAGTCATATGCCATCTTTGCCAAAAATCGATTATGTTAGTGGCTTGAAATGGACTATTAAAATTTTGAGGGAGTCTGATGTTAAATAATAAAGCTATTCCAGTTGCCATATCAATATAACCACTAAAATCGAAATAGATTTGAAATGTAAAACTTAACGATGTAATCCAACTCATCAAAAATGTAATATCATTTTCGGAATTAAAGTTTGTATCGACTATTACTGATAGATTGTCTGCGATTAGAGTTTTTTTAATAATACCAATTGTTATTATAATTAAACCAATAATTATATTTTTATAATTTATATTTGAATTTTTTTCATCTTCAAATTGTCCTATCATGTTGTTGTATCTCACAATTGGACCGGCAATGAGTTGTGGAAAAAAAATTATAAAAAGTGAATATTTTCTAAGATTATTTCCGGAAATATTTCCTTCAGAACAATCAACTAAATATGCAATAGTTTGAAATGTAACAAAACTTAATGCTAATGGAAATGGAAAATTTAAAAAACTAATATTAAAATTAAATAAATAATTAATGTTAGCAATTATAAAATCAGAGTATTTAAAAAAGGCTAAAAATAATACATTAAACGATACTGCAAAAAAAAGTATTTTATTTTTTTTTGTCAAATTTAAAGAATTAGATAGAGCTTTTCCAAAAAAATAATTTACTAAAATAGTTATTACTATTAATGGTGATAGTTTTATATTCCAAGCAGCATAAAATATTAAGCCTGAAATTATTAAAATTGAAATTCTATTATTAAAATTTTTTTTAAATATGTAAAATAATAGGAAAACTATTGGTAAAAAAATTAGAAGGAATATAGGATTATGAAACAACATTTATTTTGAAATATAATCACTTATTGCTTTAACAGATAGTAACTCTGAAACTTTACTAACGGCTATTTTTTTCTTTGTTATACGTTCAATTTCTAGAATTATTCTGACATGAGCGAGACTATCCCATTTTTTAAAGTCTGTTGATTTTGAATTAATTGTAATATTTTTTTTTGGTTCGTCTATAACTTTTGCTATTGATGAGATTATTTCTTCTATTTGATTTGCTGACATTGCAGTAATTTTATCTTACATTGATAATTGTTTAAGTTATATTTATATTTATATTAAAGTAATTAATAAAAGATATTAAAATTATCTACAATGAATATATTATTTCAAATTATTAATAATTTTATAAAATCTAATAGCAAACTAATATTAATTCCCATAATTGTTGGCATGATTCTTATTGTTGCATTGTTGATCTTAAATCAAGGAAGCAAGATAATACCATTTATTTATACATTTTTTTAATTACCAAAATCGTAAATTTTGTTTAACTTTTTAGAAATAAAATCAGAAACTAGCTTATATCCTAATTTATTAAAATGATTGTCATTAAACCAATATATTTCTTCTTGGGGATTTTTTATAACAAATTTTGTTAGATCTTCTGTTATATCAATAATCTTTATATCTTTCTTAAGTTTTAGTTTTAATTTATTTCTTATCTCTTCGTAATCAATTTTATTTTCATTCGACAATGTCCCTTTATAAATAGGATAATAAACATCATTTTTAGAAGGAAGTATTGTCATTATAAAATCACGACCATCTAATTTAACCTCTTCACTAAATTCATTTATTATTTTTGCCGAATGATTAATAATTTTATCTAAAAAAACTTTATCGGCATAAGCAGTAAATTCAGAAAAATTTCTATCGTTGAGAACCTTGGTTGATCTTGACTGTTCAAGTCTAGTTCTCATATCAGCATGTTCCTCGTTCAATAAACCCATCCTATATTTCCCTTTATTAAAATTATGAACATCTTGATTTTTTCCTGTAATATAATGGGTTTGAAACTTTTTTGGTATTAAGTTTTTAATTTCTAAAAGAGAAATAAACTTAAATACAAAACCAACAGTATATGAATGATAAAAATGATTATTTGTGAAATACTCCAAGTAAACTTTATAACCATGGGCGTTATTTAAATTATCAATTCTTTCTTGAAGCTGACTCTCATTCAAGTTTTCATGAACCATAATACTCCGCATGTAGTGGGTAGGAAATCTATCATCTAAATTTTCTATAAAGCCCAATGTTGTAGAGAAATTAAATAATACTAAGTTATGATCGATAGAACTTTTTATTTTATTGTATGAGTATCTTTGGTGCAAAGCACCTCCACCAAGGTGTGCTAGATTTAAAATATCAATCCATTTTAATCTTTTTTCAATCAGTTCCACCCATCCATATTTTAAATTATCTAAAGAACCTATTCCTCTGGTAAAAGAGTCGCCTATTGCAACAGAGTAAACTTTTTTATTTTGATTTATTCCGTCGTCGAAAAAACCCACGCCTAAATCCAAAACATCTTTGGTTTTAAAATTGTCTGTAAATTCATCAGTTATGTGAATTATATTTGAGTTAGGCTTTGGTAAAATTAGTTCAAATTGAGAAAAGTATTTATAACTTTGTGCGCTTAGTTTTCTTATCTTATAATCAGATATTTGTTGCTTCAAATTTGAAAAAGAAAAATAAATAAAAAAAATAAGTTCAAATATAATAAATAATAAAAATAATGATTTTATAATTTTTAAAAATTGTTTAGCCATTTTTTAATATGTGTTTGATTTTATCCAAAGTTTTTTTAGAAACGATTGTACTTAAATCTCCAAGATCCTTTTTGCCTGGGTTTTCATATAAATTTTTTAAAACTCTTCGGAGCATTTTACCGCTTCTGGTTTTTGGTAAGTCCTCAACAAATATGATTTTTTTTGGTAGCGCATATGAGCCAAAAAAATTATAAATTTTATTATTTATTAAACTTTTTATTTTTTTTTTGTTTTTTTCTTTTTTTATAGTTGCAAATAAAACTAAGCTTGAACCCTCTAAATCATTATCCGAAGGTATTGCGCATACCTCTGTAACTTCTCTTATTTCCAGTACTTTTGACTCCACTTCTCCAGATCCTAGTCTATGCCCCCTTATATTAATAACATCATCTGATCTACCATGAATAAATAATTTTTTATTTTTATAACTTCCAATATCAAACAATTTAAAATTGTTTTTATCCCAATATTTTTTCCAAAACTTATCTCCGTTTACTATATTTATCATACACCCAGGCCATGAATTTATAATTTTCAATTCAAACTTATTATTTTTACTTTTCAAAAAATTAATATGTTTATTTAAATTAGTTCCTACAGTACCTGCTGTTTCATAAATATTATCATTATATTTAGGAGATGATATTATGCCTCCCGTTTCTGTTTGAAAATACGTATTAACAACAGCTTTTGGTTTTTTTAAAAATAACTTTGAATACCAAATAGCTACTGATTCTGCTAATGGTTCACCCATCGATCCGATAGCTTTTAAATTATTATTAGTAATTTTTTTATTTTCAGGAATCAATCCCTTGAGTAATCTTAATAAGGTAACAGGAAGATATAAAATTGTAATTTTTTCTCTTTTTAAAATTGATGATAGAAAATTATAATCTAATAAAGTAATTGGTTTTTCTAGCAAAATTGTTGTTGCACCTATTGACAGTGGAGAGAATAAAGCATAAGTATGCCCGTTAATCCAGCCTGCATCTGATCCTGTCAGTACAATAGAATTTTTATTCATACCAAACTTTTCCATTGATGTGTACTTAGAGTAAAGCAAATAACCTGCGCTTGAATGTTGAACGCCTTTAGGTTGGCCAGTAGATCCTGAAGTAAATAATGTGAAAAGTATATTGTTAGATTTGTGTGACTTGTATTTAAATTTATTAATTTTTTTATCTTTAGTCTTAAAATCATAAAAATTTACCGATTTTTTATTCATTTTTTTTTCTGAATTGACAATTATTGTTTTCTTTAAACCGCATCTTTTTATTGAATCTAAAAAAAAATTACATTTATCTACTGATCTTGTAATTATAATATCCGGTTTGATTAATCTCACCCTTATATCTAAAGCATCATCAGGCAAATCCTCGAAAATTACACAAAAGTGTATGCCAAGATTTGCGCATGAAAGCATAGAAACAGCAGACTCAATAGATGCTGATGAGTGAATTAAAATATTTTTAATTTTTTTTTTTTTTATTAAAATTCGATAAATAATTGGAAAAATTAAAAACTTTATTTTTAAGATTTTGATATGAATATCTTAAAATCTTTTTATTTTTATCTATTGTTATTATTGCTGTTTTTTTGGATATTTTAATTTTATCTGAATTTAGCAAACAGTTTTTTGCGATGTTGATTTCTCCATCAGGAAACCAATGATTTTTATTGTTAGGTCTTCTTTTGATTGCAATTTTAGGTTTTTTATCCCAAGATAATATTTTGCTCTTAGATAGCCAAAATTTTTCAAACGCATCTTTTGTCATAATCCAAATATTTAGCTTTTTTAATCTTATTCCTTCAAGATTCTTAATTATAGTATTTATTTTTATTATAATAGTATAAAATACAAAAAAACGGCCTTCGTTGAATTTAAAAATGAACAAAAATCTATTAGAAAAACTAGTTAGTGATGAGAAATCAAAAGATAAAGAGCTTTATTCCTCTGGTCCATATTGGAATTACAAAAATTCTAGAGCACTACATGAAATCAAAAAAAAAGGATTAGGCGAGTTTAGAGGGATAAATTCGGGAATTACTACTAGTTTTGGTGATAATATTGTTTTTGATGCAAGAAATGAACTCAATTTAAAAGGAAGAATAGTAGCAAAATTTTTATCCTTACCTTTAATAAATATAATTTTTAGAGAACAGCTTAGAGCCACAAAAGTTAATATAGATAGATATATTAAAAATTTAGCTATTGTTTACCAAAAAAATGAAGATGTAATTAGACTTATAAAAAAATACAAGTTTGAAAATACCACAGAATTTGGTTGTATCCAAAAATTTAGTTTAGATGGAAAAGATTACTCTACTCATTACCTGCAAATGGCCGATAGAATTGACAAGCTTCAAAATAAATTTGACTTTAAAAAAATAAAAAGTTTTTTTGAAATTGGAGGAGGTTTTGGTGTTAACGTCCATTTTATTATATCAAATTTTCCAAATATTAAAAAAATACTTTATTTAGATATTGTGCCTAATATTTTTGTGGGAACTGAATACTTGAGACATTTTTATGGAAAAAGTGTAAAAGACTATTTGCAAATTAAAGATTTAAAAGAAATAAGTTTTTCAAATGACGATAGTTTAGAAATTATTTGTATTCCACCATGGGAGATAGAAAAACTTAAAATAAAAATAGATCATTTTCACAATGCAGCAAGTTTTGTTGAGATGCCAAAAAAAGTTATAGATAATTATTGTAAATATATTGAAAAATTTCATGTTAAAGAGATTTCATTAATCTCATATGAATATTTTAATTCAAAAACTACATTTAATCCTGAGTTATTAAATAATTTTTTTAATAATAAATTAAATGTTGAATGGAAAGACAATTTAATTAAAGAATATAATGATAAACTAGTCTTTTTAACATCTAATTAAATTAAAAGATTTTTAATTATTAAACTCTTTAATATTAGAGACTCTTAAAATCTCCTTAATAAAAAAAAAGTAACTCGAGTCAACTAGATGCATTTGATCTGACATCCAGATCTCATTCGCACCATCATAAAAACTCGGATCATTTTTTAAAATATTTGTGAAGTTAATATGTTTAACTTTAGGAAAACTTTTAGTTACATTTTCTACCAAATTTGAAACATTCATCTCATATTTATTTGATGATATGTGTGTCTTATGAGGATGTGTAATTATAAATATTTTTTTCAAATAATCCTTGTTGGTAATTTTTTCAAAATACTCTTTTAAAACCTTTTCAAAATGTATATTAGCTTCGTGATTGGCTGATATGAAATAACTTTCCATTTTTTGTGAGTCGCATTTCTCAAAATAATAATCTTTTTTAATAATTCTCTGATATTGCTTTTTAAATCTGTTTATAGATTTTATTAATTTATAATTAATATATTTATGAGTCTTAATTATTTTTGATTTATATTTAAGATCAATTTCTGAAAGCATTAATATTTCGTGAATGTTGAAAGTTCCTTTAAATATTGGAAACTCCTCATAAAGAACTTTTTCTAAATTTCCATTTTGATTTAAGTATCTTAAATTTTTGTATCTACAATATTCATCACCGATATCTGTTTGATCAATATAAATAAATAAAATTTCTGGTTTTATTTTGAAATCATTTTCCAAAACACTGTATTGTACATTTATTAAAGATGGTGAAAAAGAAGTGATACCAGCATTAACTAATTTTGCATCATTACCTACGAATTTAATTAAATAGTCTTTTGCTTTTGGCTTCTTTAACATTCCTTGAATCCAAGAATCTCCTTGAAATAAAATTGTTTTAGAATTTTTCGAACTATTAAGAATAGTAAAAAGCTGTTCCTGTTTTGAGTTTAGTTTAAATTTTGGCCTAAATCTTAGATGATTTACTTTTTTTGAGTACTCTTTGTAAAAATTCAAATATTCAATGCTGCTAAAATTATATCTGAATTCTTTATCTAAAGTAAAAAAAAAATAAACAAAAAAAACAAGATATAATATTAATAAAGTTATAAAACTACCTAGTATATAAAAAGTTATTTTTTTCATAATTTACTTATCTTTTAAAAATTTCATTTTTTAAAACTTCAGCGATTATTTTATTACCGCCTTTATTAAAATGTTCATCTCCAACAAAATAAAGTTTTGAATACCAGTTGTCATTTTTTTCTTTTTCATATCTAAAGGCTTCAAAGGTATTAATCAATTTACAATTATTATTTTTACATAAATTTTTTGCAAAATTTTCCCAATTAAAAATCTTTTGTCCATAAACTAGGGTTTCCGCAAACGGGTACACAACTAAATAAAAATCAGAATTATTTTTCTTTGCAATATTTGAAATTTGATTGATTTTTTGTTTTATTTTATTTTGACCTTTATTAAAAATATCATTTTCATAATGCGAACCTAGGTTATTTAATTTTCTATAAGTAAAACCTGCTTGTAAACTTGTTTTAACTGTATTTTTATTATCAATAGATTTTTTACCACTTCTTAAGACCCTTAAATTATAATTAATAAAGTGCGCTAAAGATCTGGTTATTTTAAAATTTTTGTGTGTAAACTTTTCATTTTTACTATATCTATTAAAGATTAAATTTGATGCTAACATAGGGTTATTATTGCTATCTGAATTAACCCATCTTGCTCCTTCGTCATGAACATCTGTCATATCTAAAAATAAAATAATTTTTTTTGGTATTAAGTTTTTTTTAATTTGTTCTTCTAATTTATATAGATGAACTGAAGGGCTGTATGATCCTACTGCAAAATTATAAAAGTCATAATTTTCAAATTCTTTTGCCAATAATCCTGTATATGTATCTTTATATTCCAAACCCACTCCAAAAGTAAAAGAGTCTCCAAAGATAAATATTTTGTCTTCTTTTTTTCTTTTATCATTTTTTCCAATTCTTAAACCATTTTGATCGGTATAGACATTAACTGTAGGAAAACCCGATTTAAATTTATCTAATCCTTTACAATTTTTTTTTAATTCGTAATAAAATTCCTCAAATTTATAACAAGTTTTTTTTTTTAAATTTAAATAAGTGTTACTTATAAGAATATCTAGAAGTAAATATGATAAAAATATTACAATTAAATTTATATATATTACTTTTTTATTCATATAAAACTTTTGATATTTCCTTAGCAACTACTGAATGCCCAAAAGGGCTTAAATGACCATCGATTTTGAAAAAATGTTCTTCTCCCATATTTAACCCTAAAAAATATACATTTTCCATTATGTCTGATTGTCCCTTAGGAAAGTTATAAAATTTCATATTAAAACCATTGGCGTAAAAAATAACAATTTTTTTATCTTTTAAACTTGGATAATCTTTTAATACTTGAAGTAAAATCTTTTTGTGTCCAGTAAAATCAAGTGATTGATTTTTTTTATTAATTATATCAAATGGAATTGTGACTGAGTATCTCACAGCCTTTCTTAGTTTTCTATAGTTACTTATAGGTTTTGAGGTGGCCATTGTACTAAATTTTTGTTTAGCAACATCATAACTGTTTTTTTCAAATCCTATATTTTCACCAAAATCATTATAACAATATTGTAATATGACAGTGTCGACTTTATCCAATAAATTTGATTTTTCTAATCTTATAATTTCTCTAGGAGTTCCATATCCTGATACCGCAAGATTAAAAACTGGTCTATTTATTTCTTTTTCTAATAATGACGAAAAAGTTTCATCATCATTTACTCCCCATCCCATTGCATGAGAATCACCTATAACGGCTATACCTTTTCTTTCTGATGACGGATGTTCAGAATATCTGCCGTTTTTGTCAAATTTTACTAAAGTATCAAATTCTAGATTTTTAAAATTACAAATAGTTTTTTTAGGAACAAAAATTAGGTCTTCATCAAATTCTATACATTCTTTTTGACTTTGCCAAAGATTTCTAATACCGCCATGAAAATAAAAGTTTCTTTGATATTCAGTAATCAGTTTTATTTCTGGAGTTATTCCTTTTAATAAAAGAAAACCACTTATAATATAAATTGAAAAAAAAAATAATATATAATTTATTATTATAATTGGTATATATTTTAAATATTTAAAAATATTCATTACTTTTTTATTAAAACTAAAATTTTTTCAAATTTGTAATTTGCTGAATAGTTGTTCACATGTTTTGTTTCAATAAAAACGATTTCATTAAAAGAATTTTTTATGTCTTTTAAAGAATTATAATAATCTAATTCAGAATAACCTTTTCTAGATTTATATATATCTTCAATAATTAAAATCCCATTTTTTTCTAAAAATTGGTTACAATTTTTAATAATATTTATTTGATCATCAAAATAATGAGTGCTGTCATCAATAATGATATCAAATTTTGTATTGGTTTGATTAAAACTTTTAATTATATCTTCTTTACTTCGAACATCAATTTTGTGATAAAAAGTATTTTTTAATCCATCTGTTTGAGCCTTTTTAATTTTTTCTTCGTAAAATTCAAAACCATGAATAGTTGCATTGGAAAAGTATTCTCTCCACATTTTAATGGAATCATTGGTTTCAACACCAATTTCTGCAAAATTTATTTTTTTATCTTTTAGATTTGAAAATAATAAATTGTAAAAACCCGTGTAGCCACATCTGTGCCAATTAGCATATGGAGATTTTGCGGTTTGATATTTTTCACCGCCTAATTGACAAAGCAATGAAAAATTTGACGATGTGTCTACAATTATTTTATTAAATTCATTTTTTTTTGGATAAAAAATCAATCTTCTTGATAATGGCGAGAAATAATATGCAAAATTTTTTATTTTATCATAAGATGGTACAATGATTAATCCTAGAGGTTTTAAAAACTGAGAAATAACTTTTGAAAATATTATTAGTAAAAATTTATTTAATATTCTATAGATTTTTTTAAAAATATTAATTTTGCTCATTTAAATAATGACATTATTTGTTTTCATACCTCAAACTTTTATTAATTTCACCACCCTGTACTGTTTTAAGCTTTATTTTCATATTTTTATTTGTTCTCATATCGTGATTTTCAACCCAAATTCCTGCAGCTAAATGCATAATGCCTATTTTATTATTTGGAAGATATGGCTCCACAAAAGTTTTCTTTTCTATATCATATTTTGGCAACATGTTGCTTGCTATCCAATTACAATATAAAGGTAAAAACTCTACTTCTACATTGTCATGATAAACAGCAATATTAATTGCCAAACCTTCAGATCCGAAAACTTTGCCTTTTGATAAAGTTTTTTTTAAATTTTTTTGCCAAACCTTCCAACATTCAGATTCTTTTTCCAAAGAAAAAACTCCAATATTAATATGAGGAGCGAATGCTAATTTTCTTGCAATATCCTCCTTAATACCTGAGGATTTAGCGTGTTTGTAATTTTGAGATTTTATTGCAGCAAATTTTCCTATAAGCCACTTTGCTTTTGATATTATTCTATATCCTGGACCTATTGTTTGAGTAATTCCTAACTTACCGTTTTCACATGCTTTAAAGAAAAGTTCTATTGTAGACCAAGAATTTACCCAGGCATCACAATCAATCCAAAGATATTTTGTAAATTCAGGAAAATAATTTGGTAGGAATGCTCGTGAAACTTGGCTTTTTAACCACTCCTTTTTTAAAACTTTATAACCCGGAACTTCTATATCCCACTCAGCTTTTTTAATTGAATAAACTTTTGGTTTTATAATTTCAATTTGATCTGGTGTTAAACCTGCATCCAAAATACATATAGAAATGTTTTTACTTTCTTTATGGTAATTAATTGAGTCTATAAGTTCTTTTAAAAGTTCAAAGTAATTTGAGTCAGCAAGTGTAATTATAGCATTAGATTTCATTAAAAATTTTTACGCCAACCATTGTTTATATTTTGTTAAATTATTCCTTATGTGTACTGGTAAATGTTTAGTTTCTATAAGCACTAATTTTTGTCCAGTATTAAACTTTGATTTTTTCATATCAGTTTTAAGATTATATATGCTTTCCTTATTTTTTATTTTATTTTTTATTTTTTCTATTCCAAGACTATTTAATTCGTATTCCCTATGATGTGCGTAAGATTTTAGTTTATTTTCAATCTGCTCGGGTGTTTTGATGTAGGAAAAATGCCATCCTCCATCTTTAACAAAGTTTATGTTTGAATATTTATTTCTAGAAAAAAAAATGTCCAAACGAAGCGGTGAATATGACCTATCTTTTATATTTCTTAGCCACTGGGGCGATTTTAAAAATTTCTTTTTACACGCTCGTGTTCCAGTCCAGCTAATAGTTTCAGAACATAGATTAAATTTATAATAAAACATTTTTTGTTTAAAAAACAAAAGTTTTTCTCTAACTAATTTAAAATTAACATTTTCTAATTTTGGAATTTCATCTAAATCAGAAATTAATACATAATCTTCATCTTCTGCACTATTTAAGCCTTTGGAGATAAAATTCCTTTGATAAAAATCTCTCCGCATACCATTTAAAATATATTTACTATTTTTAGTATTCTCATCGTCCGAATCTTTAACTATCTGTATATCAGGTGGCTCATGATCAACTACTATATAAATTATTTTTTTTTTAAAATTTTCAAAATTTTTAATATTAAACTTTAAATGTCTTTTTTCACCGCTATGACTAAATTTACTTTCAACGATTACAAACTTATCGACATAATTATTTAAATAATTCAAACGAAGATCTAGAACCACGTCTTCATCGAAATACATGAAGCAATCGTAGATTTTCATTTTACTTTTATTTTTTTATTTCCAGAAATCACAATATAATTTTCTTTGTAACCGCAATCTTTATAGCCTTGTATTATTATATTCAAATATCTTTTACTTGGAGCAACATGTTTTGTTTTTTTTGGCATGTAGTAAAACATCACTTTCTTTCCATGAATTTTAAAATATTTTTTTATGTAAGTATTTGGATAATCTTCATATACATCTAGCTTCTTTTCATCTTTTTTTGTAATTTTGTAAACAGCTCCTAAAACATGGCTGTTTTTTTTCTTCTGTATATCAGCAACACCGCCGCCAAAATAAAAGTTTCTGAAAAAAAGTTTATAATTTTTAAGAGTATAACAGCCAATGTATTTTGACTGGCTACATCTCTTTTTCATTTGCTTATGATGAAGATTACTACCGTATGCAAAATATAACATCAGTCTCCTTTAAATATTTCTATACCTTTTTTTTTCAATATTTTAATTATATATTTGTGGCAAGATTGTAAATTATTTTTATTTGAAGATCTCAATACTATCGAAACCCCAATTTTCCCAAGTCTAAAAAAAGGGTAACTTCCAATGTCAATAAATTTTTTATATTTTCTCTGTGTTTCCTCTAGAATTCTTGCAATTTTACTCTCTACTGTTTCGACGCTGATTGTTAAATCATAAATTTTAGAACCCATCTTTAAATATTTTTTTAAATTATCTAACATTGATTGTAATATTGAAGGAACTCCTGGAAGACAAAAAACATTTTTAATCATAAATCCAGGAGCAGCACTAGATGGATTATAAATTAACTTTGAACCTTTAGGCATTTTAGCCATTTTTTTTCGTGGATCATTAAAGTTCTTTTTTCCATAATATTTTCCTAAAATATTATAGGCTTCTTTATTATAAATATATTTTTTTTTAAAAGCTTTGGATATAGATTTTGCGGTAATATCGTCGTGTGTTGGGCCAATACCGCCAGTAGTAAAAACATAATTATAACTTTTACTTAAACTAATTATTGCATCAATTATTTTTTTTTCAATATCTGGAACTATTCTTACCTCACTGATTTTTATTCCTAGTTTGTCATTCAACCAATGAGCTAGATAAGATACGTTTTGATCTCTTGTTCTGCCTGATAAAATTTCATTGCCAATTATTAAAATTCCAGCAGTAATTTTTTTATTTTTTCTAACCATAATTTGATAATATTAAATTAATGAATTTTGAGAACGAATTAATACCAGGAGTTTTAATAAAAAGATATAAGCGATTTTTTGTAGATATTAAGTTAAAAAATAAAATTGTAACTGCTCATTGTCCCAATCCAGGGTCAATGTTTAAACTTTTGAACAAAGGAAATGCTGTTTGGATTACAAAATCAAATAACGAAAAAAGAAAGCTTAAATATACTTTACAAATTATAGAAGTTAACAAAATAAAGTTTTGTGTAAACACTCATATTACAAACAAAATTGTTCAAGAGTCTATTGAAAAGAAATTAATTAAAGAGCTAAAAGAATTTAAACTTGTTAAAGCTGAAAAAAAATTTGGTAACAATACGAGATTTGATTTTTTATTATACAATACAAAAAGTAATTTAAATGCATTTCTTGAAGTAAAAAGTGTATCTCTTAGTAGAAAAAAAACTCATGCAGAATTCCCAGATGCAGTTACAAGTCGTGGAAAAAAGCATTTGGAAGGCCTTGTATCTGCAAATAAGCTTGGATATGAGAGTTATTTAATGTTCTTGATTCAAATAGAGGGTTGCAAATCTTTTAGTATTGCCTCAGATATTGATCCAGAATATTTTAATACTTTTAATAAAGCATTAAAAAAAAATGTAAAATTGCTTTGTTATGATTGTAAATTTTCTAACAAAGGAATAGAAATAAATAAAAAAATTAAAACTTTATTAAATGACAGATAAAATGTTAGAAGCTTTTAACGGAACAAGAAAAGCAGGATCTATTGCGTCTGGTGCTTTAGATGAAATTACAAAAATTATTAAACCAGGCGTCAGAACAGATGAGATAGATAATTTATGTTACGAATATATAAATGATAATGGGGCTTTTTCAGCTCCATTATTTTATAGAGGATTTCCTAAATCATGTTGCACTTCTCCAAACCATATTGTTTGTCACGGCATTCCAAAAGATAAAGTTTTAAATGAAGGTGACATAGTAAATGTAGATGTAACAGCCTTAAAAAATGGATGGCATGGCGACACAAGTAGAATGTTTTTTGTTGGAGAAGTTTCGACTAAAGCAAGCAAATTGGTAAAAACTACTTATGAGGCTATGATAAAATCAATAGATATATTAAAAAATGGAACTCTACTTGGTGATTTAGGTTCAACAATTCAAAAGCATGTTGAAGCTGAAGGTTTTTCTATTGTTAGAGATTTCTGTGGCCACGGAACTGGAAAAAAGTTTCACGAATATCCAAATATTTTGCATTATGGAGAAGCAAATACAGGTGAAAAGTTAAAGGAAGGTATGATTTTCACTATTGAGCCAATGGTTAATGAGGGAAATTATGAAACTAAAATCTTAAATGATGGTTGGACAGCTGTCACAAAAGATAAAAAATTGTCCGCACAATTTGAACACACTGTTGGTATAACTGATGATGGTTATGAAATATTTACAACTTCAAATAAAGGCTTAGATTATCCTCCTTACAATATATGATTGAAAGATATTCAAGAAAAGAAGTTAGAGATATTTGGCTTGATAAAAATAGATATAACCTATGGCTTAAAATCGAAATTGCTGCCGCTGAAGCAATGGAAAAATACAAAATTATACCCAAGGGTGTTGTTAAAAAAGTTAAAGCTAAATCAAAAATAGATGTAGAAAAAATTTTAAAACTTGAGGGCAAAGTTAGACACGATGTTATAGCTTTTTTAACATCCATAATTGAAAAAGTTGGTAAAGAAGCAAGTTTTTTACATAAGGGAATGACTTCTTCTGATGTACTAGATACTTGTTTTAATATTCAATTAAAGCAATCGGGATTAATAATATCTAAAGATATAGAAATTTTATTAAAATCTATAAAAAAACAGGCTATCAAACATAAATATACTTTATGTATAGGTAGGAGTCATGGAATACACGCAGAGCCAACTACTTTTGGTTTAAAGCTTCTAACTTTTTATGAAGAATTTTCAAGAAATCATAAAAGACTTAAGAGTGCAATAAAAGAAATATCGACTTGTGCAATATCGGGCGCTGTTGGTACATTTGCTAATGTAGATCCAAGGATAGAGAAATATGTTGCAAAAAAATTAAATTTAAATATTGAACCTATATCAACCCAAGTTATACCTAGAGATAGACATGCATATTTTTTCTCTGTTCTTGGTGTAATAGCAAGTTCAATCGAAAGATTTGCAACTGAAATAAGACATTTGCAAAGAACAGAAGTTTCAGAAGTTGAAGAATTTTTTAATAATAAACAAATGGGTTCTTCGGCAATGCCGCACAAAAAAAATCCAGTTCTTACAGAAAATCTTACTGGTTTGGCTAGGCTTATTAGATCATCTGTAATACCGGCTTTAGAAAATGTGGCTCTTTGGCATGAAAGAGATATTTCTCACTCTAGTGTAGAAAGGAATATAGGCCCTGACACAACTGTTACTTTAGATTTTGCTCTTGATCGTCTTAACAATGTTGTGAAATCAATGAGAGTAAATAAAGATAATATGAAAAAAAATCTTGATTTAACCAAAGGAATATTTTTTTCTCAACGAGTATTACTCGAACTAACATCTAAAGGTATTAGACGAGATAAAGCATATAGAATTGTTCAACGCTGCGCGATTAAATCCCTAGAAAATAATATCCCGTTCTACGATAGCTTGTTAAAAGACCAGGTAATAATGGACAAAATACCTGTTAATATTCTTAAAAAATTATTTGATTTTGGTTACCACACGAGAAAAATTAATGTAATTTTCTCTAGAGTATTAAGAAAAAATGAATAAAGGTAAAAAACTCTACGAAGGTAAAGCTAAAATCATCTACGAAACCAAAGAAAAAGGGTTAGCGGTTCAGCATTTTAAAGATGATGCGACCGCTTTTAATAATCAAAAAAAAGCAACTGTTGAAGGAAAAGGTGTTCTTAACAATAGAATTTCAGAGCACATACTTCAAAACTTGGGGCAAGTCGGAATTAAAAATCATTTAGTAAAAAGATTAAATATGAGAGAACAATTAATAAAATTAGTTGAAATTATACCCATCGAAGTAATTGTTCGAAATATAGCTACAGGTTCATTAACAAAAAGACTCGGTGTAACGGATGGTACAATTTTAGAAAAGCCATTAATAGAGTTTTGTTACAAAAAGGATGAGCTTGGAGATCCGCTTATAGCTAAAGAACATATTTATGCTTTTAATTGGGCAACAGAAACAGAAATAAAATCTATAGAAGAAATGACTTTTAGAATAAACGATTTTATGTCGGGAATGTTCAGAGGTATAGGAATAAAACTTGTAGATTTTAAACTTGAATTTGGAAGAATATGGAGTGGGGACAAGAAAGAAGTTATTCTTGCAGATGAAATAAGTCCTGACACTTGTCGACTTTGGGATATTAAGAGTGAAAGAAAACTCGATAAAGACAGATTTAGAAAAGATCTTGGAAATATAATACAGGCGTATCAAGAAGTAGCTAGAAGATTGGGTATAGTACCCGAAACAACAAATATTAGTGAAGTAAACTTTAAGAAACCTACATCAATAAGCATTAAGAAAAAATAAATTGAAATTTGCTGTAACAGTCACTTTGAAAAAAGATGTGCTTGATCCTCAAGGAAAAGTAGTAGGCCAAACACTTAAGAATATGGGTATAAAGAATTTAGAACAAATAAGACAGGGTAAATTTTTTGAAATATATATGAATGAGAAAGATTCTTTAAAAGCTGAAAACCAAGTTAAGGAAATGTGTGAAAAATTATTATCTAATCAAATAATAGAAGATTTTAAAATTCAAAAAGCGGAATGAAATCATCTGTAATAGTTTTTCCAGGTTCAAATTGTGATAGGGATGTTGCGGTAGCTCTCGAAAAATTACAATTTAAAAATTCTATGGTATGGCACAAAGAAACTGAATTGCCGAAATCTGATTTAATTGTAATTCCAGGAGGTTTTTCTTACGGTGATTATCTTAGATCGGGAGCAATAGCGGCAAAATCAAATATTCTTTCTGAAGTTATTATTGCTGGTAAAAAAGGATCCTTAATACTGGGAATTTGTAATGGGTTTCAAATTTTAATTGAGTGTGGTTTATTAAAAGGAGCATTATTGAGAAATTCTGGATTAAAATTTATATCAAAAGATATTTTTGTAAAAGTTCAGTCAAATAAAAATAATTTTTTTAAAAAATATAAGTCTGGTGAAATATTAAAATTAAACATCGCTCACAACGAAGGTAATTATTTTACTGATAAAAAACATCTGGAAGAATTAGAAAATAACGAACTTATACCTATTAAATATTGTGATCAAAAAGGGAATGTTGATATAAAATTCAATCCAAATGGTTCCATTAATAATATTGCTAGTATTCTTAACGAAAAAAAAAATATTTTAGGAATGATGCCTCATCCAGAGAGAATGGTGGATAAAATTTTATCAGTTGAAGATGGGCTGGGATTATTTTTGAGTTTAACGAATTAATATGTCAATTACAAAAGATCAAATAGAGACTCACGGATTAAAGCTTGAAGAGTACGAAAAAATAAAAAAACTTTTAGGTAGAGATGCAAATTTACTAGAACTTGGAATTTTTTCTGCGATGTGGAACGAACACTGTTCCTATAAATCTTCGAAGATTCATTTAAAAAAACTACCTACAAAAAATAATATAGTAATTCAAGGTCCAGGTGAAAATGCTGGAGTTATTGATATTGGTGATGATGATGCGATAATTTTTAAAATAGAAAGTCATAACCATCCATCATTTATTGAACCATATCAGGGAGCAGCAACTGGTGTTGGTGGAATATTGAGGGATATTTTTACTATGGGTGCAAGACCTATTGCGTTGATGAATTCAATACATTTTGGTTCTCCAAATAATAATAAAACTCAGAACTTGTTAAATGGAGTTGTGTCTGGGATTGGTGGTTATGGAAACTCAATTGGTATACCTACTGTCGGAGGAGAAACAAAATTTAATAGTACCTATAATGAAAATATTTTAGTAAACGCAATGGCAGTCGGTCATGCTAATAAAAATAAAATATTTTACTCAAAAGCTAAAGGTGTAGGTAAACCTGTGGTTTATGTCGGCTCAAAGACCGGAAGAGACGGTATCCATGGAGCAACAATGGCTTCTGCTGAATTTGATGAAAATTCTGAGGAAAAAAAACCAACAGTTCAAGTAGGAGACCCTTTTACAGAAAAATTACTTTTAGAAGCATGTTTGGAATTAATGAAAGACAATTCTATTATATCAATACAAGATATGGGCGCCGCAGGTCTAACTTCATCTAGTGTAGAGATGGCTTCAAAGGGCAAGCTAGGAATTGAATTGAATCTAAACAAAGTGCCATGCAGAGAAGACAACATGAAACCTTATGAAATGATGTTGTCTGAAAGCCAAGAAAGAATGCTAATTATACTTGATGAAAACAAAGAAGCTCAAGCCAAAAAAATTTTTGATAAATGGGATTTAGATTTTGTTGTGATAGGAAAAACAACTAATTCTAATAGATTAATATTAAATTTTAATGATGAGAAAGTAGCAGATATTCCTATTAGTGCACTGGCTGATAAAGCGCCTTTGTATGACAGGAAATGGGCTGAGCCAAAAGTATCAAAAGATAAAATTAAAATAAAAGATTTAAAGAAAGTAAAAATTGAAGAAGCTCTTATTAAAATATTATCTTCTCCTAATCATTCAAATAAAAATTGGATTACTGATCAATATGATCAGGTCGTAATGTGTGATACAATTCAAAAATCAGGTGGTGACTCTGCTGTAATAAGGATTCATAACAAAAATAAAGCCATAGCTATTTCTGTGGACTCCTCTGCCAATTATTGCAAAGCTGATCCTAAATCAGGAGGTAAACAAGTTGTATGCGAAAATTGGAGAAATTTAATTTCAGTGGGGGCTAAACCTTATGCAATTACAAACTGTTTAAACTTTGGAAGTCCAGAAAAACCTGAGGTGATGGGTGAATTTATTAAATGTATTGATGGGATTAAAGAAGCGTGTGAGTATTTAGATTTTCCCGTGGTTTCTGGAAATGTATCGTTTTATAACGAAACCAATTCTAAAAGTATATATCCGACTCCTGTTATCGGAGGCATTGGTGTATTAGACAATTTAAAAAAAATTACAAATATTAAAACTAAAAAATCTGGAAATTTAATTATAGTTGTAGGAAAAACACTGGGGCATATTGAACAAAGCGTTTTCCTTCAAGAAAATTTTTCAATATATGATGGTTCTCCACCAGAAATAAATTTAGTTAATGAAAAAAATAATGGTTTAGCTGTTTTAAAGCTAATAAAAGATAATCTTGTATTATCTGCTCATGACATATCATCTGGGGGTATGCTTGTTGCATTAGCTGAAATGTCAATTTCTTCAGGTCTGGGTCTAAAAATAAATAAATCAAAAAAGTCTGCCAATACAATGGAATATTTTTTTGGCGAAGATCAGGGAAGGTATTTAATTGAAATTTCCCCAGATAACTTGAAAAAGATAGAAATATTTTTAAAAAAAAATAATGTCTTTTTTGAAATTGTAGCTGAAATACAAAATGACACGTTTGAAATTCATGAAATGTTTAGCCTTAAAATAAAAGAACTTCGTGATATTAATAATCAATGGTATAATAAGTTTAATGCCATTAACTAAAAATGATATTTCAACTATGATAATGAGTGCTTTTCCTGATGCAAAAATCGAGCTCAAAGATACAGCTGGAGATAATAATCATTACTCTGCAAAAATAACTTCAAAAAACTTTAACGGTAAGTCAAAAATTGAACAACATAAAATGGTATACAAAGCATTAAAAGGTAAAATGGGAAATGAATTACATGCGTTAGCATTAACAACCGAGGAAAAAAAATGAGTGATATAAATGCTGAAATTAAAAATATTATAAATTCAAATAATATTGTCCTATTTATGAAAGGCACTCCAGAATCACCTCAATGTGGATTTTCGATGGCTGTGTCCAATATTTTAAAACATTTAAAAGTTGAATTCAAAGGAGTGAATGTTTTGGAAAGTAATGAATTTAGACAGGGAATAAAAGATTTTACTGATTGGCCAACAATACCTCAATTATATATCAAAGGCGAATTCGTTGGTGGATGCGATATAGTTAAAGAAATGTTTGATAAGGGTGAATTAAAAAAACTTTTAGAAAGTAAATCTTTATTATCTTGAATAATACTCAATAACTAATTTTGGTTCCATAACGGTTGGATAAGGAATGTCTGCAAATTTTGGTACTCTGACAAGCTTAGCTGTTTTATTTTTAGAGTCTAATTGAATATACTCTGGAACATCTCTCTCTTTGCTACTTAAAGAAGCATCAATAATAGTTAAGGCCTTTGATTTATCTTTAACCTCTATTAGATCTTCTTCTTTTACTAAATAACTAGAAACGTTTACTTTTTTCTTATTAACTTTAAAGTGTCCGTGATTTATCAATTGTCTTGCAGAAAAAACTGTAGGTGCAAACTTTGCTCTATAGATTACCGTATCTAATCTTCTTTCCAAAATACCAACTAGATTTTCGGTCGTATTTCCTTTTTTCTTGATAGCTTTTCTATAAACATTTCTAAATTGTCTTTCATTAATATTTCCATAATATGATTTTAGTTTTTGTTTTGCGTTAAGCTGAACTCCATAATCCGTTGGTTTACCTTTTTTACTTTGACCATGTTGGCCTGGTGGATAGTTTCGGGTATTAAAAGGACTTTTTGGTTTGCCCCATAAATTAACTCTTAATCTTCTATCGACCTTGTGTTTTGCTCTAATTCTTTTTGTCATAAAAAAAACTTTTATAATCTTTATAGTATATTTGTCAATTGTTCTTATAATTTACTAAAAACGCTTGATAAAATCCTTAGTTCTTTGTTACTTAACTGAGTTCTCTCAAAAATATTTCTAAGATTAATTAGCATTGACTTTTTCTTTTCTTTTGGTGAAAAAAAACCTTTGTTATCTAAACGATTTTCAACAAAATCAAAAAAAACATTAAGTTTTTTTTTGCTCACAATATCAATAAGTTTCTTTTCTTTTTTGAAAGCTGCTGATTTTAAATTTTTAAAAATTTCATAACAAATTAAAATTACACTATGTGAAAGATTAATTGACTCAAAATTTTTATTTACAGGAATTTTAAAGATATAATTTGAATATGATATCTCTTCATTGGAAAGACCGGATGCTTCTGGGCCAAACATTATTCCTATTTTCTTTTTTTTATTTTTTTTAATACTTTGAATGAATTGATTAAAAGAAAGATGTCTTTTATTTATATCCCTTCTTCTTGCTGAAGAAGCATATACAACATCATATTTATTTATAGCATCTTTAATATTTGAATATACTTTCGTTTTATTTAAAACATCTTTTGCCCCTACTGATGTTGCTGAGGCTTTTTTATTTGGCCATAACTCTTTAGGCTTAACTAAATCCAATTTTTTAAAACCAAAATTTTTTAATCCTCTTGCACAAAAACCAATATTTTCTGGCAATTGTGGTTTTACAAGAAGAAAACCAATTCTGTTAATCATTGGCTGGTGCTTTTTCTTTATACAATTTGTAGTCCAAGCTATCTATTAAAGCTTTAAAAGACGCATCAATTATATTTGGTGAAACACCTATAGTGAACCAGTTTTTTCCATCCTTGTCCGTACTCTCAATAGAAACACGAGTGGTTGCATTTGTTCCGGTATTCAAAATTCTTACTTTGTAATCAACTAATTTTAAATCTTTTAAATATTTTGAATATTTTCCAACTTTATCAACATTAGATCTGATAGCATTATCTAATGCGTTAACCGGTCCATTACCTGAGCCTTCGCAAATAATTTCTTTTCCATCAACTACGATATGAGCTTTGGCGAAAGAATTTATTTTATCTTTTGAGTCCCTTTTTACAGAAACATCATATTTTGAAATCGTTAAATACTTTGGTATTTCCCCTAAAAGTCGTCTCGCCAATAATTCAAATGAAGCATCAGCTCCGTCATAAGAATATCCGGCAAACTCTCTGTCTTTCACTTCGTTAAGTAAACTTTGAACCTTCGGGTTATTCTTATCAATTTTAATTCCATATTTTTCTAATCTAGACATTATATTAGATTTTCCTGACTGGTCCGAAACAACAATATTTCTAAAATTTCCAACCTTATTTGGATTTATATGTTCGTAAGTTTTTGGATCTTTTGTAACTGCTGATACGTGAAGACCACCTTTGTGCGCAAAAGCTGAAGCTCCAACATATGCTGAATTCCTATTAGATTTTCTGTTAAGTAATTCATCTAACAATCTAGAACATTCTGTTAAAGATTTCATTTTAACTTCGGTAATCCCTGTTTCAAAATTTTTAGAAAAACTTTCTTTTAAAAAAAGTGAAGGGATTACAGATATCAAATTTGCATTTCCACATCTTTCTCCTAATCCATTAATTGTTCCTTGAACTTGTCGAACACCAGATAGTATTGCTGTTAGAGAGTTTGCTACTGCATTTTCTGTATCATTATGTGCATGTATTCCAAGATTTTTTCCTGGAATAATTTTTACAACTTCCGAAACAATTTCTCCAACTTCATGTGGAAGTGTGCCACCATTTGTGTCACAGAGAACAATCCATCTTGCTCCTTCGTCATAAGCAGTTTTTATACAACTTAAGGCATAATCTCGATTATTTTTATAACCATCAAAGAAATGTTCAGCATCAAACATGAATTCTTTTTTCTTTTTTATAAATACTTTTGTCGACTCTTTTATATTCTCTAAGTTTTCCTTATTGGTTATGCCCAAAGCTTTATCAACATGAAAATCCCAAGTCTTTCCAACTAAACAAACTGCTTGGGTATTAGAATTTAAGATTGCAGATAAGCCTGGATCATTTTCAGCGCTTCTTCCTGTCTTTTTTGTCATTCCAAAAGCTGTCAAAATAGTATTTCCTAATTTAGGTGGCTTATTAAAAAAATTTGTATCTAAAGTGTTAGCTCCTGGCCATCCTCCCTCTAAATAATCAACGCCTAGCCCAGCAAGAGCTTTTGCAATTTTATTTTTATCATCAATTGAAAAATTAACACCTTCTGTTTGAGCTCCGTCCCTCAAAGTAGTATCAAAAATATATATTTTTTCTTTGTTCATTTGTATTTCCATGTTGTTGTATCACCTTTATCTTCAATGATAACACCATTATTTTCCAGTTCCTTCCTTATATAATCTGCTGATTTGTAATCACCTTTTTTTCTGGCATTCTCCCTGTTTTTAATTTTTATTTGAATAGTTTTTTCATCAATTTTTGATTTTGTTTTTTTAAATTTTTTCCAAATTTCTACATCTTCTTCTAACAAGCCTATGAGTTTGCATCCGGCAAGAAAAATTTTTTTTGAAGTTTTATCTCCCTTAGAAGCTTTATCGTAAAGTGAATGTAGTTTTGATATGTATCCGGGCGTATTTATATCTTCTAAAAGGGGCTGTAATAAATCTTCACTAAGCTCTTCTTTATTAGTCTTTTCAAATTGAGTATACCATTTATCAAGGGTACTCTGGCTTTCATTAATTAATTTTTCATTCCAGTCCAAAGGTTGTTTGTAGTGACTACTCAGCAAGGCAAGTCTGATAACTTGTCCTGAAATTGTCCCCCTCATTTCTTTAATTGTTACAATATTTCCTAAAGATTTTGACATCTTTTCTTTATTAAAGGTAACATAGCCATTGTGTAACCAATAGTTTGCAAATTTTTCAACTTTATTAGCGCAACATGATTGTGCGATCTCATTTTCATGGTGTGGAAAAACAAGATCTAATCCACCGCCGTGGATATCAAAATTTTTCCCAAGGAATTTTTCACTCATTACTGAACATTCTAAGTGCCATCCGGGTCTTCCCCTTCCCCATGGAGAATCCCAACCCGGATCATCTGTTGTGGATGGTTTCCAAAGAACGAAGTCAAGAGGATGTTTTTTTGATTTTGAAACCTCAACTCTTGCTCCCGCAACTAATTCATCAGGTTTTTTTTTGGATAGCTTGCCGTAATTTTTAAATGAATTTATTGAAAAATATACGTGTTTATCTTTCTCATAAGCATGATTATTTTTTAAAAGATTTTCGGTCATGTTAATCATTCCTTTAATGTGTTCAGTAGCTTTTGGTTCAAAACTTGGTTTTAAACAATTTAAATACTGACAATCATCGTGAAAACTTTTTGTAATTGATGATGTTAGTTCGTCTAAAGATATTTTTTTATTTTTTGAACTTTCAATAATTTTGTCATCTATGTCAGTTATATTTCTGACATATGTAATGTTATTTTTTCCAAAAATTTTAGACAAAACTCTATACAAAACATCAAACACAACTAAAGGTCTTGCGTTACCTATATGTGGAAAGTCATAAACTGTTGGGCCGCATACATACATTCCAATTTTTTTAGGATCTATCGGAATAAAGGTTTCTTTTTTTCCGCTTATAGTATTTGAAACGTTAATGTGATTATTCTTCATTAAATGTACATACCGGTATTGGATTCATTTTGTGTAAATTTTTTTTTCTTATCTCTAAATATTTTTTATAGTTTTGGTCATTTTTATCGATCATTGCCTTTTCCAGCTCCTCATAAGTCATGCCGAGTTGTTGTACATCATTTCTACCATCATTCCATAGTCCGTCTGTTGGTTCTGAATTTATAATCTTCTGAGATACTCCAAGGTGTTTTCCGAGCTCCCACACCTGAGTTTTTGTACAATCAGCTATTGGAGAGATATCTACCCCACCATCGCCATATTTAGTATAGAAACCAACACCAAAGTCTTCTACTTTGTTACCGGTACCAACAACTAGTCCTGAATTAGCTGAAGCGACTTGATACAAAGTGGCCATTCTCAATCTTGCTCTTGAATTAGCATATCCATGCTCATTATTAAAATTATTTAAAACTTTAGAGAAAGAATCAAAAATTTTATCCATATCTATTATATGATGGTCTACATTGCTAAATTTTTCTTTTAACCACCTCGAATGAATTAAACTAAGATCGTGTTGAGATTTAATTTGTTTGATTGGCATTGTTAGCACAATTGTTTTTAGTCCAGTATTTGCACATAAAGTACTAACAACAGAAGAATCTATTCCTCCAGAAATTCCTATAACTAAAGATTTTGGATTAAACGAAGATTGATCACAATAATCTTTGATCCATTTTGTAATAATTTCTGCTCTTTTTTTTACTTCCATAATTAATACCTACCTCTCTTTTAAGGTTAGGTCTTAATAATTACAATAATTATTAAGACGCTGCTTGAATAATTTTATTTGAAATTTTTGAATTTTTCTTAATTTCTTCTGAAATTAAGAAAGCTAGCTCTAAAGCCTGATCAGCATTTAGTCTTGGGTCGCAATGAGTTCTGTATCTGTTAGATAAATCCTTCTCAGATATTTTCTGAGCTCCACCAGTACATTCTGTCACGTCTTGGCCTGTCATTTCTATATGCAAACCTCCAGCATAACTTCCTTCGGCCTGACTAACGGCAAAAAAGTTTTTAACTTCATTGACAACGCTATCAAAAGTTCTTGTTTTAAAGCCAGTAGCTGCCTTGATTGTATTTCCATGCATTGGATCACATGACCACACTACTTTAAGACCCTCTTTTTTTACTGCCTTAATTAATTTTGGCAAAAACTTTTCAACATTATTAGCACCAAATCTCGAAATTAGTGTCATTCTACCTGGTTCATTTTCGGGATTTAGAACATTACAAAGCTTGATTAGCTCATCAGGTTTTAAAGTAGGTCCACATTTTAAACCTATGGGATTTTTTATTCCTCTACAAAATTCTACATGAGCGCCATCGGGTTGTCTTGTTCTATCACCTATCCAAACAAAATGTGCTGAAGTATCATGATATTCTCCAGTAGTTGAGTCTATTCTCGTCATTGCTTCTTCAAAAGGTAATAACAAAGCTTCGTGGGAAGTATAAATATTTACTGTTCTCAATCTTCTATTATTATCTGAATTTATACCGCATGCTTCCATAAAAGCTAATGCGTCACTTATTTTATCCTCTATCTCTTTGTACTTTCCTTTTGTTTTATCTTTAATAAATCCTAAATTCCATAAATGTACTTGTCTTAGATCTGCAAAGCCTCCTTGAGAAAAAGCTCTCAATAAATTTAATGTTGATGCCGATTGTGAGTAAGCTCTAAATAATCTTTTGGCATCGGGGGTTCTTGCTTTTTCTGTAAATTCTATTCCATTTATATTATCGCCCAAATAACTTGGTAATTCTTTTCCGTCTTTTTTTTCAGTTGTTGCACTTCTCGGTTTTGAAAATTGTCCAGCAATTCTTCCAACTTTAACTACGGGTACAGAAGCTGAAGCAGTTAAAACTAGAGACATTTGTAAAAGTACTTTAAAAGTATCTCTTATATTATCAGGATGAAATTCTGCAAAACTCTCAGCACAATCTCCACCTTGTAATAAAAATGCTTTTCCATCTACAACTTGAGCTAATGCTTTTTTTAACGAGCGAGATTCTCCTGCAAATACCAGCGGTGGATATTTATTGATTTTACTCAATACCAAATCAAGTTCTTTTTGATCATGATATTTCGGTATATGTTTTGCTGGATATTTTTTCCAACTATTTAATGTCCATTTTTTCATTTTAACCTGTGTTATATATATATTGGTCTTCGGAAATTTCCAAGATGCTTTTATTTGATGATTTATAAAAATATGAAAATTATAAGAAAAAGCACTGAAAAATTGCTAATAGACTCATTTGTAAGAGCGTTTAAAAAAAAAGCTAAAAAAAAAGAGGCCGAAAAAAAAAGGTTAAGTTTTGTTTTAACAGGCGGGCCTAGTCCTATAAAGCTTTATAGAGAGTTATCAAAAATTGAATTGAATTGGAAAAATATAGATTTTTTTTGGGGAGACGAAAGGTTTGTCTCAAAAAATTCAATTCACTCAAACTATAATATGGCGATGAAAGAATTTTTAAGATTCATTAAAATAAAAAAAAAACAAATATATTCTCTTAATACAATAAATATTTCACCAAAAAGCTCATCAAAAATGTATGAAAGAAAAATTAAAGAATATTTTAAAAGTAACAAAATGAAATTTGATATTTTTTTGCTTGGTATGGGTGATGACGGGCATATAGCGTCCATTTTTCCTAAAGATTTGCAGTCTACGTCTAAAGATGTAACAAGATTAGTTTCTAGAGATGATTTCAAAAGAATCACTATTAATATTAAAGTAATAAATAATTCTAGAGATATATATCTTTGGCTAAATACATTAAAAAAAACAAAGATTTATAATTCACTCAAAAATATTAAAAAAAGTAAAATCCCTGTAAATTATTTAAAAAAGAAAAATACAACAATTTTTTGTATAAAATAAGTTTTATTCCAAATATTTAAAAATTTTTTGACGAATAAATTCAGAAATTATTTCATGAGCTTTGTCATTTGCATGAGAATCTAATTTTGTTACCCATAAATCACTATCGTTGAAATTTTTTAAAGCTGAATGAGAATTTATAAACTCAATTTTATTAGTTAATGCAAAATCTTTTATTAACTTTGTTTCTTGCGTAAACTTATAGTTATTCAAATTTCTTAATTCGGGAATATTATGTATTATAAGCTTAATATCATTTTTCTCACAATAATTTTTAAGTTTTAAAATTTGATTAAAAGTATCATTTTTAATTTTTTCATCAGTATACGTTTCTGAATAAAACTTATCCCAATTTTTTTTTATTTTAAATTTTATTAAAACCGTATTTAGATTATTTGATATGTAAGTATATAAATAAGAATATTTTTGAAAAATATTGGGTTTTTTAATTTCGACCTTTTCAAAATCATTTATGAAAAAGTTTAAAATAATTATTTTATAATTATATTTTTCAACAAAGTTTTCAAAGAAATTTTCTATTTGCATAATTGTGTTGGTGTTCCCAATTCCAGCATTTATAACTTCATAATTCGATATCTTATCATTCAAGGCATTTGGAAATGGATTGTTTGCTCCCCAGCCTAATGTCATCGAGTCCCCGAGCATAAGGATTTTTTTTGAATCAAATTTTAAATTCATATTATTTCTAAAACCATCAGAATTTAAATTTATTACCGTTCCCATAAACTTACCTTTTGCATTCTTTTTATGTTCAATTCCAATAGATTTATTTTCAGAAATAATTTTTAATTTATTAGCATATTTCATCATCTCAATTTCATAATTAAAACCATTATCAATAAAAATTCTTACAAAAAACTCTAACGAAATTAAGGAAATCAATATTGATAAGAAAAAAGTTAAGTATTTCATCTTAAATCTTGTTCGATATAATCTGCTACAATTTGATGACCATATCCTGTTAAATGACTAGGATCTTGACTAAGAAAAATTTTATTTTTTTTATCGTTTTCACAAAAAATATTTTTAATTAAAAAAAATTTAAATTTTCGTTCTGATAATTCTCTTTTTATTATTTTTTCAGACAAATCTTCTGATTTACAATTATTTTTTTTAATTTGATAGCTATATGGAATGATTAGGAAAGTAATTTTATTATTTAGATCATCATTATAATTTTTGATCATATCTAATTTTTTTTTTAACAAATTTATATTTTGTGGATTTTTATAGGTTTCATTAGCGTGCACATAATATCCTTGCTCAGCGTTAAAAATAAATCCTTTTATCCATACATACATTACAGATTTGGACCTAATAAAAGCATTTAATTTAAGAAAAAATTGATTGTTCTTAAATTTGTTTAGTAAAGATTCATCAACTTTTTTTAAATTTTCTTCAGCTTGTACAATTTCTTGAAAAAGAATATCGTCTAAAGAAAAGTTTATATATATTTTTTTTAAATTTTCTTTTGGAATTTTGTTTTTTAAAATATAATAGTTATTCTCTAAATTACTTCCGATTACACTTGCATTAAAAATATTAAAATTTTTTAATCTTTTGCCTAAAATTCCTGAAAAAGTGTCAGATTGATCTACTCCACTTCCAAAAGTGACACTTCCACCTACAAAATAAATATTTTCATTATCATAATTTTGTAATTTTTCTTTTTTATTTATTCTAAAACCGTTTGTATCGGTAAAAATTTTTTTACCAAAAACTTTTCCATCTTTAATATTAGAGTAATTAAATCTTGGTTTTGAAGATTGTTCATTAATAATTCCTTTTGATAAACCTTGTGGTGTTATATCAAAAAAAAACCTTAATAAGATTTCAAATGTAAAAATTATTAAAAAGAGAATTAAAGTATTGTAAAAAACAATTTTTTTCAAATTTTATTCCACTGTAACTGACTTTGCTAAATTTCTAGGTTTATCAATATCACATTTTTTAAATAATGCCACATGATAAGAAAGAAGCTGAAGTGGGATGGTAAATAAAAAAGGAGTTAATGTTGGATCTGATAAAGGCAAATCGATTTGAAATCTTATATTTTCACTTACTACGTGGCTGCCAGAATTTGTTAAAAGTAAAACCTTTCCACCTCTTGCTATTACTTCTTGCATATTTGATAAAGTTTTTTCAAAATATTTATCTTTTGGAGCTATCACCACAACAGGCAATCCATCTTCGATTAAAGCTAAAGGTCCGTGCTTCATTTCACCTGCGGGGTAGCCTTCGGCGTGCAAGTATGAAAGCTCTTTTAGTTTTAAAGCACCTTCTAATGCAATTGGGTAAGATAAACCTCTTCCTAAAAACATCGATCCTTTAGATTTATAAATATCTTTTGCGATTAATTGGATTTTTTCTTCTTGCTTAAGACTATCTGAAATTAGATCTGGTATTTTTTTTAATTCATTGATTTTTCTTTTATATTCTTTGGTTTCAATGTCTTTCCTTATCTCTGAAATTTTAAGGGAAAGTAGATATAGTACAAGCATTTGTCCTAAGAAAGCCTTTGTTGATGCAACTCCTATTTCTGGTCCAGCGTGAATTGGCATAACGCAATCTGAATGCCTAGCAATTGAGCTTTCAACAACATTTACTATTGAACATGTTTTAACATTTTCTTTTTTACAAAGATCTAATGCAGCGAAAGTATCTGCTGTTTCTCCGGATTGAGATATAAATATATATAAGTTTTCCCTATTGAACCTAACTCTGCGATATCTAAATTCAGAGGCAATATCTGTTTCAACATTTAAGGATGTAAATTCTTCTAACCAATATTTTGCAACTAAACAGGAATGGTACGCAGTTCCACATCCAATAAGTACTATTTTATTTATTTTTTTAGGATCAATAGGAAGATTATAAAAATTTATTTCTTCTCTAATTTTATCTATATATTCCTTTAAACAGGTTTTAGCAGTGGTAGGTTGTTCAAAAATTTCTTTTATCATAAAATTTTTAAAATTACCTTTGCTAACAGAAGATTTGTCCTCGGAAAGTGTAAAAATTTCTTTATTTATTTTTTCTTTTTTTGAATTATAAAATTTTATCTCATCTTTAGATAAGATACATACATCTCCATCATCAAGATATGAGATTTTATTTGTCATAGATTTTAAAGCATAAGAGTCTGATCCTAAATAATTTTCATTATTAGAGTAACCTACTGCAAGAGGACTTCCTCTTCTGGCACCAATCACATAGTCTTGCTGATTTTTAAATATAATTCCTAAAGCAAAACTGCCTTTTAATAAGCTTAATGTTTCGAATACTGCCTTTAATGGTTCTAGATTTTTAAGTTTTTCTGTAAGCAAAACTGTTATAACTTCAGTATCGGTTTGGGATTTAAATTTTTTTCCTTCTTTCTCTAATAGTTTTTTCAATTCATTTGAATTTTCAATTATACCATTATGTACTACTGATACTATCTCGCTTGAATGTGGGTGAGCATTAACCTCGTTTGGAACGCCGTGTGTTGCCCATCTTACATGTCCTATACCTAAATTACCTTCGCTTGGATTTTGAAATAAAATCTTCTCTAATTTCTCTACTCTTCCTGGGCATTTCTTTTCATCAATTGTACCGTTTGAAATTGTAGCCAACCCCGCTGAATCATATCCTCTATATTCTAATTTTTTTAATGCATTAATAATGTTCATTGAGACAGACTTATTGCTAGCTATTCCTATAATTCCACACATTATTTTTTTTTCCTATAGTTTGCTACTTCTTGTTGTTCAGATCTTTCAATGGCTAATGATTTTTCTTTTACATTTTTAGTAATTACCGATCCAGCTCCAACAACTGATTTTTTATGAATTTTCACAGGAGCAACCAAAGAGGAATTTGAACCAATAAAAACATCGTCAGAGATTACTGTTTTGTTTTTTTTAACTCCATCATAATTACATGTAATTGTTCCAGCACCTATATTAGAATTTTTTCCAATTTGAGTATCGCCAATATAAGACAGATGATTTACTTTTGAGTTAGATTTAATTTTAGACTTTTTTGTCTCAACAAAATTTCCAATTTTAACTCCAGGCATTAAATGAGTTCCTGTTCTTATCCTTGCATAAGGTCCTATCGTAACTTTTTTTTCTATTTTTGCTCCCTCTATATGACTAAAAGATAAAATTTCAACGTCGTTACCAATTTTTACTTTTTTACCAATAACAACGTAGGGATTGATTTTTACATTTTTTCCAAATTTAGTATCACTTGATAAAAATATAGTTTCCGGGGCAATTAAATTTACACCAAGCTTAATTGCCTTTCTTCGTAAATTTTCTTGATTTACCTTATAGGCTTTAATTTTTTTAAATTTTGAATTTGTGTTCATTAAAAATTGTCTTTACATTAGAATTAAGATGGTAATAAGTCACAAAATGTTTCTTTTTAATACTTAATAAAATGACTCAAAAATTAACAATTCTATTCGATTTAGACGGAACATTGGTTGATACCGCTCCTGATCTTATGGGTGCACATAATCATGTTATGAAAAAATTTGGTTTTCATAAAAAAAATCTTGGTGATATTAAGCACCTTGCTGGACGTGGTGCATGGATTATGATGCAAAGATCCTTCAAAGAAGAAATAACTGATGAAAAAGAAAAAAAAGCAATGGTAAAAGAATTTATAGATCATTATGCCAAAAATATTGATAAGGGCAGCAAACCAATTAAAGGGGTTGTTGATTTTTTAAAATTAGCTCAATCTAAAAATATACCAATGGCTGTTTGCACAAATAAACATGAAAGACTTGCAATTGATTTGCTCAAAAAAATTAACCTTGCAGAATATTTTCAATACATTGCAGGTTGCGATACGTTTGATTTTAATAAACCTGATCCTAGACATCTTACTAATGTTGTTGAAATAATCGGAGGTGATATAAATAAAACTATAATGGTTGGGGATAGTGAGGTGGACTCACAATCAGCTTACAACGCTAAAATCCCATTTGTATTAGTTGAGGATGGCTATACAGAGAAAAAAAAGGATCAAATACCTCATGATATTTCTGTTAAGAATTTTATAAATTTTGAAAAAATTATTGAAAAATATTTATGATCGATTTTCAGCTTTTTTCTGCACTTGTTACTTATTATTTTATAATGTTTGCAACTCCAGGGCCTAATAATGCAATGTTAACTGCTTCAGGACTTAAATTCGGTTTTGTTAAAACTCTTCCACACTTAGTAGGAATTCCTCTTGGTCATATTTTTCAAATTGGGTTAGTTTGTTATGGTTTGGGAAATCTATTCTTAGTTTTTCCTGAATTGCAATTTTATATGAAGATTTTATGTTTTATCTATTTGTTATATCTAGGTTGGAAAATAATTGGATCTTTTAATTTAGTTGAAAAAGATACTGGTGGAAGACCCTTGAAATTTTATGAGGCATCTCTTTTCCAATTTATCAATCCGAAAGCATGGACTGTAGCGATTACTGTTGCTTCTGGGTTTTTCCCCGCAGATGAAAATTTTATTATTGCAACCATGTTCTTAGTAATCACTGCTGCCGTTGTTTGTTTTCCCTCAATTTGTATTTGGGCTATTTTTGGAAATAGCTTAAGAATCTTTATTAAAAATACTAAAGCCAAAAAAATTACAGAGTATATTTTGGCAATTTTGTTAGTTTTAACTGCATTAGTTGTGTTATTAAAATAGTCTTTGATTTTATATTTCTTGTTTAATATAAAAAGTTTATGCATTTTACTAAAAAAAATGTCATGGAAAAAAGAATAGATTTTGCAAACAATCTTAAAGAAAAAAAATTGCTTAGATTTCCTGGTGCCTATAATCCTTTGTGCGCAAAATTAATTGCAGAAATTGGTTTTGATGGAGTTTATATTTCTGGAGGTGTAATGTCGAATGACCTTGGGATTCCAGATATAGGTCTAACATCACTTAAACATGTCAGTTACAGAGCAAGTCAAATAGCAAAAGTTACTGATTTGCCCTCGATAGTTGATGCTGATACTGGTTTTAGTGATTGTAAAAAAACAATAGAAACTTTTGAAAACATGGGTCTTGTAGGATGTCATTTGGAGGATCAAATATCTGAGAAAAGATGTGGTCATTTAGAAAACAAAGAGCTTATCTCAACAAGCGAAATGGTAAAAAAAATAAAAGACTCTATTTCAGCAAGAAAAGATGAAAATTTTTCTATTATTGTTAGAACAGATGCAAATCTTGTAGAAGGTCTTAAAAAAACTATCGAGAGAATAAAAGCATACGAGGCTGCTGGCGCAGACATAATATTCCCTGAGTCTATGAAAGACGAAAAAGAATTTGAAAATGTTAGAAAAAACTCTAAGGTTTATTTGTTGGCAAATATGACAGAATTCGGGAAATCAAAATTACTATCTACTAAAGAGCTAGAAAACTTGGGCTATAATATTGTTATTTACCCTGTTACTACACAAAGATTGGCAATGAAAAGTGTGGAAGACGGCTTAAGATCAATTTTTAAAGATGGACATCAAAATAACATTATAGATAAAATGCAAACTCGAAAGAGGCTTTATGAACTTGTGGAATATGAAAAATATAATACTCCGGATAAAAAAATTACTGACTTTAAAACTGATGGACATGAATAATTATGACTGAGGATATCAAAAAAGGTTTAATGGGTATAGTTGTAGACGAGACTACAATTTCACAAGTTATGCCAGAAATAAATTCTCTAACTTATAGAGGTTATAAAGTTCAAGATCTTTGTCAAAAATGCAGTTTTGAGGAAGTAGCCTACCTTGTATTGAATGGGGAACTTCCAAAATCAAAAGAACTAAAAAAATTTATTAATGAAGAAAGAAATAATCGTAAACTTTCTAAACAAATTCTAAACGATATTAAAAATATGCCAAAAAAAGCCCATCCTATGGATGCAATAAGAACTGCAGTTAGTTTAATGGGGCTAGAGGATATAGATGTAAGAGATAATTCCCCAAAAGCAAACATGAAAAAGGCTATGAGAATTTTTGCTCAAACCCCTACTGCTGTTGCTGCTTATTTCAGGGCAAGAAAGGGGAAAAAATCCATACCACCAAACAAAAAGCTGTCTTATTCAGAAAACTTTTTTAACATGATGTTTGGTAAAGTTCCTAACAAGGAAATTGTAAAAGCATTTGATATTTCCATGATTCTTTATGCCGAACACAGTTTTAATGTTTCAACTTTTACAGCAAGAACAATTACAAGTAGTCTTTCTGATATGCATGGAGCAATAACAGGTGCTATAGCAAGTTTGAAAGGGCCATTGCACGGAGGAGCTAATGAGGCAGTAATGTACATGTTTAAAGATATTAAAAAACCTCAAAGAGCTAAATCATGGATAAATAATGCTCTTGATAAGAAAAAAGTTGTTATGGGCTTCGGTCATAGAGTTTACAGAAGTGGTGACTCAAGGGTTCCGACTATGAAAAAATATTTTTTAAAAGTTGCCGAAATAAAAAAGAATACTAATTTTCCTAAAATATATGAGATATTGGAGCAAGTAATGCTTGAAAGGAAAAATATACATCCCAATGTAGACTATCCATGTGGCCCAACCTATCACTTAATGGGTATAGATACAGATTTTTTCACTCCAATATTTGTTATGGCAAGAATAACAGGCTGGTCAGCTCACATAATAGAACAGCATGCAGCTAATAAACTTATTAGACCTTTGTCTAAATACAAAGGTAGTGAGCATAGAGAAGTGTTGTCCCTTAATATTAGATGATTTTAAGAAAAAGCTTCAGCCCACGAACCTTTTGTTGAAGCTTTAGAATACTCAGTAGCTCTACCTTCAAAAAAGTTCATATGTTCTACAGCATTAAGCATTGTGTCTAACCAAGTAAGTGGGTTTGTTTCTATTTTGTAAATTGGTTTTAAACCTAATTGTATTAGTCTTCTGTCACCAATCCATCTTATATATTTTTTTACCTGATCAGCAGTTAAACCTTCGATTGGTCCCATTTGAAACGCTAAATCAATAAATGCGTCTTCATGTGCAATTATAGTTTTACAAGCATCATAAAGTTCTTTTTGTAACTTCTCGTTCCAAATTTCAGGATTTTCTTTAACAAAAGCTCTAAAAAGTCTGATCATAGAATTGCAATGAAGAGTTTCGTCTCTGACTGACCAAGTAACTATTTGGCCCATACCTTTCATTTTGTTGTGTCTAGGAAAATTTAGAAGAATTGCAAAACTTGCAAACAATTGAAGGCCTTCTGTAAATGCACTAAATACCGCAACTGTTTTTGCAATATCAGCTTTCGAATTAACATTAAAACCTTGCATGTAATCGTACTTATCTTTCATTTCTTTGTATTTCATAAAAGCAGAATATTCAGACTCTGGCATTCCAATGGTATCGAGCAAATGTGAATAAGCAGCAATATGGACTGTCTCCATAGCAGCAAAAGCTGTCATCATCATTAGAACTTCGGTAGGTTTAAAAACTGTAGTGTAATGCCTTAGATAACAGTTGTTAACCTCAACATCTGCTTGAGTAAAAAATCTAAAAATTTGAGTAAGTAAGTTTTTTTCACCTTGAGATAAGTTTTTTTGCCAGTCTCTAACATCGTCACCTAACGGTACTTCTTCCGGCAACCAGTGTATTCTTTGTTGTGTTAACCATGCATCATAGCACCAAGGATATCTAAATGGTTTGTATACTGGGTTTTCTACTAGTAAACCGCCTTTGAAAACTTCTTTATCTTTTTTTAATTTAATTACTGACATGATAAGCACTCCTCATATTTATTTTCATCATTAGTTGATTCTTTTTTGTTTGAATAAACATTCTTTGTCACATCTGTTGATGAACCTGCATTAATATTTTCTGCCCTTTGAATTGATTTAGATCTGCAATAATAAAGGCTTTTTAGACCTTTTTTCCAAGCTTGGAAGTGAAGTTGATGAAGATCTTTCTTATGTACATCCGCAGGAACAAAAACATTAATCGATTGAGCTTGAGAAATATGAGGTGTTCTATCAGCACCTAAGTCAACGACCCATCTTTGGTCAATTTCAAAAGCTGTTTTGAATGTTTCTTTTTCTTCATTACTTAAAAAATCTAAATGTGAAACTGATCCTTGGTTTGTTGTAATGCTTGACCAGATTTCATCATTATTTTTTTCATATTTATCTAAAACTTTTGCAAGATATTTATTTCTTACGTTATAGGAACCAGATAAAGTTTTGTGCGTATAGCTATTAGCTGCTATTGGCTCTATTCCAGGTGATGCTCCACCACAAATTATAGATATTGAAGCGGTTGGGGCTATTGCGGTTTTATTCGAAAATCTTTCTTTGACTCCAAATTCCTCCGCATCCGGGCATGCTCCTCTTTCCTCAGCAAGATCCTTTGAAGCTTGATCAACTTTTTCTTGGATATTTTTGAATATTTTCTTATTCCATACCTTGCTCATAACGGAGCCGAAAGGAATAGATTTTTGTTGAAAGTAAGAATGTAATCCCATTACACCAAGTCCAACACTTCTTTCTCTGGCGGCCGCATATTTGGCGTTAGCAAAACTTTCTGGTGCTTTATTAATAAAGTCCTCAAGAACATTATCTAAAAATCTCATAACATCCTCCACGAAATTTTTATCATCTTTCCACTCATCATATTTTTCAATATTTAAAGAGGATAAACAGCATACAGCGGTTCTCTCATTACCGTCCCTGTCTTTCCCGGTTGGTAGCGTAATTTCGCTACAAAGATTTGATGTCTTCACTGTTAGTCCTGCCAACTTATGATGCTGTGGAATTTGACGATTAACCGTGTCTATGTAAATAATATAAGGTTCACCAGTTTCAACTCTGGCAGTTAGCAACCTTATCCATAAATTTCTTGCTGAAATTGTTGTTTGAATAGATCCATCTTTAGGACTTCTAAGCGCCCATTGACTATTAGTTTCAACGGCTCTCATGAACGCATCTGAAACTAATACTCCATGGTGTAAGTTTAGAGAACGTCTATTTGTATCGCCACCAGTCGGTCTTCTCATTTCTATAAATTCTTCTATTTCAGGATGGTCTATTGGAAGATAGCAAGCGGCCGACCCTCTTCTTAAAGAACCTTGACTAATCGCAAGTGTTAAAGAATCCATCACTTTAATAAAAGGTATAATCCCTGAAGTTTTTCCTACTTTACCGATTTTTTCACCTATAGATCTTAAATTTCCCCAATAACTTCCAATGCCCCCACCTCTTGCTGCTAACCAGACATTCTCACTCCACAAGCCTAAAATTCCTTCTAAACTATCTCCTGCTTCATTTAAAAAACATGAAATTGGTAACCCTCTTTCAGTTCCTCCATTAGATAAAACCGGTGTTGCGGGCATAAACCAAAGATTGCTTATGTAGTTATAAAGTCTTTGTGCATGAAGATTATTATCGGCGTATGTGCTTGCTACTCTTGCAAATAAATCTTGGTAAGATTCGTTTTGACCCAAATATCTGTCGCTTAAAGTTGCTCTTCCAAAATCTGTCAGATTAGCATCTCTAGATCTGTCAATTTTAATTGTAATACCTTTATCGTTTTGAAAGAGTTCGGTAGTATGATTTAATGAAAATAGATCAGGTTTTTTATCATTTAAGTCTTTTAAATTATCACTCTCAATTTTATCTAAATTTGAGACAGCTTTTTTTATTGCCAAAGATACATTTTTATTCATAATTCCCTTATTTTAACTGACTTTTAGAGCAAAACAACTATATGTTGTGTTACAAATATATTAATATACTAAATAACATATATATCAAGAGAACATTACATGAACATAAATGTTTTTTCAAGTTTAAATTAATTCTGTTAAATCTAATGTTAATAAACCTGTACAAATAATGAAAATCAAACAGAGTGGTTTCAGAGAGTATGATGCGAGATGGCTATATCCAGATGATATAGATTTGGATGGAATCGAACAATTGGGTAAAGGTCTGGGCACGCAGGTCATAAATAAAACAAAAAAAACAAATCCAAAAATTATTGTTGGACATGACTACAGATCGTATAGTGAAGAGGTAAAAGTTGCTTTGAAAAAGGGTTTAACTTCTACAGGATGTAATGTTGAAGATATAGGTTTGTCCCTAACTCCAACGGTTTATTTTGCTCAATTTAAATTGAATTCTGATGCAATTGCAATGGTAACAGCTAGCCATAATGAAAATGGCTGGACCGGTGTCAAAATGGGGATTGAGAAAGGTTTAACCCATGCACCTGAAGAAATGAATGAATTAAAAGAAATAACTTTAAATAAAAAATTTATTACAGGAAAAGGAATTAGCAAAGATATAAAAAATTTTCAAAATATTTACATCGAGGATCTAATAAATAAAAATAAATTAAAAAGAAAAATAAAAACTGTCGTAGCTTGTGGTAATGGAACAGCAGGAGTATTTGCACCAAAGGTTTTAAAAGGTATAGGTTGTGAGGTAATTGAATTAGATTGTAAATTAGATTTTACATTTCCCAAATATAATCCAAACCCTGAAGATTTAAAAATGCTTCATGCTATTTCAGATTGTGTTAAGAAAAATAATGCTGATGTTGGTTTTGGTTTTGATGGTGATGGAGATAGAGTTGGTGTTGTTGATGATGAAGGAAATGAAATTTTTGCAGATAAAATTGGTCTAGTTATTGCAAGAAATCTTTCTAGTAAACATAAAAATTCTAAATTTATCGTAGATGTAAAATCTACCGGATTATATTTAAATGATAATATTCTTTTAAAAAATAGTTGTAAAACAATATACTGGAAGACAGGTCATTCACATATAAAAAGGAAAGTTAATAATGAAATAGCTTTAGCTGGATTTGAAAAAAGTGGTCACTTCTTTTTTAATAAACCAATTGGTTATGGTTATGATGATGGAATTAATTCTGCAATACAAATATGTCACTTATTGAATAATGAAAATAAAAAAATTAGCTCTATAATCAAAGATCTTCCTAAAACATTTCAGTCTCCTACTATGGCTCCTTTTTGTAAGGATGAGGAAAAATACAAAATTGTTAAAGATTTAGTAAGGAAAATTCAAGAAATGAAAAAAAATGATATTAAGATAGACAATCAGTTAATTAAAGAAATTTTAACAATCAATGGCGTTAGGTTTATTTTAGAGAACGGATCTTGGGGGCTAATAAGGGCTTCTTCGAACAAGCCGTCATTGGTTGTTGTTACAGAAAGTAACTCTTCAGATGATCAGAAAAAAAAAATATTTAATTTTATAGATAATTTGCTTCAGAAGACCGGAAAAATCGGCAGTTACGATCAAAAAATTTAAATATTGAAGTATTCATATAAAAATCTGCTAGCTATTATTATTAAAAAAAACCCAAATAATTTTGCTATTATTTCTCTCTTCATTTTATGAACTGTGATGGCTCCAACTCTTGCCATTATTATTGTTATTGGTATAAATACTAAAAAAGCTGGTATATTGATAAAACCAGTGCTCAAAGGTAGATCGGTTTTAATTAATATCCCTGAGACTAAAAACCCCAAACATCCAAATATTGATATCAAAAATCCAATAGAAGCAGCACTTCCTATTGCTTTATTTATCGAATAACCTACAAATTTCAATATCGGTACATTCATAATCGCCCCCCCTATTCCCATTAGAGAAGATATAAAACCTACTATAAAACCAAGAGTTGTTCTTTGTAATAAATTAAATTTTAATTTTATTTTTGTTTTGTCTTTAAGAAAAATTAAATTTAGAGCCAGCAAATAAATTATTATACTAAAAAAAAGAACCAAAGATTTTGTATGCATAGATGCCGCAAAAAAAGTCCCAATAACAACACCTAAAACAACAAAAATTCCATAGGTTTTTACAATACCAAAATCCACTGCCTTGTGTTTATAATGAGTAAATACAGACATCATTGCAGTAGGAACAATTATTGCAAATGAAGTCCCGACAGCTAAATGCATGATAAAAGATTTATCTATTCCAGCAGCGCCAAAAATATAAAAAAGACAAGGAACAGTAATGATGCCACCACCAATTCCAAAAAAGCCTGCGAAAAAGCCTGCGAATATGGCGGTAACAGACATTATTAATAAGAAAAACAAAATTTGATTTGTTCCAAAAGTTTCGATCATGAAGTAATTTGATTAGCCTTTTCATTATTTTGAGCAATTGTCATTATATGTTTTACTTTTTGAAAATCAGAGTCTCTTGCCATCATATTATCACTTAAATATCTCTTCCATTTGTTTGCTCCATTTTGTCCATGATATAAACCGACGGTATGTCTCATAATTTGGTTAACTCTTGTTCCTTTTTTTACTTCTTCTTGGACATATTCAACTAATTTTTCTGCTACCTCTGATCTTGAAAGCACATTCCTATTATTAAAAATTTTATTTTCTATGTCTGCTAAAAAATACGGATTTTGATAAATAGCTCTACCTATCATAACTCCATCACAAATTTTCAAGTGTTCAGTAATCTGTTCGGAATTAGTGATTCCTCCGTTAATAATAATTTCTAAATTTTTATTTTTGTTTTTAATTTCATAAACTAATGGATAATTTAATTTTGGTATTTTTAAATTTTCTTTTGGAGTTAGTCCTTTTAAAATTGCTTTCCTGGCATGTAGAATTACTGTTTTGCATCCAGCACTACGAATTTTATTCACAAAAGAATTCAGATATTCAAAATTTTCAATATTATCAAATCCTATCCTTGTTTTTGCAGTTATAGGAATTTTGCATGAATTAATCATGTGATTTATACAGTCAGCAACAAGATCTGGTTCTTTGATTAGACATGCTCCAAATTTATTTTTTTGAACTTTTTTACTTGGACAGCCAAGATTAATGTTTACTTCATCATACCCTATATCTTCTGCGATTTTGCATACCTCTGACAACTCATCTTTATTTGAACCACCAACCTGTAGTGCAAGAGGTTTTTCGAATTCATTAAATCCTAAAATTTTTTTTCGATCGCCGTGAATGGCAGTTTTTGTAGCAACCATTTCTGTATAAAGCATAACATTTTTACTTAGCAATCGTAAAAAATATCTTTCATGTCGATCCGTACAATCCATCATAGGAGCAACACTAACTTTTCGATTAATTTTCAATTATTTTTTTTCTACTTCTACTTCTTCGGTTAACTCAAGAGGATTGCTATCTTTTTCAACTTCTTCGTCTTCATTTTTATTATTTGAAGGATTTGTCTGAACAGGAACTTTTCTCATTCTTTTTGAGGGTAATATGGCAACTCCAGTTTTAGAAACTTCTCCTTTATATTGCCTTTCAAAATCATCGCCTGAAATTTCTTCTGTTTCTTCTTCTTCTAAATTTTCATCAGGTTCTTTTCTTAATCTTAAAACAGTACTTTTTCTAAGTTCCTCAACATCTAATTTACCATTCCCTATTTCTCTAAGTGCAATCACTGTTTTTTTATCATTGTCTTCTTCAACAAGCATTTCAGAGCCAGAATTTAATTGTGAAGTTCTTTCTTTGGCTAAAAGGACTAAATCATACTGATTTCCTACTTTTTCTAGACAATCTTCTACTGTGATACGAGCCATAAAGATCAGCAATAATTAATGAAAAGCTATCGTAAAATCAAGTTTTTTTTTTAAAATTATTGGTTCAACACTGCTTTTTATGGCTAATAAAGCTAAGAAGGCAATGCTTATATAAACAATGCTAACAATTGCTATGAACTCAATGGTAAAACCATTATCTATAAGAATTCCAAATATTGCAGTTCCAAAAGCAGTGGAGAAGACCATGAATGCAGTTGTCAAAGCCTTTATACTTCCCAGGTGCCTTACCCCATAAATTTCTGCCCATGTAGAAGATCCTAATACATTTGCTAAACCATTAGAAATACCCATGAGACCAAAAAATAAATAAGCGGAATATTTTAAATCAAATAAACTTAAAATTATCAGACCAATTAATAAAGGTATGTTCATGAAAGGTATTAATTTTCGACTAGTAAATTTATCAACTAAAAATCCTGATGAAACTAATGTTAAAATTGATGTTGCAGAGTAAACCATAAATGATTGTGGAATAATATAAGAACTCCAAAGTTTTGAATCTGATATAAAAGATTGGTAAATAAAAACTCCAGTAACAATCCAGGGCATTGCTAACATATTCAGTGAAATTATATAAAATTTAAAATCTTTTAAAACTTCTGATCTTCTCCAACTTTTAATTTTTTCAAAATTTAATTTATTTTGGTCAATTGCTGCGCCCTCTCTAGACTCAATAGTGATGTTTTTTATAGTGTAAAAGACTACTATCGGTAAAATAATGAGTATTATAAAAGATATAAAATGCCAGATTGTTCTCCATGTAAAGATATTTAGAAGAAAAACAATTAAAATTGGTAAAATAAATTCAGCTGAAGAAAGACCAAACCAAATACCGCTTAAAGCACGACCTCTTCTTTTATTAAAATATCTAGATATTGTTGTTGATGATGTATGGGACATCAAACCTTGGCCAGAAAATCTCATTAAAAAAATTGCAATAATCAGCAAGTAAATATTATTTATAAATGAAAAAAATATTGATGAAAAAAATAGAATACCAATTACAATTAACGAATATTTATAAAGATTTATATCATCTATTTTTTTTCCAAACCAAATTAAAACTAAGCTCGAACATATAGTGGCTCCAGCATAAATTGTGCCAAATTGTCCATGAGTAATATTTAATTCGCCTCGTATACTGGGGTTAAACAATCCCAAAAAAAAACTCTGTCCAAAGGATGAAAAAAATGTAAATATAAAACCAAATAATAAAACTTTTTTATTTAAACTAAGGTTTTTCATTTATGAAGAAAGTCTCTTTCATTGGTTTGGGTGTAATGGGTTTTCCCATGGCTGGTTATATATCAAAAGCAGGTCATGATGTAACTGTTTATAATCGAACAAAAACGAAGGCAGAAAAGTGGACTGATGAATACAAGGGTAAAATAGCTGATACCCCAATGGAAGCTGCAAAAGATAGTGATTTTATTTTTACTTGCGTTGGAAATGACAATGATCTTAGAGAGGTTACATTAGGAGAAAAGGGTTTGTTTAAGTCTGCAAAAAAAAACTCTATTTACATCGATAACACCACAGCCTCGGCAAATATAGCAAGAGAGCTTTATAAACAAGCCAAAACAAAAGGATTTGATTTTTTAGATGCTCCAATTTCTGGAGGACAGGCTGGAGCAGAAGGTGGAACACTGACTGTGATGGTTGGGGGTGACGAAGGGCCATATAAAAAAGCCGAACCAATAATTAATTGTTATAGCAAGAAAATAAAATTACTTGGGCCATCAGGAAGTGGTCAATTAACAAAAATGGTAAATCAAATTTGTATCGCCGGTGTTGTTCAGGGCCTATCTGAAGCTATTAACTTTGGAATGAACGCTGGATTAAATATGATGGATGTTATTGAGGTAATATCAAAAGGAGCTGCACAATCGTGGCAAATGGAAAATAGACATAAAACTATGATTGAAGATAAATTTGATTATGGTTTTGCAGTTGATTGGATGAGAAAAGATTTAAAAATTGCTATGGATGAAGCAAAAAAAAATAATTCGCCATTGCCTATAACAAAAATAATTGATGAATATTACGCTGAAGTTCAAAAAATTGGTGGACAAAGATGGGATACTTCAAGCCTAATAAAAAGATTTAGAAAATAAATTGTGTCTGAAATAGTAAGTTATTACGAAAATCCAAATGAGATAGAAAAAAAAATTTGGCAACTTTTGACCGATGCGGTTAAAGATAGATCCTCCGAATTTAGAACTCCAGTTTTTATTTGTGGTGATGAAAAAGATCTTGATGGAAGAGTAGTAGTTTTAAGAAAAGCAGATCAACAAGATAATTTTATTCAATATCATAGTGATATTAGGTCATCTAAAATTAAAAAAATAAAAAAGAATCCAAGCTGCTCGATATTGTTTTATGGTAAAGAAGAGAAAATCCAGCTGAGAGTAAAAACAAATTGCGAAATAAATTATGATAATGATATAACTAAAGAATCTTGGATAAAAACAGGCCATATCAGTAGAAAATGCTATTTAGTTTCTAATGGCCCAGGAACAGTGTCGGATAAACCAACTTCAGGTTTAGACAATAAATTTGATAATTTTGATTTTACTAAAGAGGAAAGTGAGGCGGGTTATAAAAATTTTTGTGTAATTAAATGCAGAATTAAAAGTATTGAATGGCTATATCTTGCTGCAAAAGGACATCGCAGATTACTTATCAATTTTGAAGCAGAAAAAAAATTTAATTGGCTGATCCCTTAAGAATTATTTTTTGTATTTTTTAAAATTATCTACGTAGTGTCTTGCATTTTCTTCTATAAGCTTAATTTCTTCATCTGTAACTTTTCTCATTACTCTACCAGGACTTCCAACAACTAACGACCTTTCAGGAATTATTTTATTTTCGGTGATTAAAGTATTTGCACCTATAATTGAATGTCTGCCAATTTTAGCTTTATTCAAAATTGTACTTCCAATCCCTATCAAACAATCATCTTCTATTATACACCCATGAAGCATAACCAAATGTCCTACGGTTACATTCTTGCCTACTATAGCCGGACAACCTGGGTCAGTGTGTATTACGCTTCCGTCTTGAATATTTGACCCCTCACCTATTGTAATTGGCTCCACATCTCCTCTTAGAGTTGCATTGAACCAGATGTTAGCATTTTTTTTTAAAGTAACATTGCCTATTAAAACTGAGTTAGGGGCAAACCAACTATCCTTGTCTAACTTTGGACTTATATTGTTGAAATCATAAATCATTATTATAATTATAATATATTATGGTTCTAACAAAAACTCCAATTTGTAATTTCGGTGAGAAGCCTCATTCTTTTAACCTAAAGGCGGTTGATAACAATTTCTATAAACTTGAAGATTGTATTGGAAAAAATGGTACTTTGATTATGTTTATCTGTAATCATTGTCCTTACGTTAAAGCAGTTATTAAGGATATAGTAAATGATGCCAGTTCTCTAAAAAGCCAGGGAGTTGAAACAGTTGCAATTATGTCAAATGATACGAAAAACTACCCAGATGACTCCTTTGACAAAATGGTAGAATTCTCAAAAGTAAATAAATTTAATTTTCCTTATCTAATTGATGAAACACAAGAAATTGCAAAAAAGTACGGTGCAGTATGTACTCCAGATTTTTTTGGTTATAATAATAAACTTGAACTTCAATACAGAGGGAGAATAAGAGAATTAAAAGATTTAAAACCTATTAGTGCAAATAGTAGTGATTTGCTGGTTGCTATGAAAATGATTGTAAACACAGGTAAAGGTCCTAAAGAGCAAATTCCTAGTATGGGATGTAATATTAAGTGGTTTAAATAATGTTTATTATCTCAACAAGAAATTTTCCGCCAGAAGTTGGTGGAATGCAAAATTTAATGGGTGGATTATCAAATGCACTTGTAAATCACGGACCGGTAAAGGTTTTTGCAGATAAAACTGATAATTTTGAAGTATACGACAAAAATTCTAAAGCTGAAGTAGAAAGATTCGGCGGCATAAAGTTGTTTAGAAAATATCGAAAAGCTAATCGAATTGTAGAATTTATAAAAGAAAATAAAAATATTAGATCTGCTTTTTTTGATCATTGGAAAAGTGTTGAAAAAGTAAATTCTCAAATTTTAGAAAATTTTCCAACTTTTTGTCTGATACATTCCAAAGAAATAAATCACTCAAAAGGATCATCTCTTAATAAAAGGGTCTTATCTTCAATAAAAAAAACGAGATATGTTATTGCAAATTCTAATTTTACTAAAAATTTAGCTGTAACAATTGGAGTGCCAGAAAAAAAAATTCATATAATTCATCCAGGTTGTGATGAACCATTAACAATAGATAGTATCAATCAATCTCAATCAGATAAAATATATGATAATTCGTTTCCAAAGATTTTAACAGTTGCTAGATTGGATAAAAGAAAAAACCACAAAAATATCTTAATGTGTATAAGGAACCTAAAAGAAAAATTTCCCAAAATAAAATATGTAAGTGTTGGAGATGGTGAAGAAAAAAAAGAACTTATTGCTCTTGCAAAACAATTGAAAATTGAAAATGAAGTTGTTTTTCTAAATAGAACTAATGAAAAGTTAAAAGCTGCTTTAATTAAAAATTCAAACTTATTTTTAATGCCATCAATTATTTATAAGAAATCTGTAGAGGGTTTTGGTATATCATTTGTTGAAGCAGCAAGTTATGGTGTTGGATCAATAGGGGGGAAAGATGGTGGAGAAAATGATGCTATAGTTGATGGTGAAACTGGAATTATTTGTGATGGTAATAACATTAACTCAATTTATGAAAGTATCATTAAATTTTTTGAAAATGAAAATTATAAAAATTTTGGTATAAATGCCTTAAATTTTTCAGAAAACTTCTCTTGGAACAAAACTGTAAAAAAGTATTTAAGTTTAATTTAATTCTTGCCTTACTTTTTCGTAGACATCAGAAACATTTAAATCTTTCAGGTCATTTACCTTAATTGGTTTAAAATTTTCGCTTTCAATACTTACTTTTTCAGGAGTTGTGTGACTTCCAAATAAAACTAATCCTTTTTTATTTAGATGAGCACATATGTGTGCTGGTCCAGTATCATTGGAAATAATATAACTTGCATTATCAATAAAACTTATTAACTCAGAAATATTTAATGCATTACCTTTGTTCAAAATTATATCTATTTTAAGATTTTTTGCTTCATCAATCTCATTTGGTCCAGGAGCAACTGCTATATTATATTTATTTCCATAATCTCTTTTTATTATTTTAATTAAATCTTTAAAATAAGGCCATTTTTTTTTAACTAACTTAGGTGAACAAAAAGGAAAGATTAAAATATATTTTCCATCGAAGTTTTGATTAATTATATTACTAATATTTTTAATAGACCATTTTAGATTTGGTTTTTTTGTAAATTTAATTTCTTTTATTCCTGCTCTTTCTAATTGATGTCCCATTCTTTCTAAAACTGGAAGATTAATTTCTTGTAATATTTTTTCTTTAGAAGAGAAAGATCTGCTATCAGACCAAAAAATATCTTTTTTAAAAAAAAATTTTTTATAAAATCTAGTTCTTGAAGAGTTCTGAAGATCAAAAACTTTCGTGAAATTAAACCTATCTATCATTTTTTTTAATTTATATAGGTAAAAAATATTCCATCTAGGTAATCTTTTATCAATTAAAACTCCGTCTAAATATGGACAAGAGTACATAAAATCTGCATAAGGCGGTGTGGTTAATAATAATATTTTTTCAGTTGGAAAATTATTTTTAATATCATTAATTGCACCGTTTGCTTGTATAAGATCTCCTAAAGATCCATGCTTAATTATTAAGATATTAGACAACGTGACTATTTGTGAGATGATGAAGCAAAATTCCATCTACAATCAAAACTAGGAATAAATACTTCTGAAATTTCTGCATTTCCAAAATTAGTTTTTAGTAATTCAACCCAATTTCTAACTTGCTTAGGTTTTTTAGACATGCAACCAACTTGGGCTGTAATAACTCCTCCGGGCTTAAGAATTCTTTTTAAACCTTTCATGTTCTTTGCGGCTAAGTTTATACAAAAATCGTCATCGTTAAGATCCACAAAAATTTTATCGTATTTTTGATCTTTGACTTTTTTAATACTCTCGAAAGCATCGCCCCAATAAGTCATCACTTTGTTGTTTGCTTTTATATCACCGCAAACTTTTGGAAGATGTTTTTGACAAACTTTTACCACTTCAGGATCTAATTCGTACCAATCAACTAAATCAAAACCTTTTGATGAAAGTTCTCTGGCTACACCACCATCTCCGCCACCAATTATTGCTGCACTAGAATTATCTTTTGATAAGCTTAGGGATGAATTAACGAATTGACCGCTATATTTTTTTTCATCTTTTTCGGCCACTTGTAATTCGCTATCTATAAATAGAGCATTGCCAAACTCTTCTAATTTTAAAATTTCAATGTGCTGACCAGCTTTTGATACAAAATTTTCTAATGCATCGTCTACAATATAATATTTTTTGTGTCCTGGCGTACTATATATATCCTCATATATGCCTTTGTTGCTTCTATCAAAACTTCTAACTACTGCTCTTTTGTGTTTAATTTCAGTTTTTAAAACATCAAGAGCTGCTCTTGGTGAAATTTTTCCGCAAGTAAAAAAATCAAAACTAATTATACCTCTTTCTGGAAAAGTATGAAAACTCATATGACTTTCGGCTAGTAGAGCTAAACAAGTGTATCCTTGGGGTTTGAATACTTTTTCAGAAATATTCAATACTTCAATTTTAGCCTTTTTAGCAATTTTATATATGACCTTGTTGTAAAAATTAGGAGAGTACTCCTTTTTTACACCTAAAAAATCTATTGTTACGTGTTCACCAACTTTTTTCATAAAAAATTATCCTTTTTTATAATTTTTCATTTTTCCTAAGACAATTTTCATTTCTTTTTTTGATAAAATCTTAGGTATTCCGATTCTTAGTGCATTTATATATTGATGGCAAATATTTTCTATCTCTTGTGCGAGCTCAAAAGCACTGTCTAAATTTTCTCCAAAAGCTATCTGTCCGTGATTTGAAATTAAACATGCTGATCTATTCTTGAGTGCAGATAAAATATTTAAAGATAAATTTCTTGTACCAAAAGTAGCGTATTTTGCGCATTTTATGTCGTTTCCACCTGCTACTCCAACCATATAATGAAAAGCCGGAACGGATTTATTATGAGTAGATACCGCTGTAGCACACGTAGAATGTGCATGAACAATAGCTTTTGCATTTTTTTTATTCACATAAATATCTTGATGAAATCTCCATTCTGATGATGGCTTGCCCTTTTTTTTATCGAATCGACCATTGAGAGAAACAAAAACTATATCTTTTGGTTTTAAAGATGAATATTTAGCTCCAGAGGGAGTAATATAAAAACCGTTTACTTGTTTTTCCTTAGCTCTTACAGAAACGTTTCCCGATCTTATTGCAGATAAGTTAGTAATATTTAATTTTTTTGCGTATTTTATAACTTGAGCTCTTAATTTTTTCATTTAAATAGTGTTTTTAAACCTTCTTCTGAAGGTTCACAAATACCTTTTTCTGTTATTAACCCAGTTACATATTTAGCTGGGGTAACATCAAATGCTAAGTTCATAGCTTTGCTTTTTTTTGGATAAATTAAAACTTTGGTTACTTTGTTATTTTCGTCTAAACCTTCTATGTGTGATAATTCTTGTGGATCTCTTTCTTCAATGGGAATATCTTTAAAATTTTTTAATTTCCAGTCAATTGTTGAACTTGGTAAAGCAACATAAAAAGGAACTTTGTTATCATGGGCAGCTAAAGCTTTCAAATATGTTCCGATTTTATTTGCAACATCTCCCGTTGAAAGAGTTCTGTCGGTCCCGGTTATACATAGATCTACTTCACCTCTTTGCATTAAAATACCTCCTGTATTATCAGCAATTATAGTATTTGATATCCCTTCCTCATTTAATTCGTATGATGTTAAATTAGCTCCCTGATTTCTGGGTCTAGTTTCATCAACCCAAACATGGACTTTAATACCTTTTTTATGAGCATGATAAATAGGAGAAGTGGCTGTTCCCCAATCAATCGTTGCAAGCCATCCTGCATTACAGTGGGTTAAAATATTTACTGTATTTTTTTTCTTTTTGTAAATTTCCTCAATTATTTTGAGACCATTCAAACCAATGTTTTTACAAAAACTCACATCTTCCTCGCAAATTTCTTTAGCTTCATTGATTGCTACTTTCAAAATTTCATTGCTATTTACTTCTGATAACTTTTGCATCATTCTTTCTACTGCCCATTTTAAATTAATTGCAGTTGGTCTCGAATTTATTAAATCTTCACTGGCTTTTTTAAGAAACTTCTGATCATTTTTTTCAATTAAAGATAAGACTAATCCATACGCTGCTGTAGCACCTATTAATGGGGCGCCTCTCACCTCCATATTTTTGATTGCATTAATGGAATCTTTAATGGTTTTTAAATCTTTAATTATAAATTGATGTGGAAGTTTTGTTTGGTCAATTATTTTTACAATATTATTATCAAACCAAATTGTTCTGAATTCTTTACCATTTATATGCATTATTTTTTTAAAACTCTTCCAGCAATATACTCTAATTTTTTTATTGTTTTTTTTGTTCTTAGCTTTGGATCGGTAATAATAGCAGTATCTAAACAATTATTTGCTGGATCTTTATTAACTGAAAAATCCTTATAAGTCTTTATAACTTCTTTAACCATGTTTTGGGCATTATCGGCATTTTTCCGCAAAGTTTTAATTACCATCGAAACATCAACTTCGTCATGTTCAGAATGCCAACAATCATAATCGGTAACCATAGCAACTGTGCAATATCTTATTTCAGCTTCTCTAGCTAATTTAGCTTCTGGCATATTTGTCATACCAATTACATCTGCTTTCCATGATCTATATAAATTTGATTCAGCTAAAGTTGAAAACTGTGGGCCTTCCATTACAACGTAGATCCCGCCCGTTTGATAATTAATATTTAATTTTTTCAAGGCAGCCTCGCAGCATTCCCCGAGACCTTTACTTGTAGGTTTAGCCATTGAAACATGCGCAACTATTTCTTGATCAAAGAAGGTTTTTTCTCTGGAAAAAGTTCTGTCAATAAATTGGTCGATTATCACGAAAGTACCTGGGCTTAAATTTTCTTTTAAAGAGCCGACTGCAGAAACGGAAATAATATCTGTGACATTTTGTTGTTTCATTGCATCAATGTTTGCTCTAAAGTTTATTTTAGTTGGGCTAATTTTATGACCCCTAGAATGTCTAGGCAAAAAGCATATATCAACGCCTTCGAATTTTGCAGACATAATATCATCAGAAGGTTGTCCCCAGGATGTTTTGACTTTTTTCCACTTTGGATTTTCAAAACCCTCCATTTTATACAGGCCGCTTCCACCAATTATCCCAAGCTTTCTATTTTTCATGATTTAATTATTAATCTTTTTTTGTTAGATAATGAAGTGAAATATGGATTTAAAAAAATATATAAGATCTATTCCAGATTACCCAAAAAAAGGCATTTTATTTAGAGATATTACTACTTTGATAAAAAACCCTGAGGCTTTTAATTTCACTATTGATAAGATTGTTGATATATCCAAAAAAGTTAAATTCGATAAAATTTCTGCTATTGAATCAAGAGGATTCGTTTTTGCTTCAGCTGTGTCCTATAAGTTAAAAAAACCATTAATTATGATGAGAAAAAAAAATAAACTTCCAGCAGAAAGATATTCAGTTGATTTTGAATTAGAATATGGAAAAGCAACTATAGAAATACATAAAGATTCTATAAATAAAAATGATAACGTTTTAATTATAGATGACTTAATAGCAACTGGAGGGACGGCTGAAGCTGGTGCTAAATTAGTAGAAATATCTGAAGGCAAAGTAGCAGGTTTTGTTTTTATAATCGATTTATTTGACCTTGGCGGTAATCAAAAACTTAAAGATAAATCTTATTTCACCGAGAGCTTAATTAAGTTCCCAGGTCACTAAATCTATATTTCTTTGTTTTTCCACGTTTCGGGTGTAAGGTCATTGGTAATTTCCAATTCAATATTATAATCGAAAGGTCTAACACCTCTTGTTTTTATATATTCGTAAGTTTTTTTAATACCTTCATCAAGACTAGTTTTGGTTTTGTAATCTAAAAATTTTCTAGCTTTGTCTGAAGAACATAAAGCATGTTTAACTTCTCTTGGTCGATCCTTTTTATAAATCGGTTTTAAATTTACACCTGTAAGGTTTGTGCAAATCTCAGCAACATTGTTTATTGTAACAAATTCTTCATCTGGCCCAATGTTTATAGTTTGTTTATTCAAATTTTTTTGGTCAAGCATTGGGATCATACAACTTAAACAATCGTCTATGTAAGAAAAACATCTTTTTTGATTGCCGTCTCCATAAATGATTGGTGCTTTACCTTGCATCATTCTATTTAACATAATTGATATTACATTTCTAAATGGATCGTCATACTTTTGTCTTGGACCAATAATATTATGGGGTACTGCGATCACCCACTCGATATTATTCAGTTCACAAAGATTTGCTAACACCTCCTCGGCGGCTACTTTGGAAATTGCATAAGGATCCACTGGCCTGGGTTTCATTTCTTCCGTGAAAGGTGTTTGTTGATCTCCATATCTTGCCATAGATGAACAAAAGATAATTCTTTTTACTTTCTCATTTACTGCAGCAGTAAATATTGAAATAGATGCTAAATAATTATTTTTTGTTATTTCGTATGGAGAAAATACTGAAAGACCTTCGTGAGCTGTAGCTGCGCAGTGATAAACAACATCAACACCTTTCATAATTTCTTTAATTTTCTTCAAATTACAACAATCTACTTCGTGAAATTCAATATTTTTTGGAACATTATCTCGATAACCCCCTATCATATTATCGATGCCGACAACTGAATAATTCATTTTTGCTAGTCTTTCAGCCAGGTGTGATCCTAGAAATCCGGCAACGCCGGTAATTAAAATTTTTTGGGGTTTAGACATTTTAAAATTATTTTTGAAGTACTTGTATATATAAATTTATATTAATCAATCTAAATCTAAAAATTTCCTAAACTTATCAATATTTTGTGATATATAATTTGGGAGTTCATTAACCGAAAGCTGTTTTAATTTAAATTCTTTTCCATATTTGCTCTTTGTTGAGTCAACAAAATGGTTATGATCAATAACTCTTCTTTTTATTAAATCGGCTATTTTTTGAGGATCTTTACCAGACATTTTATATTCATCATGATGTTCTGCAATTAACTCTTTTTTATGAATTTCCTCAGGGCTAATAACTCTTGTAAAATGCCATCCACCATTTTTAATTATTTGAACATCCATGCGTTTATTTTTTTTAAAAAATGTATCTATTCTAAATAAAGGATACTTTTTTGGTTTGATTAATCTTAAAATCTCAAACTTAGGTAGATGCTTTTTTCTACATGCCCTGGTTCCATACCACAAAAGTTTATCGTAAAGTAAATTGAATTTATAATAAAATAATTTTTGTTCAAATATAGATATTTTTTCTTTTAAAAGATTTTCGTTTAATGTTTCTGGATTGGGTATTTCATCATTGTCGCTATATAAAATCAAATCGTTATCATCAGCAGACTCTAGCCCTTTCAATAAAAATTCTCTTTGATTTGCTATCCTTTTCATTGCATTGGGTCGCATTTGGTCAGAGGGCTCTTTAAAGTTTTTGTCGTAAATAATGTTTTTAGGTTCGGTATCATTTACCAAGTATATTATTTTACTTTTAAACTTAGAAAATTTTTTAATATTAAAATTTAATTTTTTTTCCTTACCACTATGTGTAAAAGTAGACTCACAAATAACAAATTTATCTACATATTTATCCAAGATATTCAATCTTGTTTCTAATATTAAGTTCTCATCGTAATAAAGAGTACAGTCAAATATTTTCATAAAATTAATATTTAAACATTTTCATTCAATTTTTATTCTTGGTCTATACCACGAGCTTTGCCCGAAAATTGCACTTATTATACCTCTAAGCCTATAAAAATATATTAATATTTTTTTTTTGTTTAATAATATTGAATATAAAAAAATTCGAAGAATACTTATAAAAAATTTTGGTAAAATTTTTACTAAAGAAATAAAATATCCATAGTATTTTTTTTGAAAATAAAATTGAGACCACATCCAATGCCAATTTCTTGAAAGTTCCATTTCAAAATTTATTGATTCATCATGTGATTTACCCCCTTCATGGAAAACCTTAATGTTTGGATCTAGATAAATTTTTTTTCCTGAATTTGTTAATCTTCTACAAAGATCTATTTCCTCTAAATAAATAAAGAAATTTTCATCAAAAAAACCTACCTCTTTGAAATGTGATAAATTGAGAAACATAGCGTGACCCTTAATACTTTTTACAACCTTAATTGTATTAGATTTAGAAATATTATTTTCTGAAGATGAATTAGTTACTGTCGGTCCTATCATTGCAAAATCAGGATTTTTTTTTGATGAATGAAAAAAATTTTCAAGTGTTGTTGAAGTTAATTTTGAGTCTGGATTTAGTATTAAAGCATATTTAGTTTTGGTATTTTTTAGACCTATATTGTTTGCTTTTGCATAGCCAACATTATCTCCAGTTAAAATACATTTAACATTATCAAAATCTTTTTCTATATTATTTTTGTATTGTTTGTTGTCAGAATTTTCAATATTTATAACTTTGCAATCTTTGTTTATATGTTTTAAACATTCTCTGATTGCTTTTTCGCTTCTAAAAGAGGTTATAACTATAGTTAAATCTTTAATTGACATTATTTAAACATAATTGATTTTATAATCTAATTATTTTAATAGTTAACTTAATAGATCATGCTCCGTTTGTAAAATAATATGAAAAAAATAATTGTAACAGGAGGATCGGGTTTTATAGGTAGTAACCTTATTCAGCTTCTATTAAAAAAAAAATACTTTGTAATTAATATAGATAAATCTAGTTATTCAGCAAACCCGTATAATGTAAGAGATTTTAAAAAGAATAAAAATTATTTATTTTTTAAAATTGATATAAATAAAAAAAATAAAATATTTGAAATTTTAAAAAAACATAAACCAATCGGGATTTTTAATTTAGCTGCAGAAACTCATGTCGATAGATCAATAGATAATTCCCAAAGTTTTATAAAAACAAATGTAATGGGTGTTCATAATTTATTAGAAGCAATTAGAAAATTAGAGAAGAAAACAAGAAATAAGTTAAAATTTTTACAAGTTTCTACGGATGAGGTTTATGGAGATATGCCAAAAAATAAAAAAGCTAGTGAGAATTACAATTATAACCCAAGTTCACCTTATTCTGCGTCTAAGGCAGGCGCTGATCAATTAGTACGTTCTTATGGAAGAACATACGGTATTAAAATACTAATTGCTAATCCATGCAATAACTATGGACCAAATCAATTTCCTGAAAAGTTTATTCCAAAAATGATTTTTAATATACTTAAAGGTAGACCTCTTCCAATTTATGGAAAAGGTAAAAATATAAGAGAATGGATATATGTTAAAGATAACTGTGATGCATTATTAAAAATATTTATCAAAGGAAAAATAGGAGAAAGCTATAATATAGGCTCAGGAATTAGGCTAAGAAATATTGATATTGTGAAGAAACTTATAGACATATCAAAAAAAAATAAAATTAAAATTACAGACAAAAGCAAAATTAAATTTGTAATCGATAGACCTGGTCATGATCGAGTATATGCACTTAATTCAAACAAATTAAAACATAAAATTAAATGGAAAAATAAAACAGTTATATCAATCGGCTTATCAAAAACAATTAATTGGTATTTGAAAAACTTGAATTTTTTTAAAAAAATTTCACAAAAAAATATAACGAAAAGATTTGGAATTAAAATATGATGAAAAAAATAGTTATCACAGGCGGTACTGGTAGATTTGGAAAAATACTTAAAAAAATTAAGACTAATTATAATATTTTTTATCCAAATAAAAAAAAGTTAGATATTACTAACTATAGAAAAACAAAATCTTATTTAAAAAAAATTAAACCTAAAATTGTCATTCATTTAGCTGGGTTATCAAGACCAATGTGGATTCATAAAAAAAATATATCAAAAAGTATAGATTTAAATATAATCGGGACAGCAAATTTAGTACGCGCTTGTTCAGCTCAGAATATTAAAATTATATATTTTTCTACGAGCTATGTTTATCCGGGTAAAAAAGGAAATTATAAGGAAAGTGATCCAGTTTTACCTTGGAATAATTATTCTTGGTCCAAACTTGGGGGAGAATGTGCAGTACAAATGTACAAAAATTCTTTAATTTTAAGGGCCTGCATGACAGAAAAGCCTTTTATTCACAAAAATGCCTACAGCAATGTAAAGCTAAATTTTATTTTTCATGAAGATATGGCAAAACTTCTTTTAAAAGTCATTAACAAAAAAGGTATTTTAAATATTGGTGGAGAAACAAAAACAGCATTTGAATTTGCAAAAAAATATAATTCAAACGTTAAGAAAATAAAATCTAAAGGGGAATTTCCGTTAAATCCATATATGAATTTAAATAAATTAAAAAAAATAATTTAAATATTATGAGAATTATTAAAACAAAAATTGCTGGATTAAAAATTATTAAACTTAAGAAAAATAAAGATTTTAGAGGAGAATTAACTGAAACTTATAGAAAAAAGGTTCTAAAAGGTAAAAATCTTATTTTTGATTATAAAGTTTTCTCAAAAAAAAATGTTCTTAGGGGTTTTCACTTTCAATATAATTATCAACAAATAAAATATATTACAGTATTAAAAGGAAAAATATTAGACTGCGTTATTGATCTTAGGAAAAAATCAAAAACATTTGGAAAAATTTATAAAATTGAACTTTCAGAAAAAAATGGTTTGTCACTTTATGTTCCAGCTGGATTTGCACACTCCTATTTAACATTGGATAATGTAAATATTGTTTATTATAAACTTTCAAATTACTACATGCCTAAATATGAGTCTGGAATTTTATGGAATGATAAAGATTTAAAAATTAAATGGCCTAGGAAAAGAATAAAAGTTTCCATAAGGGATAGAAAACTTTTATCTTTTAAAAATTTTATAAAAAAATTTAAATATCTTTAGGAAATATTATCTCTAATATCATAGAAAGTAATATCCATAGTTTTGCAATTAGCATTTTTTTGAAACCAATAAGATAAAAATCTCTCTGCAAGAAATCCGTAGATTCTTGTTAGGTCGTATCCATGGAGTTTTTCAATAGGAAAGATTTTCTCACACTTTTCTAACCACGGGAAAATAGTTTCATAATAATTTTTTAGCAAACTCTTTGATTTGCAAATAAACATATTTTGGGGATGAAAATATTGCATTGAATTAACATAACTTCGAAAAGTTTCTCTATTATTATCATCAAGTAAGTCTATAGCTTTATTCAAATTATCCTCTCCATGCATAAGATCAAAATGAAATTTAATATTTCTTGATTTTTTGCTTAACAATATTTTTGGATTTTTGAGTATTATCTTAAATCCCTTTTTTAAAAATTTCATAGGTCTCATTTGATTAATAAAAAAAGCTTTTCCTAAAATTGCATCACAACTATCATATTCTTTTGGAACACTTTTCAATACTATGGAGGGAAGTTCTTGCATATCTATTTTTGAATTTTCATAATTTTGTAATGTCCAGAATTTTCTATATTGACAGAAACCAATCCAATTGCCATCAAGTTTTTCCATGTAATTTTTCCAGATCCAATAATGAAAAGTATATTCTCCATAATTCTTATTTTTTTGTGAAATATTTGTTCCATTTCTATCACTCATCCAATCTTTTGAAAAATTTTTATCTCCCAAACCAACAGGTATATAATTTAATTTTCTAATAAAATTTAAGTGCGAAGGCTCTAAAGTTAAACAAAACATTGTTAAATTTTTCATAATTATTAACTTGTTAAAATTTTATCTAATTTTTCTAATGGTACTTTTACATGACCAAATTGGTCATCTTTTTTAATTTCATTAACACTACAATTAATTGGCGTATGTTTTAAATCGTTTTTAAGAGCTAACCCTTCAATTACTTTATCTAAGGGATTAGCTTTAAATTCAACCACTTTTGTTTTTGATTTGCAGAAACTTAGGTTGGCAAAACCAGCTCCATGTAGACCCACAATTACATCGGCATTATTAAATATTAAAACTTGATCAATAAAATTAAGTTCCTCGAGCTTAATCATTTGAAAACCTCTTCTTTTTAGATAATTTTTTACTTCCTCCTCATTAACTACTGATCTTAAATGTTTAACATTTGATTTTGAGTCAGATCTATCTAGATAAATCATTTTTGAAAAATTTTTATCATTAACATCTTTGTTTTTTAAAAATTTTATTTTTAACCATTCAGGTATCCAATCAGGTATATTTTGTATGTCTTTTGTGGCATTATTAGATAAAACGACTGGGTGACTAGTTATAAAGAGATTGTCTGTCTGAATATGTCTATACTCCACGCTTGAAATTTGTTTTATTTTTGGAATATTTAAAATATCTAAAGTTTCAATTTGAAATTTCTTTTTATTATCTGGTAACAAAAAAAAATCTATTGATTCTATATTTATAATTTTCTCACATATACCGAGTCGAGGTAAAACATCAAAAATCCAATGCCAATAGTTTTCATTTCCGCCTCCACCTGTTAAAAGAGATAGAACACTTACATAAATTTTTTTTTTAAATCTAGGTGTTCCATTTAAAAAAACCAAATTATTTTTAATATTATCATTTATAAGTTGATTATTATTTGTCCTGAATTGAAATGATGGACCTTCAATTATTTCATTATTTTTTATAATCGCCGTATCATTAACCCTATCTGTATATAAACGAGCCTCTTTAATTTTATATAATTTATACAAAAAATTATTATTAATTTTAACTGAGTTTATTTTAACACCATCTTTTGCATTTAGATTAAATATATTTTCTATTTTCCCATATAAGAGTTTAAATAAAAAGTACCCAATTGATTTAAAAAACTTTTGAACTTTTTTTTTTATTGCAAGCATTTATTTGGTAGCGGGGAGTGGATTCGAACCACCGACCCCAGGCTTATGAGTCCTGTGCTCTAACCAACTGAGCTACCCCGCCTTTCATATAAAAAGTTATACCAAACCCGTGAATCCAGGTCAAAGTCAATATCAAAGATCAATTTTTATTTTAAAGTCAATTTCTCTTAGTTATTTTTGATATGATTAATCCTCTTTTTTTAATTTTAACTACATCTTCTCCATCATATTTTTGATAACATGTTTTAATTTTTCGAGGTATCGACAGATTTGTTCCTATATCCCAAGCTATTCTATTGTTCATTATTATATAATCAAAATCATCATTTTTGTTAACCATCTTAAATTTTAATCCCTTAACTTTTTTTAAATAATCTTCCTGGGGTCCTTCTGGTAATCCACAGGTGGCAATTTTGACTTCTTTATTTTTATCAAAATTTTTAAACTTTGATACCAATTTTTTGGTTGATATACCCCAATAATCATTTTCAAATTTTTTTTCATTTTCTTCATACTTTCCTGCAAAGAAATTTAGGTAAGTATAATGAAAAGGTGTCATAGATAAAAAATTAATTATGAAAAAAAATTTTAAAACTAACAAGAAATAAAAGCTGATTTTACTAATTAGGGATTTTATATTTTTAAAAAAATAATAAATTAATATAGAAGATATTATACTAACAAAGGGTATAATGTATAAAACAAGTCTTAATCCATCATAGAAACCATAAGGGCTAAAAAAAATTAGAAAATTAGGAAAAATAATAATTAAAATTATTGAAAAAATTTTAAAATTAAAACCTTTTATTGTTTTTTTAAAATATTTTGAAATTTGTGGAAAAAAAATAATCATTATAAAAAAACCTACAATTACAAATTCGGGCATTTTATAAAATAAATTTATAAGTATGTAACTCTTAGATATTGTTTCTGTTAAAACTGTATGACCATTAAAGAGCACCATAGGTGCCCCCCAGCCCCATGATATACCTTCAACTGCAAGTTTTAATGGCATTAATAAAATATTTACATGTGTCTGGGGCCAGAAAAAAACCATAAAAAGATAAGAAATAATCAATACTTTGATGCAGTCTAAAAAGAAGATTTTTTTATTAAAATTATTCTTTATAAAAATTTTAAAATAGAAAATTTCTAAAAATAAAAATATAAATATTGGAACTAAAGTTACTATAAAACTATTCCTTGTACCAACACCTAGACCCAAACATAGAGCCGCCAATAATGTATAACTATTTCTTTTTTTTTGGTTTTGAGAATTTTTTAAATATTTAATTATTAAATATAAAAACCATATGTATGAAAAAGCTATAATAGTATCAATACTATTCATTGCCATGTGTCCAAAGAAAATTGGGTTTAAAAAACAAATTAAAAATGTAATTTTTCCAATATTTTTATTAAATAATTCTCTTGAGATTTTTGATATACCAACCAAAGTAAATACCGAGAATAAAAAATTAATTGAATAAATAGATTGAAGTGTAAAATTTCGAGGAAAAATTTGAACTAAAAACGCTAATATCGTGTTATAAGCACCAGGGTAATATTTATTGTTTAAAAGATTGTTATCGACCTTATTTTTTCCGAAGGAAAATAAATAATCCAACCTATCTTTGCCAAGTTCGTAATGAAAAAGAATATCCCAAGTTCTTCCAAATTGTAAAAAACAATAAAAACAATATATTATTAGTATTGAAAGAAATAATATTTCAAATTTTTTTTTTATCAACATTAGTCAAATGAAGATTTATTTTCCAGAATCTATATCTTTAAATTCTAACTTGATTTTCTTATAAAGTTTATAAATTAAAACTTTATCTTCTTTTTTTATAATATTGTCTTTTTCTAAAAGCAGATTTAGTTCGTTTCTTAGTATATCAGCTTGTTCTTTTCTATTTTCCACATCTGCCAGTGAAAGAAAAGTATCAAAATATTTTGTACTTGAAATTAGTAAATTAAATAAAACATTAAAAATAATTATTATTGCAATTACTATAGAAACTAGTTTGATAAAAAAAATTTTTAAATTTTGCGATTTTTCAACTTTAGCCATAAATTATTACTAACTATATCATTTCTTGATTACACTAAAAATAAAAAGTATTATAAATCAATAACATTTAAACATCTTTTGCTAAAATGAAAATAAAAAGCTGTAGAAATTGTAAAAATACTAATTTAATTGACCTTTTTTCTTTAGGCAAAATTTCTTTCACAGGTAAATTCGCAAAAAGTAAAAAAATAAATATTAAGAAAACACCTCTTGATCTTGCCATGTGCAAAACATGTAAATTAGTTCAGCTTAGACATAACTACGATCTTAAATATCTTTATGGTCAAGATTATGGATATAGAACAGGTATAAACAAAACTATGAGTGAACATGTAAAAAATGTAACTAAAGTTCTAAAAAAAAAATCGAACATAAAACCTGGCGAGTATGTACTTGATATAGCTAGTAATGACGGAACTTTATCAAATTTCTATGAAAAAAAATATTATACTTTTGGAATAGATCCCCTAGTTAAAAAATACAAAAAAAATTACAAATCAATTAATTTTAAAATTCCGTCTTTTTTTTCTAAAAATAAAATTACCAAGGTTACGTCAAAAAAATTTAAAATTATAACTGCATTAGCGGTATTTTATGATTTAGAAAATCCAAATAGTTTTCTAAATGAAGTTGAAAAGTTACTTCATGAAGACGGAATAATTCTAATCGAATTCGCTGACATACTATCTATGATAAAGTTCAACATGTTTGATGCTATTTGTCATGAGCATCTAATGTATCTTTCTTCTAAAACAATTTTTCAAATGGCTAAAAACAATAAATTGCGAATTTTTGATATTAAATATAATGATATTAATGGTGGAAGTGCCCAATATTATATTTGCAAAGAAAAAGCAAAATTCAAGAATAATTCAAAAAAAATTAACAAGATTTTTAAACTAGAGGAAAAATTTGGTATTCAAAAAGTTTATACTTATAAAAAATTTTTTAATAAAATTGAGAATATTAAACACAATTTAAAAAAAATTATAAGATTAATTAAAAAGAAAAAACAGTCTATCCACGGATATGGAGCTTCTACTAAAGGAAATGTTTTGCTTCAGTATTTTGGTATTACTAAAAAAGAAATAGATTTTATTGCAGATAGAAACCCAAGAAAAATAAATTATTTTACTCCTGGCACTAAAATTAAAATAATATCCGAAAAAAAATCTAGAAGTATTATGCCCGATTATTATCTGGTTCTTCCTTGGCATTTTAAAAAAGAAATATTGAATAGAGAAAAAAAAACAATTAAAAATGGATCAAAATTTGTTTTTCCACTTCCAAGTCTAAAAATATATAAATGAAGATATATTTATAATTTAGAGTAAAGTTTTTTAAAAATCATTTCAAAATGGTTTTGAAAATAAAAATCATACCCATTTCCACCGTTTGGATAAACTAATGGAAATTCGGGATTTGACTCTAAAAGTCTAGGTACTTTTAAACCCTCAGCTAAAGTATATCCAAAAGATAAATTTCCAATAAATATTTTTGATTTTTTTATTATTTCGGCCATTTCAAGGAAGTTCTTACAATCATAGAATTCTAAATTTGGAATATCTTTTTTTAAATCTAAAAACTCATCTTTTAATCCTAAAAAAATAACATTCTTATAATTATTTAAAAATTTATAATTTATAAGAAAATTTTTTCTTCTCGAGCTTCTAATAATTACGATTTTATTTATCAAATTATTTTGGTCATCTGTTTCTATATAAGGCTTCTCTAAATTTGGATGAATTCCTGTTAAATGAAAATACCACCTAACTGAGTCTAAATTAAAATTTATTGGTAGTTCTCTAAAAAAATTTAGGTTGATATCTATTTTCTGACTCCCATATTTCTCTGCTACATTTAAATATGTTTGTCTTTTTAACAGCGGTAAAACCATGTCCACAGATTTTTTACTCAAAAAAACATTTCCAAAAGGATGAACATTACTTTGGGCATGTTTCGGAATCATCTTCTCAGACTCAATATAATAGTTACATTTTTTTGTTTTTGATATTTCTTTAATTAGGGGAAGAGCATTAATTAAATCTCCAAGATGGCCTGAATGTAAAAAAGAGATTTCATTTTTAGAATTTAAAGAACTATCTACTTTATCTAAAAAATTTTTAATTTTTTTTTCGTATAAGTCTGCCTTAGATTTCTTAACTTGCTGGTATTTATATTGAAAATACTTTTCTTTATTAAAAATTTTAAACCATATTTTTTTTAAGCTCACTAATCCTCACTAAGTTAATGTTTATATAAGTTTTAGTTTATTTTCAATGTTGACTTTAAATTACAAAATTGTTCTAATTAACCCAAAATGAACTGATGGAGTTTATTTAATTTATGGAACGAACCAAAAAAATTGATCAAAAAAAAATTCAATCAAATTTGACTAATAATTTTATAAAACTTATGCCTGCCTTTTATGAAATGGAAAGTTCTTTTTTATCAGATGTCTATAAACGTTATGGAGATCTTGAAGGAGGTAATATTGTAATTTTCTTTGCAAGAGATTGTCACTTGGAAATATTAAGAAAAAGAGAGAAAGATATGGGCTTTAACTTATCTTTAGAAAAATTTTGGAAAAATCATAAAGAAGTATTTCAAACAAGAAAAAAAATTATTGTTGTTTCACAAGAAACAGGGTTGCCCAAAGAGACTACTAGAAGAAAAATAATTTCTTTAATTAGAAGAAAACATATTCAAAAAGCGGATAAAAATAGATTATTTTGGGAACCTGCTTCTGAATATAAGGAAACATATTTAAAAATAATTGAGCATGAAATAAATGCGCTTTCAAAATTTATATATGAACAGACTAAATTACTTGGTTTGAATTTATCAATTTCAAAAATAGAAAATGAAATTAAAAATAATTACTCATTTTATTGGTATCATTATTTAAATGTACAATTAGAATATATAAAATTTTGGCAAGAAAAACTTAAAGACCTTGAGATGCTTTTGATAGGTTTGCAAGTAATAATACAAACTCTTAATTTAATTAAAAAAAAACCAGAAAATTTCTTTTCATTAATAAATCAAGATAAAAATGTTAATAATTTTAAATTTAATGAAGCAAATATAAGCGCAACATCAGTTTCGGATATTACAGGAATTCCAAGAGCAACATGTATAAGAAAATTAGAAAAATTTGTTAAAATGAAAATATTAGAAAAGGACAATAAAACTAAAAGATATTCATTAATTTTTAATCAAACAACATTTAACCCAATGTTGCAACCTGACTGGATGAAAAGAAAGATTTCTATTTTAAGTAATTTTTCTACGACTGTATTGTCGGGTTTGATACGATAAAAATTTTATAGAGTTAAAACTATTCCAAAAATAATTAAAACTGAAAGTGCAGCTGCTGAGTAAAAAACACTATTTCTTCTAGTTTTTTTTTCTTCATCTCTAATTTTTTTAATTAAGTTGTTCAAGTCAACTTTCGATGAAGTTTCATTGGGTACACTTGCTTCTTCTAAGTTCTCCTCTATCCTCTCTGATCTCATACTTCATGTATTTAAACAGGATGGCTTAAATTTTTAAAGTGTAAGATTGATTAATTTGGGTAAAAGAGACCAGCGTGTATGTTCATAATGGGCTTTGATAGCCTTATTTAGATTTTTTATAAGAAAGTATTCCTTTTCTTAATTTTTCAACAATTTCATCAATATGTTTTTTTTCAGAAATAAATGGTGGGGCAATTATTAAACAGTCACCCGTAGCCTTAAAATTCACACCAGCTTCATAGCATGCTTTATAAACTTGAAAACCAGCTTTTCCTGGTCTTTCTGATTTTTTAATATCAATACCTCCCATCATTCCGTAACCTCTTATATTTTCAATAGCATCTAAATCTTTAAGAGAAAATAAACCATCCTGAAAGTATGATGACATATTTTTTGCTCTATTAAAAATATCTTCTTTTTCAAAAATATCTTGTACTGCAAGTGCGGCGGCAACTGCAACTGGAATTCCAGAATAAGTGTAGCCATGGAAAAGTTCAATTACACCGTCGGGAGAAGCATTAACAATTGTATCGTATATTTCTTCTTTTACTGCAACAACTCCCATTGGAACAATCCCATTTGTTGTTGCCTTAGCCATAGTCATAATGTCTGGTGTAACACCGTATTCTTGAGATGCAAAAACTGATCCAGTTCTACCCCAACCAGTTATTACCTCGTCGAATATTAAGAGAATGTCATGTTTATCACAAATTTCTCTTAGCCTGTTTAAATATCCTTTTGGAGGAACAAGTGTTCCTGTAGATCCTGAGATTGGCTCTACAATACAAGCTGCGATATTTTCTGATCCAAAATTCATAGCAATTCTTTCGAGATCATTTGCTAATTCGGCTCCAGTTTCTGGTTGACCTTTAACAAATTTATGTTCAGGCAAATGTGTATGCCTCATATGAACTACGCCGGGCATTAAAATGCTTGCAAACGTTTTAACATTATTAATCATACCACCAACTGAAGTGGCCCCAATATTCATACCATGATATGCTCTTTCTCGACCAACAAATCTAAATCTTTGACCATGTCCACGTGCTTTATGATATGCTATGCAAATCTTTAAAGCAGTTTCTACAGCTGTTGAGCCACAAATTGTATAAAATATTTGATTTAAATTTCCAGGTGTATGTTTTGAAATTCTTGTAGCAAGTTCAAAGGAACCGCCAAAACCCTGTTGAAAAGGCTGTACGTAATCTAGTGTCTCAAGTTGTTTTGTAATAGCAGTTATAATCTCTTTTCTGCCATGACCAAGTGGATTGCAAAATAAACCTGAACTGGCATCTATTTGTGTTCTTCCTTGATGATCTTTTAAATAAACACCTTTTGCTCCGGTGATAAGTCTAGGATTTTTTTTAAAATCCTTGTTCGATGTAAATGGCATCCAATGTTCTTGCAACGAATTTGGAATGTCAGTTCTGTTTTCTATTCCCATAAATTACAATTAACATTATTACAGATTTATTTTCTAATAACCAGACTTTTTTACAAACTCCAAGTCAGATTCTACCATTTCTTTTACAAGCTTTTTGAATGATATTTTTTGTTTCCATTTTAAAACTTTTTTTGCTTTAGAAGGATCTGCCAACAAAGATACAACCTCAGAAGGTCTAAATAATCTTTTGTCAATTATAATATGTTTTTTGTAATTTAAACCAACAATTGAAAATGCAATCCGAGCGAATTCTTTTACTGAAAATTGCTTTCCAGTTCCAATTACATAATCTTCAGGTTTTTTCTGTTGTAACATCAGCCACATAGCTTCTACATAGTCCTGGGCGTGCCCCCAATCTCTAAGGGCATTAATATTGCCCAATTTTAAATTTCTTTGTAAACCTAATTTTATTCTTGCAACACCATGTGAGATTTTTCTTGTTACAAATTCAAAGCCTCTTCTTGGTGACTCATGATTAAATAAAATTCCTGTACAACAAAAAAGTCCGTAAGCCTCTCTATAATTTCTTGTTAGATCATATCCTGTAACTTTTGAAATACCGTATGCAGATCTTGGGTGAAATGGAGTTTTTTCATTTTGAGGAATTTTTTTTACTTTGCCAAACATCTCAGAAGACCCCGCAAAATAAAATTTAGTTTTTGGTGAAAAGTCCTTTAATGCAGATAACAAATAATGTGTTCCGTTTATATTTGTATTTAGTGTTGAAAACTCGTCTTTAAAAGAATAATCAACAAAACTTTGTGCCCCTAAATGATAAATTTCATTAGGTTTAATTTTTTGAATAATTTTTACAATGCTTGCGTAGCTTTCTAAAGAAGCGGGATGTAATTTTACTTTATTAGTAATTCCCCTAATTCTCCACATTCTGTGTGTCTCATCTTCAAGAGCTACTCTTCGAATAATTCCGTGGACTTGGTATTTTTTTTTAATTAAAAATTCCGCAAGATAAGATCCGTCTTGTCCTGTTATTCCTGTAATTAAAGCTTTTTTCATAATTCTATGATAACCTTTTAAAGTAATCTTAGTAAAAATTAAATGTTAAAAATAAAATTAAAAAATAGATATCTCCTTATTACCGTTATTTTTATATTTCTATCAATTATTAATGATGCTTATGCAGCTAAATTTAAAGGAAAATTTATACAAGGACATTTTATAATTGGAAAGACAGAACCTGGTACTTCGGTTTGGGTTGATAAACGTAAAGTCAGAGTTACAAATGAAGGTTTTTTTGCTTTTGGTATTGGAAGAGATAGAAAATATGATGTTGTTATTACTTTACTTAAAGATAGAGAAAGAAAAAAAATAGTTAAAAAAGTTAAAAAAAGAAAATATAAAATACAGAGAATTGATGGTCTTCCTGAAAAAAAAGTTACTCCCCCTAAAGAAGTGTATGAAAGAATTAAAAATGAAAATAAATTAATATCTAATGCAAGGGCAATAGATACAAATTTAACTTTTTTTAAAAATAATTTTATAAATCCATTAGAAAATTCGATTGTCACCGGAGTTTACGGTAGCCAAAGAATATTGAATGGTAAACCGAAATGGCCTCATTATGGTATAGACTTTGCTGCAAAAGAAGGCACTGAAATTAAAGCTATGTTAGATGGAACAGCAACAATGGTAGAACCTGATTTATTTTATACGGGTGGCACTTTAATATTTGATCATGGTCATGGAATTTCTACGCTTTATATGCATATGAAAAAAATTTTTGTTAAGAAAGGACAAAAAGTAAAACAAGGTGAAATAATCGGTACTGTAGGATCCACTGGAAGATCAACAGGAGCTCATTTAGATGTTAGGCTTAATTGGTTTGGAACAAGATTGGATCCAGCTACTGTTTTGAAGCTAAATTAATCTTTTTCAAATTTATTTTTATAGTCTTGTAGTAAACTTTTATTTTGTTTTTCTTTAAATAATATAAAATTTTCACATACTAAAATATCAAGATTCGTTCCCATAAAACATTTAAAAGAGTCTTCAACTGAACAAACTATTGGTTCTCCTCTAACATTAAAAGATGTATTTACCAATAAAGGGCAACCTGTAATTTGCTTAAACTCTTTTAAAAGTTCGTAATATTTTTTATTAGTTTCTTTATGAACTGTTTGAACTCTTGCGGAGTAATCAACGTGGGTTACCGCAGGTATAGAAGATCTTTTAATGTTTAATTTGTCTATACCGAAAAGTTTTTGATTCTGTTCGCTCATTGGTATTTGTATATTTTTTTTAACATCTGCTACTAAAAGCATATAAGGACTATCAACATTTAAATCAAACCATTCATTTACATCTTCTCTTAATATTGAAGGTGCAAAAGGTCTGAAGCTTTCTCTGAATTTAACTTTTAAATTAAGTTGTTTCTGCATCCTTTCTGACCTTGGATCTGCAATTATTGATCTAGCGCCTAAAGCTCTAGGCCCAAATTCCATGCGCCCTTGAAACCACCCAATAGTTTTTTCATTTTTTAACTCATTGGCAACTGTTTTAATTAGATCTTTATCTTCAAATTTTTCGTATTTTGCTCCAAGTAATTTTAAACTATTTTCAATTTCGTCTTCACTGAATGAAGGTCCTAAATAGGATCCTTTCATGTCGTCTCCTTTGTGGTCAACATTTCTTTTATTTCTAAGTTCTTGATGCCAAAAAGCTAATGCAGAACCTAATGATCCGCCAGCATCTCCCGCTGCTGGTTGAAACCAGATATTTTCAAAAATATTTTCTTTAAGAATTTTGCCATTTACAACACAATTTAAAGCTACACCTCCAGCCATACACAAATTTTTAATTTTTGTTTCCTTAGATATTGATTTTGCTAATCTTAAAACTATCTCTTCTGTTACCGCCTGAATAGAAGCGGCAATATCCATATGAAATTGAGTTAATAAGTCTTTTTCTGGATCTCTAGCTTTTTTTCCAAAAAGTTTTGAAAAATTGTCATTTGTCATAGTTAGTCCAGTTGTATAATTAAAATATTTCATATTTAATTTAAATGATCCATCGTCCTTAAGATCTATAAGTTCATTCATGATCAGATCCTTATATTTTGCTGTTCCATAAGGTGCTAAACCCATTACTTTATACTCTCCACTATTTACTTTAAAACCTGTGTAATAAGTAAAAGCAGAATAAAGCAATCCTATAGAATGTGGGAAGTGAATTTCTTTTATCATTTTTATCTGATTTTCATTCCCTATTGCAACAGTTGTAGTGGCCCATTCTCCAACTCCATCAAGAGTCAATATAACTGCTTCTTTAAATGGTGACGGATAAAATGCACTTGCTGCATGGCTAAAATGGTGCTCTGAAAAATGGATTTTGCTTATATCATTAAATTTTTCATCATGCCGCTTTAACTGATCGAATAGAAATTTTTTTTGAAAAAGTTTTTCTCTTAACCAGATAGGCATTGACATTGCAAAGGAGGTAAAGCCCTTTGGTGCAAAAGCTAAATAAGTTTCAAGCAACCTTTCAAATTTCAAAAAAGGTTTCTCAAAAAAAACAACATAATCAATTTCGCTTAATTTTAATTTTGAATTATTTAAAACAAATTTAACTGCGTTAAATGGGTAGCTAGGATCATGTTTTTTTCTTGAAAATCTCTCTTCTTGTGCAGCTGATATAATTTTTCCATCTACAACTAATGCGGCAGCACTGTCATGATAAAATGCTGAAATTCCTAAAATTGATGTCACTTAAAAAATTGTATATATAAATGGGGCCACTGCTGATCCCTGACTAAGCACTATAAGTATTCCAAAAAGCCCTAAAACAAATACTATTGGAAAAAGCCAATACTTTTTTCTCTCTTTCAAAAAATCCCAAAACTCTTTAATAAAACTTATCATTAAAATTGCCTTTTCATTGAACCAGTACTTTTTTCTCTTTTTATCCAGTAAGATTTATTTTTGGAAAATTTTATACCTAATAAATCTTTACCTATAAGACGCATGAATAAACCTATAGGGGTTATTATTAAAAAATAAACTATTCCCATTACAATAGGTGCTATAATTCTACCAAGAATTTCTCCAAATTTAACCCAGGCCAAGTTTAATGGACTAAGGATTTTTGAATTCAATAGACCTAAAACTAAAAATATTATTGAAAAAGGTATGGGCCATACTCTTGGTGTACCACCATTAATAATTGGCCAAGCAGAAATTAAAGCAAAAACAATAAAAAAAAGTAAACCAAAGCTTCTATTAGAACTAATTTTTTCCATTAGTTATCTAATATATTATTGCTTAAAATTTTTCAAATTTATTTATGCAGCTTGTCTAAAACTGTGTTTTTCCATCATTCCGCTCAGAAAATTCCAAAGATACTTAGCGGTAGACAGAGCAGCTCTTTCAGCTTTTTTTTGCTCTTTCTTTGACAAAGCATCTAATAGTTTTTCACAAGCTTTTCTGTGATGTACATCAGCAGCTTTATGCGCTTCAAAAAATTCAAGTCCTTTTTTAGAATTAACACCATAGTGTTTTTTTAGTCCTTGAATTTTTGTTTCAGCTATTTCGGGAATTTGCCTCTCATATGTGTATAATGAAGCAAGTCCCTCGGCATATGATTTTCTTCCTTGTTTGAAAAAATTATCAATTAAACTTTTTGTAAAAGGCTCTTTTTTTGCCTTTTCAATTTTGTTTTTATCAGCACCTACAGATAAAGCAAAATTTTTCCAAAGTTTTGGATGATCTGCTTTTGGATTTTCTTCATCTTGTAAATTCTCTAATAAAATTTTTCTTTTTTCTATATCCTCACAAATTGAATGTGTTGCGCTGATATAACGGGGAAACGCTTTCACATGTTGATAATACTGTTCAGCGTAATCCTTGATTATTTCTCTTGTTAGTTTGCCATCATTCCATGACTTATAAAACGGATGGTTTAATAAATGATATTTGTCTAATTTTTTATTTAATTTTTTTGAAAACATATTTTTCCTCCTAATAACACTTTAATAAAATTTAAAAATTAAACAAATAAAAAATAATCCACAACTTCAAATTGTTACTTCTTTTCTGATGGGTTTTTCATCGATTGGGAGATGTAACAAAGTTGCAACAAACGACAATAAGATTGCGAGGTACCAAGCATAATCATAATTGCCAAACATGTCGTAAAATACTCCACCTAAATAGGCCCCCAGGAAAGATCCTATTTGATGGTTTAAAAAAACTATTCCAAATAACATTGATAAATTCTTTGCACCGAATATTTGAGCAACTATTCCGTTTGTAGCAGGAACTGTTGCTAACCATAAAAGACCAAATGTAACTCCAAAAGCTATGGCAGAAATATTTGAGGCAGGTAAAAATATGAAAAGCATTATAGATATCGCCCTAAAAAAATATAAGCCGCTCAAAAGCATTTTTTTACTATACTTGTCGCTTAAGTAACCCATTATTAAAACGCCTATAATATTAAAAAGACCTATTAATGATAAAATTGCAAAAGCAGTCCAATCATCAAGTCCTCTGTCTTGTACATATCTAGGAACATGAGTTGCAACTAATGTAATTTGAAAGCCACAGACAAAAAAACCTAAAACTAATAACCTGAAACCTTTGTGTGCAAAAGACTCTTTTAAAACTTTAAAAACACTATCACTTGTTTTGTTTGATTGTTTAAAATTAATATTTTCTTTATCACCTTCTGGTTTCTTTAAAAAAAGTCCTGGAATACACATAATAAATAAGATTATTGCAAAAACTGTAAAGGTGCTTTGCCAACCTACTTCAACCATTAAGTATTTTGTAAGCACGGGGAAAATAAACATTCCTAATCCGCCAAATGCAGTTACATAACCAGCAGCTTTACCTCTGCTATTATTTGGAAAATGTTTGGTTACAACTGGTGCTAAGATTGTTCCTGCGGCTCCACCTAAGCCTATTCCGACTAAAAGACCAAGATTAATTTGAAACCAAGTTCCGGTATTAAAATTATTACCTAAAGCTAGAACACCAACTCCATATATAATGAGAGTAAATATAACCATTTTACTTCCACCGTGTTTATCAGCAAATCTTCCAAATATAGGTGTAACAATTCCCCAAATTAAAGCGTGTAATGCTATAGCTAAACCAAATTCTGTATTAGAAATGCCGCAATCGATTTCAAAATCTCCAGAAAACAATCCAAATGTTTGCCTAACTCCCATTGTAACGTTAACAACAAAACAGGCTGCAACTAAAGTTACTAATGCTGTTTTATTTGGAAAAAATTTTGAATTCATTTAATTTTTTTAATTGCTTTTCTCAAGTCTTCTATCAAATCATTTGGGTCTTCTAAACCAATATGAAACCTTACTATATGGTGGTTTAATTTGATATATCTTTTATAAACTCTTTGAATATTTTGATTTTGATATAGAACCAAACTCTCAAAACCTCCCCAGCTCTGTCCAATTCCAAATAATTTAAGTGAATTAATAAATCGTAGTACAGAATCTTTGCTTTTACTGTAAATAAAAGCTGAAAATAAACCTGACGAACCTGAATAATATTTTTTCCAATTTTCATAAGATTGAGTGCCCTTTTTGATAGGATATAGAATCTCTTTTATTTTTTTTTCTTTTTTTAAAAAATTAATAATTTTTTTTGTATTTTCTTCATGTTTTCTCAATCTAATATCAAGTGTTCTTAAACCTCTAAGAACTAAATAAGCATCATCTGGTGAGGCTCTATATCCCAAAAGTTTATTAACAAATCTAACTTTCTTATAAACTTTTTTATTTACCGACAAACTGCCAAGCATAACATCTGAGTGTCCGGAAAAATATTTAGTACCAGAAGATATTGACATATCAAATCCTAATTTAAGAGGTTTGATAAAAAAAGGTGTTCCCCAGGTATTGTCTATTGCTGTAATAATTTTCTTTTTTTTTGCAAACTTAATAATTTTATTAAGGTCTTGAAACTCAAAAGTATTACTACCTGGATTCTCAACAAAAATCATTTTTGTTTTTTTTGTAACTTTGCTTTGTAAACTTTTGAAATCCTCAGGGTTATAAAAATAAGTTTTTACTTTAAATTCTTTTAAAAGTTTTGATGTAATAATTCGAGTAGGTGCATATACAGCATCAGTAACCACTATTTCATCACCTGGTCTACATATGCTTAATATTGCCAAAGCAACAGCTCCGAAGCCAGTTGAGGTTAAAAAAGTAGCGTGTGCTAATTCTAATTCGGCTATAACATTTTGTAGGGCTATTGTTGTTTGACTACCTCCTCTTCCATATTCGTAAAAATTTACTTTAGAGCCTTTTTTTACTAATCTTTCATGTTTAAGTAATTCCTGCATTGTCTTAAAAAAAACAGTAGAATTTCTTACCACTGCTGGGTTTGCAGATCTTGATACTTTGTCCATTGCCAAATGTTTGAGTTTTGTTATATCTGAAAATTTCATTTATATATTTTCACATCCTGTTAACCATATATCATAAACTGGATGATCAAATGGTCTAAGTGTTGGGCTAGAAGAAAAGGTCCATCCATTAAAAACAAAAACTTTTTCATCTCTTTTTTGAGATAAATCTTTAACTTGCAAATATGCTGCAACACCGGTGTTTTGATTTTCTTGAGTTTTTTTACAGTTTTTTGGTAAAATCTCCAGATATCCAAATTTTTTCTTTTTTCCAAGAACAATATCTATATTAGAAGTTTTAGCAGTAATTTTATCAAGTGCTTTTAATTTTACTATTGTTTCTCTTGTTTCGATTTTTTTTATCTTTTTAGATTTAATTTTTAAAATTTCATTTTGATCTTCTGAGTCTGTAGAATCAGGCTCTTCTTCAAAAGTAGGTTGTAAATTTTCTAAATCTATCTTTTCCTGCCCTTGAATAATAGAAATATTCCAAAAAAATATTATAAAAAAAAATATTAAATTATGGCTTCCAAGTTTCATATTTTTTAAAATTCTTTGATTTTTTACTTATTTTGTTAGGTTTATAAGCTTTTTCGGTGCCAGTTTTATTATCTTTGTGAGGTTTTTGCCAAGAATATTTTTTAAGTTCTTTTTCTGAGGGTACAATATTGGTAATATGATGCATCCATGAAAACCAGTCAGACGTTATTTTAGAAGCGTTAATTTCTCCCCTATAAATAACCCATCTTTTACCTTTTTTATTTTCATAATATTTATTCCCAAATTCATCTTGGCCAACCAATTTGCCAAAAAAAAAGGTATACAAAAAAGTTCCGAAAGTCTGTGAGTTCCACCAGGTAAAAATTTGTTTTATCATTTTTTAAATTATTAAATCCACACAATCATCAATTGTATTACAATAACATAGACACGTTTTAAATATCGTATATATCTTAAAAAATAATACTTTCAACAAACATTAAGGAAAAATTATGTCAAAATTTTTAGTAGAAACTCATTATACATGCACATTTAAAATAGTTCACGAACTCGAAGAGCTCAATGAAAAACTGCTTTCAGATATAGACAGTAGAAAAGATGGCAGAGTAGAGATTATTGATGTTACGGTTAATAACAGAAAAACAAAAAAAGCAGGTGATAAGAAAAAAATCGAAAAATTTGAAAATAAAGAAAATATAAAAATTGATCATATTAATAATAATCAAAATACAGGAAAAATTAAGTCTGAAATAGTTGATAAAAGTATTAAAGTTAATAATAATTTTAAAAACAAAAAGTCTGGCAAAAGATTTCAGATGCCTGATAGAAGAAAAGGTTATATTCAAAAAGCTACTGTCGGTGATCATAAAGTTTATTTACATACCGGAGAATATGATGATGGAAAAATTGGCGAAATTTTTATAGATACGAATAAAGAAGGTGAATTAGTTAAATCTTTAATGAATAATTTTGCTATAGCTATTTCATTAGGCCTGCAATACGGCGTCCCATTGGAAGAATTTGTTGATGCGTTTCTTGAAACAAAATTTGAACCCTCTGGAAAAGTTTATGGAAATGACAGAATATTAAGCGCAACATCAATTCTTGATTATATATTTAGAGAACTGGCTGTTTCTTATCTTGGAAAAGAAGATTTAGCACATACTCCTAGCATTAGTAAGTCTGTTACAGACAAAGAATTTAATGAGGATAATCAATTTTTAAAAATTGTAAAAAATATTACTAGTAAAGGATTTATAAGAAGTAACTATGAAGAAAAACTTGTAGATCTAAGTGATGTCAGAATTAATTTAAAGAGTAAAAGCTAATTTCATTTTTTTGTAATCTTTATGTTTAGCTCTTTCAATTGTTTTTCACTCACTTCTGATGGCGCATCCATTAAAAGATCTTGAGCATTTTGATTCATTGGAAATAAAGTAATTTCCCTTATATTTTGTTGACCAGCTAACAGCATTACTATCCTATCTATGCCTGGAGCCATTCCTCCATGTGGTGGGGCCCCAAAAGAAAGTGCTTTGATCATTCCAGAAAAATTTTTTTTAACTAATTCCTTTGAATATCCCACCTTACTAAAAACTTTAAACAAGTATTCTGAAACATGATTTCGTATTGCCCCTGATGATAATTCATAGCCATTACAAACAAGATCGTACTGATAAGCTAAAATTTTTAGGGGGTCAGTCTTATCAAAATTTTTTATATCTATTTGTGGCATAGAAAATGGATTATGACTAAAATCAATTTTTTTCTCCTTCTCGTCATAGTGATACATTGGATAATCTATTATCCAACAAAAGTTAAATTTAGAGTTGTCTATAATTTTTAAATCTTCAGCTATTTTTCTTCTGGCAATTCCTGCGAATTTATTAGCTTCACTATAAGTATTACAAACAAAAAAGACAGAGTCTTTTTCTGTTATTTTGCATTTTTTTAAAAGTTCTGAAGTTGCTTTTTCTGTAAAAAATTTAGCTATTGGTCCTTTACCAACTACTTTGCCTTTTTCGTTTTCAAATGTAATATAAGCTAAACCACTTGCTCCCTCAGATATTGCCCAATTATTTAAATTATCAAAGAAACTTCTCGGTTTCGAATGAGTCCCTTTAACTGGAATAGCTTTAACTATTCCTTTTTTATTAATTATATCTTTAAAAATTTTCAGTTTAACATCATCAGATTTAAAAAGTGACGTTACATCAGTTAATTCAATAGGATTTCTTAAGTCAGGTTTGTCAGTACCATATTTTTCGATTGAATCTTTATAAGTAATTCTTGGGAATGGATGTTTATTTATTTTTTTTCCCTTACCAAATTTTGAGAAAAGATCGTAAAAGATTGGTTCAACTACTTTAAAAATATCTTCTTGTTCTACAAAAGACATTTCTAGATCTAATTGATAATGTTCACCTGGACTTCTATCTGCTCTACCATCCTCATCTCTAAAACATGGTGCTATTTGAAAATATCTATCAAACCCAGACACCATAACCATCTGTTTAAATTGTTGTGGGGCTTGAGGAAGAGCATAAAATTTACCAGCATGGAGTCTGCTTGGTACCAAAAAATCTCTAGCTCCCTCAGGACTAGATGCTGTTAAAATTGGAGTTTGAAACTCTAAGAAATTATTTTCAATCATTTTTTTTCTTAAGAATGAAATTACATCAGACCTAAGTTTAATATTGTCATGCATTTCTTTTCTTCTTAAATCTAAAAATCTATATTTTAATCTAATTTCTTCTGGATAATCCTGCTCCCCAAAGACTGGCATTGGTAATTCATTGGATTCAGACAAAATTTGAAAATCTTTAATTTTAATTTCAATCATACCTGTCTTGAGATCTTTGTTTTGAGTTTCTTCAGATCTTTTAATTACTTTTCCATTTACTAAAATTACGGACTCTGACTTAAGTTTTTCCAAGGTTTTAAAATTCTTATCTTGGTTTTCTATTACACATTGAGTTATGCCAAAATGATCTCTTAAATCTAAAAAGAGAAGATTTCCATGATCTCGTTTTCTATGAATCCAACCTGACAACCTAACATTTTTGCCAACGTCTGTTTCATTTATTTCTGAACAATTGTGAGTTCTAAATTTATTCATAAGATTATGATTTTATTTTTTGCAAAACATCTTTTATTAGTTTTAAATTAATTGGTTTTGACTTTGATAAAGACAAAGTGTCAATTGCGTTTGTAAATAAGTTAATTTTTTCATATGATCTCTCAATATTATTCAAAATATAATCTATATTTTTTTTACTAATTTCAATTTGTTTATCAGAAAAATTTTTTGTCAATATAACTCTAATTAAATCGTCTGTAGGTAAATCAATACCAACATCAATAAAACTTGTAAATCTTGAATTTAAATCTTTTAGATTTATTTTAAACTTTTTTAACGAAATTGGCGAACTTATAATTAAATATTTGTTATCCTGGAAAGCCATGTTGATAATAGTGAAAAGTAAATCTTCCTTAATATTATTATCAAAATCATCTATGATTAAACATTCTTTAGTTTTGTATTTGTTCAAAATCTTTTCATTTACTAGTTTTGCACGAACCATTTCGCATCTTATTTTATTCATTAAAATATTAACCAAATGTGTTTTTCCGCAACCTTTTGGACCAAAAATATTAATAAACCTGCTTGGCCATTGTGGCCAACTTTCAATAAGTTTGAAAGCGGTAAAGTTATTTTTAGCCACATAAAAATCATGACTTAAATAACTTTTTTTAAATGGAAAATTGAAAAGTAATTGCTCAGACATTTTTAGTATTCAAATATAAATTCCACTCATTATGTATTATTTTAATTTCGATACCATTGCTTTCAAAGCCATCTTTTAAATTTTTTATTTTGCCAAAAAATTTAATTTTAATTTTTACAGACTCATTGCTGATTTCTTGAATTGTATAGTTGTCGATAAGACTAATATTTTTAATTCTTTGAATTATTTTTGTTAGTGAACTATTATCTTGAATACTTGTATTAACTGTCAAATAAGAAGGAGCTGATATATCAATTAGATTTTCCTCTTTCCACAACTCATGAATATAATTTTTTAATTTTAATATTATATCGCTTCTAGCTTCGATCTTGTTCATATCATCTAAATTAAAATCAATTTTTTTGACTTTTGTTGTATTAAACAATTTAGTTTTTAAAAATACGTTTAATTTATTTTCATCATATCTAAGAATCAAAATTGTGCTATTTTTTATTTCATAATTATCAACAAGTTTTGACATATTAATTTCCTCTAGATCATCAATATTGTTCCTAATGAAGTTCAAGTCGTCTAAATTTTCAATCGGTAAAATGAAATTTATGTTCTCAAAATTTTCTTCTTTGTTCCATTCTTCAAAAAATTTATTTTTAGAAAATACTTGTAATTCTGAGTTATTAACTAAAATTGGATAAACTATAATATTTAATTTTTTTATCTGAGAATACGAAACATTTTTGTTCCTCAGAAACTTTTCTACCGAGGATCTATTAAATTTAACGATATACTTTATGTTATAAGTATCTTGTAATACAGTTTCTTCTAAGATTCTGTAACTCGATATTAATGAGTTTATTGTTTCCAAGTCAGTGCTTAATAGTTCCCTCTGTTGTTCTTTTCTAATAATATTTTTTATGAGTTTTTGAAATCCTGTTCTAAATGCAACTTGTATAGACTTTTTTCTATAGTTTTTATCACTTGATTTTCCAACAACCTCAATATTATCAACAGTAAAAACCTCGGTATTACCAAAAACATTTTGAGTTTTTGTAAAAAACAATATTATTAGTAAAAAAATAATTATTTTTTTCATAAACCATCTAATTATCATTTTATTAATGAAAAAAACAAAAAATAGTTACAAAAAAAGCGGCGTAAATATTAAAACTGCAGATAAATTTACTAATTATATTAAAAAAATCTCACAACAAGCCTTTCGGAAAAACCTAAACAAAAATAATATTGGAAATTTTGCTTCAGCATTTGATTTAAAATCTCAGAAAATTAAAGATCCACTAATAGTAAGTAGTACTGACGGAGTTGGTACAAAATTAGAAATCGCAAATAAATTTCATAAATTTGATACTATTGGAATTGATCTTGTAGCAATGTGCATTAATGATTTAGTTGTTCATGGTGCTAAACCATTATTTTTTCTTGATTACATTGCAGCTGGAAAACTTGATTTAAAAAAGATGAAAAAAATTTTAAAAGGAATTATAAAAGGTTGTAAAATTTCCAAATGCATACTAGTTGGTGGCGAAACTGCAGAGATGCCTGGAACTTATGGAAAGAATAAATTTGATCTTGCTGGGTTTTCCGTAGGAATTGTTTCAAAAAAAAAATTTTTGAATAAAAATAAAGTTAAAAATAATGATATAATTTTAGCTGTACCATCAAGTGGTCTTCATTCAAATGGCTTCTCTTTAGTAAGAAAAGTTTTAAAAAATATTAAAATTAACAATTTTTTAAAAAAAGAATTATTAATCCCTACAAAGATTTATTCAAATGAAATTTTGAATTTGGTAAAAAATAATTTAATAAATTCTACTGCCAATATTACTGGCGGTGGGCTAATAGAAAATATTCCAAGGTCGATACCTTCAGGTTATACAGCAAATATAAATCTATCAAAAATAAAGCCTTCAAGAATTTTTAAATGGCTTAAAAGGAGAAATATAAATGACATCGAAATGTTAAGAACATTTAATTGTGGTGTTGGTTTTTGTTTAATAACAAATAAAAAAAAAGTCAAAAAGCTGAAAAATTATTTTGATAATAAGTACAGACCTTATGAGATAGGCTATGTATCGAAATCCTCAAAAAAAATTAAATTTACAAATAAAATAAAATGGTAAAAAAAAAAGCATGTATTTTCATTTCTGGCTCTGGAACTAACTTAAAATCTATAATTAAAAATTCAAGGGATTATAATTTTCCAATAAAAATAAATTTAGTTATAACAAATAAAAAAAATGCGGGGGGTATTTATTTTGCTAAAAAATTTTCAATCCCTTATTTAATTTTAAATAAAAACCAAAAAAATTTAGAAAAGATTGCTTTAAATGAACTCAGAAAATATAAAATAAACTTAATTTGTTTAGCAGGTTTTATGAGGATTTTATCAAAAAAATTTGTAAGAAGTTTTAAAGGTCATATAATTAACATACACCCGTCTCTTTTGCCTAAATATAAAGGATTAAATACATTTAAACGCGCACTAAATGATAAAGAAAAAATTACTGGATGCACAGTTCATTTTGTTGACGAAAAATTAGATAATGGAAGATTTATTTTAAAAAAAAGAGTTTGGATTGATAAAAAAGATACTCCAGAGATATTAAAACGAAAAGTTCAAGCTGAAGAATATAAAGTTTACTCTTTTGCTATAAGAAAAATCTATAACTATATTTAAACTTTAAAGAAAAATTCTATTTCTTTCTTTGCATTATCTACCGAGTCTGATCCGTGGACGGAGTTTTTGTCTATAGATAATCCGTATTCTTGTCTTATAGTTCCTTTTTGTGCTTTTTTTGGATCAGTTCCACCCATAATTTTCCTATTATTTTCAATAGCATTTTCGCCCTCTAAAATCATAACTACAATTGGGCCTGATGATAAATATGCACATAATTTATCATAAAATGGTTTTGTTTGATGAACTTTGTAAAATTCAGCAGCTTCATCTTTTGAAATCTGAATTTTTTTCTGTTTTTTTATTTCTAAATTATTTTTAGAAAATTTTTCTTTAATTTTATCTTCTAAATTTCTTTCTACAGCATCTGGTTTTATAATTGAAAGCGTTTGTTCAATGCTACTCATAATTTTCTTCAACAAGTTGATTTAATAACCTTACTCCAAATCCTGTTGCGCCGCCTGAGTTTAAAGCTCCGCCATATTTTGAAAAAGCCATACCAGCAATATCTAAATGTGCCCAAGGGGTCTTATTTAAAATAAATCTTTGTAAAAATTGAGCTGCTGTTGTTGACCCGGCCCCTCCTACATAATTTATATTTTGAACGTCAGCATTTTTAGAATTCATGAGTTTATCATAATTTTTATGAAGCGGCATTCTCCATACTTTTTCTTCAACTTTTTCACCGGCATTGAAGATTTGTTTAGATAACTTGTCATCGTTAGAAAAGAGTCCTGCATATTCGGATCCTAGGCAAACTATTATTGCACCTGTTAAGGTAGCTAAATCAACAATAAATTTTGGTTTAAATTTTTTTTCGGTAAATGTTAACGCGTCCGCTAAAACCAATCGACCTTCTGCATCTGTATTTAAAATTTCTATTGTTTTACCGCTATAAGATTTAACAATATCTCCAGGCCTTTGGGCATTTCCACTTACCATGTTTTCAACAAGTCCCACGACACCAACGGCATTAATTTTTGCTTTTCTCAACGCAAAGTTTTTCATTAAACCAACTACAGTCGCAGATCCTGCCATATCGTAGGTCATATCTTCCATAAATCTTGCTGGTTTTAGTGAGTAACCTCCTGTATCAAAACAAACTCCTTTTCCAACAAATGCTAGTGGCTTAGAATTATTTTTTGCTCCATTCCACTCCATTGTTACAAGATATGATCCTCTGATACTTCCCTGACCTACACCCAGCAAAGCATGCATACCAAGTTTTTTTAATTTTTTTTCATCATATATATTAATTTTTAATCCATCTTTTTTGAGTGAGTTTAATCTTTTTGCATATTCATCAGGATGTAGAACATTACCAGGTTCAGAAACCAAATCTCTTGCAAAAAAAGTTCCCTCTTCCAAAGCTTTGAATTTTAATTGATTTTGAATTGAAGGCTTATTTTTATCACCCACTACATTTATTAAAATAAGTCTAGTATCTTTTTTTGTTTTATATTTTTTAAACTCATAAGATTTTAATTTCAGACCATGAAGAAAATAGCCTAAAAAATTATCATACTTTCCAACTATACTGTCAGAAATAACGAAGTATTCACTATTTTTTCCAGAGTTAACTCTTTTGTAAAATTCTGCTCCTAAATTTTCGATATCAGAAGTTTTTAAATTTTTTTTAATTGATACAAATACTATCTTCTTTTTCGAGTTAACCTCAAAAACAAATAAATTTTTTTTTAAGTCAATTGTTTTTAACAATTCACTTATGTAGGAAAACTCAGTATTAGAAAGATATTTTTTTAATCCATTAGTGCTATATTTTTCATCGCAAAATAACACTAGGTTCGATGATATTTTGTCACTTAATTTTTTTGAATAATTTAATTTAATAGACATAGTTTTTTAAAATGATTTAATAAAGCTTACCCCGAGGTATAAAAAAACCCAAATTTTCGCATTTATCGTCAATTTTTCAGTAAAATTTATCATTTGGTCTACCTATGATTGAAATTCTTAATAAGTTGCTTTAATTATATACAAAAACAACAACAATGTTGAGTAATAAAATTTATAAGCACTTTTTACTGGAATTAGCTAAGTACTTTTTATTAGTATTATTCACTTTTAGCATAATAGTATGGTCAGTTCAGGCCGTTAATTTTTTAGATCTTATTGTTGATGATGGACATGGTATCGCAGTTTATCTAAATTACTCTTTATTAAATATACCCAAAATTTTAACTAAATTTATACCTCTTTCTTTTTTATTAGCTTTATTTTTAACCATATTAAAATTTGATGATGATAACGAATTTATCATTTTGTGGACATCTGGACTTAATAAAATAAGATTAGTAAATTTCTTTTTTAAAATTTCAATTATTGTAACTGCATTGCAGTTAATTTTCGCCTGTTTGATAAACCCAAAATTTTTAAATCATTCTCGATCATTAATTAAATCATCAAATTTAGATTATGTTTCTACAATGATTAAATCAAATCAATTTAATGACACTGTCGAAGGCTTAACAATTTATGTTGAAGAAAAAGATGAAAATGATTTATTAAAAAATATCTTTATACGTGACGATGGTAAAATTTTAAAAAGTTTAAAAAATTCAGATGATACAGATAATATAACTATCTTTGCAAAAGAAGGAAAAATAAAAAAGCGGGGAAATGATAATCATTTACTATTAGAAAATGGTATAATTCAGAAAGAGACCGATAAAAAACAAATTCAAACAATTAATTTCAAAAAAACTAGTTTGATTTTGGAAGGGCTAAAAACGAAATCAATAATAATGCCTAAAATTCAAGAAACACCGTCATTAATATTAATAGATTGTATTTTTAAAAAAAATCTCACTGAAAAATTATACAACTGTCCTAAAGCTAAAACTCAAATAGATATTTTTTCGGAATTAAACAGAAGATTTGGGATGCCTCTGTACATTCCATGTATAAGTCTAATTTTATCGTTTCTGCTTATATCGAGATATGAAAGTAAAAGGAAAAACTTATATAAATATTTTTACTTTGCAATAGCTTTTACAATTTTAATTACAGCTGAGATTTTAGTAAGGTATTCTGGAAAATCTTTTTTATATTCATTAATTTATTATTTTATTCCAATAATTTCAGCGCCCATACTTTATCTTTTTTTATTTAGAAATTTTTACAACGAAAACCTAAAAAAAATATGAATAGCTTTATAGTAAATAAATATTTGATTGGATCATTTTTAAAATCATTTCTAAATATAGCTCTAATTTTTTGTTGCTTAGGTTTAGTTTTAAATTTATTTGAGGAAATTAATTACTTTAAAAATTATGAAGTTGGAATATTGCTACCACTAGGATTATCTTTAATGGTGATTCCAAGTATTTTGATTGATCTCTTACCTTTTATTTTATTTTTATCTTCTATGTGGGTTTTTATTAAGATGAAAAATAATAGAGATATAATTGCTTTAAAAACTTTTGGGTTTTCTAATTTAAATTTTTTATTTTTATTTTCGTTTGCTACTATTTTTATATCTATCATTATAATGTTTGTTTTAAATCCACTTACTTCAGCAACTGTAAAATATTATGAAGATATTAAAGGCAAATATGATCTTGATAAATCTCATCTCGCATCAATAAATGCTAATGGTATATGGATAAAAGAAATTCAAAAAAATAATATAAATATTATTAAATCTGAAAGATTAGAAGGAGATAGATTAATAAATCTTTCAATTTATAAGTTTGATAAAGATTACGTTTTGCTGACAAGAATTGAGGCTTCTGAGGCCACAATATCATCAAACCCATGGATTTTACAAAATGGAAAAGAAATAGACTTTAAAAATGAGAATAACATAAAAGAATTTCTTACAAGTGAGTTTGACTCTACCTTTAGCAAAGATAAATTAAGCTCAATTTACACAAATCTTAATACTATATCTTTCTATAATTTAATTACTAACATGGATAAACTTATTGGTAAGGGATACAATCAAAAACTTTTACAAGAAAAAAAACATTTTTATTTATCACTGCCTTTTTTCTTAATTTTAATGGTTTGTTTAGCGGGAATTTTTACTCTAAATTCAAATGATAGAAGACAAAATACTTACTACATATTACTTTCTATTATTGTCTGTGTAATTATATTTTATTTTAAAAATTTTTCTACAGCTTTGGGTACCACTGAAAAAATACCTTTATTAGTTTCTGTATGGTCACCTGTTATTATTTTGTCTTTGTTTTGTTCAGTAGGAGTTATCCAGATAAATGAAAAATAAATTTTTTAAATATATTTATGTTTTAATCGTTGTGCTAATTCAACAAAACGTAAATTCTGAAGAGCTCAATATTAATGCCTCAACTATCGAATTAGATAAGGCTTCTAAGGTAGTTTATGCTAAGGGAAACGTCGAAATATCTGATAAACAAAAAAATATTATTTTTAGTGAAAATGCTGAATACGATAAATTAAATGGAATAGTTAAAACAATTGGACCAACAAAAATTTTAACATCAGAAAAATATGAGGTTCAAGGAGATAATTTGTTTTATGATAATAATAAAAAAATTATCTATTCAAATAATTTAACAGTTATCAAAGATCTTAATGGAAACAAAATAACAGTAGATATGTTCAATTATTTGACGCTTAAAAAAATGTTTTTCTCAACTGGTGAGATAGAAGTGGTAGATGTTAGAGATAATCAATATTTTTTTTCTGAAATTTATATAGATGAAAAAAATAATAAAATAGTTGGTAGTGATATTAAATCATATCTTAATTCAGCATCATTTAAAGAGGATAAAAGAAATGAACCTAGATTCTATGCTAATAGTGCAACAATTACAGATCAGAATTCGGTTTTTGAAAAAGGAGTTTTTACATCGTGTCAAAAAAGAGAAGGTGAAAAATGTCCTCCTTGGGCTATAAGAGCAAAAAAAATTGAACATAATAGTGCAAAAAAAACAATTTATTATCATGATGCTGTAATGAAAATTTATGATTTTCCAGTTTTTTATTTTCCAAAATTTTTTCACCCAGATCCTACTGTTAAAAGACAATCTGGTTTTTTAGTACCAAGATTTACAGACAGTTCTATGGTTGGTTTGGGATCGACCATTCCTTATTTTTGGGCAATTTCAAAAGACAGTGATATGACTATAACACCTAAACTGTACGCAAATGAAAATATTTTATTTTTAAACGAGTACAGACAAGCATTTGATAATGCAGATTTAATTGTAGATAGTGGTTATACAAAAGGTTACAAAAAAAATTCAAATGCTAAACTTCCTGGATCTAGAAGCCATTTTTTTGCAAAATACAATGCCAATTTTGCTGAAACAGATGATTATTTCAGTGACCTAGAAGTAAATATTCAAAGAGTTTCAAATCCAACATATTTAGAAGTTCATGAGATTGAAACAGAGCTTGCTGACTATAAAGAGAATATTATTAAAACTAATTTAAATTATGAGTTTCAAGATGATACCAATTATTTGGGACTTTCAGCCAGTGTTTATGAAGATTTAAAAAAAACAGATAGGTCAAGATATGAATATATAGCACCAAGTCTTACTTTTGAAAGAAACCTCTTTGCCGATAGTAGACTTGGTTTAGTTAATATATTAAGTAACGCTTACATAAAAAACGTAGAGGTTGATCAAACTACTAAGATGTGGGTCAATGACTTCAGTTGGAAATCAAGACCTTTTGGTAATTTTAAAGGAATTAAAAATGAATTTGAAGGTTTACTAAAAATTGTCAATTATGAAGCTGATGCAGACAGATTTAAAACAGAAGGTTTGAATTCTGAAATTTCTAGTGCATTAGCTTATAATGCAAGTCTTCCATTAACAAAACAAAACAAAGATAAAAATGCGGTTAATTTTCTAATTCCTAAAATGTCTTTAAGATTTGCTCCAAGTGATATGAGAAATATTCAAGACGATGAATTAAAACTTTCTTATTCAAATATTTTTTCTTTAAATAAAAATTCACAAGCTGACGTCATCGAGTCAGGAACAAGTTTGAGTTTGGGATTTGAAATTTCTAGTAATGAGTTAGATAAAAATAATATTCCAGGAGATAAAAACTACTCTTTTTCAGTTGGGCAAATATATAATTTAGATGAAAATGAAGATATTCCTTTAAGAAGTTCTTTACATCAAAAAGCATCTGATATTGTAGGAGAAGGATTTCTCAAATTGAGTGATAATTTAAAACTTACAAATGAATTTTCCATAGATCATAACGTTAATGATATTAATTATAATGAATTTGGCGCAAATTTAATAATGGGCAATGCAAATTTTAATTTAAAATACTTAGAAGAGAATAATCACATAGGTAATACAAATTACATTAAATCAGATTTGAAAATTGAAATTAATGAATCTAGTGAAATGAATTTTGATTTTAGAAGAAATCTTGAGACAGAATCAACTGAGTTTTATAGTTTAGCTTATAATTATTTAAATGATTGCTTGAGAGCTGGACTAGTTTTTAGAAGAAAATTCTATGAGGATCGAGATATAGAACATAGTGATACTTTGATGTTCAAAATTTCTTTAATACCTTTAGGTGATGCATTTGGTCCTACAATTAAATAATGAAACAAATTATAAAAATTTTAATAGTAATAATTTTTTTATCGATTCCATCTAAAAGTTTTTCAAATATAAATAATTCAGTAATTATATCTGTAGGAAATTTGCCTATTACATATGTTGATCTAATAAAAGAGATGCAACTTATTTCATTACTTACAAAGAATACAATTGATTCTTCAAATAAAGAACAGATTAAAGCAATAGCAGTTCAATCGATTATAAAAAGGAAAATAAAAGAAATTGAAATAAAAAAATTTAATATAGAAAATTATAATAAAAAAGATTTGGAGACTATGATTTTAAAAGCTTCTCAAAATATTGGTACTAACCCGGAGGGATTAGAAAAATTAATAAATACTAATAAACTTAGTTTTGAATTATTAAAAAAAAGATTTATGATCGATTTAAAATGGAATACCTTGATTTTTCAGTTATATAAAAACAAAATAGTACTTAATACATCTGAGGTTGAGGATAAAATAAATTCCGAAATCGATAAAACCAAATCTCAAAGAATATTTCTTCTATCAGAAATAGAAATTAATAAATCTAATGATAATATCGACAAAGTTTTGAATGAAATTTTTGATGATATTAAAAAAGTAGGTTTTGAGGAAACAGCCAAAAAATTTAGTATTTCAAAATCTGCTGAATATGGTGGAAATATTGGATGGATAAATAAGCAAAAATTATCAAAAAAAATTTTTAATAATATAGAAAACTTGAAAGTTGACGATATTAGCAAACCAATAATACTTGATAATTCAATATTAATAATAAAAAAACTTGGTGAAAAAGTCTTTGATAAAGATATAGAAAAAATCAAAAATAGAATTATAAGACAAGAAAAGGAAAAAAAATTACAAATGTTTTCTAATGCACATTTTGCAAATTTAGAAAGAACTATACAAGTTAATTTCTTATGAAAAAAATAATTGCAATAGTGGCAGGTGATCCTGATAGTATTAATTCAGAGATTATAGCAAAAACTTGGAAAAATAAAAAACTCTTTAAAAATTTAAATATATTTGTTATCGGAAACTTCCAGCTAATAAAGAAACAATTAGAAGTTTTAAAAATAAAAATTAAATTAAATAAAATCAGTAGTTTAAAAAGTAATAATTTTAAAAATGGATTATCAATTCTTGATGTTCCCTTTTCATTTAAAAAACCTTTCGATTTAAAAAAAAAAATAAAAAAAAACTATGTTATTGAGACGTTAAATATTGCAATCAAACTTTCAAAAGAAAAAAAAATTATAGGATTTGTAAATTGTCCAATTAACAAAACCGAAATTTTTGATAAAAATTTAGGGGTGACTGAGTTTCTAGGAAAAAAATTTAAAACTAAGGGTAAAGAAGCTATGCTAATTTATAATAAACAATTATCAGTTTGTCCAATTACTACCCATATTAGTCTTAAAAAAGTTAGCAAACATTTATCAAAAAAAATGATTTTTAATAAAATAATTGCAATTAATAAGTTTTATTTAGAAAAATTGAAAATAAAACCCAAAATAGGTGTGATTGGATTAAATCCACATAATGATGAATTTAAAAAAAATTCAGAAGAAAAAAAAATTATTTTACCAGCAATTTATTCATTAAAAAAAAAGAAAATTAAAGTTTTTGGTCCTATTCCGTCTGATACCGCATTTATAGATTTTAGAAATAGAAATTTTAATGTTTTAATTGGAATGTACCATGATCAGGTATTATCTCCTTTTAAGGCATTATTTAAGTTTAATGCAATCAATATTACTTTAGGTATTCCAATACTTAGAATATCACCAGATCATGGAACGGGTAAGGATATTATCAAAAAAAATTTAGCTAACCCTTTAAGTTTAATTGAGGCAATTAAATTTTTTAATAAAGTTAATGCATAAACTTAAGAAATCATTAGGTCAAAATTTACTTATAGATAAAAATATAATTAATAAAATTATATCGTTAGAGGATTTAAAAAATAGAAATATTTTAGAAGTAGGAGGTGGAACTGGAAATTTAACAGGTCCCATTATTAACAACAATGTTAAAAATTTAGTTATTATAGAAAAAGATGATAATTTTTGTAAATTACTCAGAGAAAAATTTATAAATCAAAAAAATATAAAAATTTATAATCAGGATATCTTAAAATATAATTTAAACTATACAGGATTAAGTAAAGCAATTATTTTTGGAAATTTACCTTATAATATTTCAACTCAAATTTTAATAAATTTTATCAAAGTAAAAAATTGGCCACCTTTTTATAAAAAAATAATATTTATGTTTCAAAAAGAAGTGGCTGATAGAATTTTGGCTAAATATGATTCGAAACAATTTGGTAGATTGGCAATAATAACTAATTTTCGTTTAGAAATAATTGAAAGTTTTAAAATTTCGAAAAACTGTTTTTATCCAAAACCAGATGTTGATTCAAAAATTATTGTTTTTAAACCTCGTGCTAAAATTAAATATGAAATTTCTGATATCAATAATTTGGAAAAAATTACAAATATATTCTTTACTAATAGAAGGAAAATGATTAATAAACCTTTTGCAAAAATTTTTAAAGACTATAAAATAGTTGCAAAAAAACTAAAAATTAATCTTAACGCAAGACCTTCCGAGTTGTCATTTGAAGATTATTTTAAATTAACAGAATATTTTGAAAAAACTAAAAAAAAACATTTTAGTTAAAGTCTTTCCGAAATTATTTTCTTTATTTCATTAAAACAAACATCCACATTGTCATTAACTATTACATGATCATATTCATTGGCATGTTTTATATCTTGTGAGTATGCGTGAAGCCTATCTTTTATTGAATCTTTTCCATCCTGATTTCTGGCTATAAGTCTTTTTTCTAGTTCTTTTTTGCTAGGTGGTAAAATGAAAATTTTTAGCAAATTTAATTCTTTGAATTCACTTAATTGTTTTGCACCTTTCCAATCAATATCAAATAAAACATTACATTTTTCCTTTATTATGGCATCTACAGCTTCTTTTGATGTCCCATAATAATTTCCAAATATTATTGAATGCTCGTAAAAAGCATTATTTTTTAGTAAATCTTTAAATTTTTGTTCATTAATAAAATGATAGTCGACACCATCTACTTCATTTGGTCTGGCTCTTCTTGTGGTATGTGAAACGGAAATCTTAAAAGCGTTATCTGATTGTTGGATTTTTTTTGAAAGAGTAGTTTTGCCTGCGCCAGACGGTGATGATAATACAAGCATTAAAGGTTTGCTGCTTGGGTTTTCCATCGGTAAAAGCTTTTAGTTTATTTAGATTTGCTCTCTATAAACTTTATAGCGTCTCCCACAGTTAAAATTTTTTCAGCCTCGTTGTCGGATATTTCTGAACCAAATTCCTCCTCGAAAGCCATAACTAATTCTACTGTATCTAAACTATCAGCTCCAAGATCATCAATAAAACTTGCTTCTTCTGTTACCTTGTCTTCCTCTACACCTAAATGATCTACAACTATTTTTTTAACTGTTGCTGCTACATCTTTTGACATTTGAATCCTTTTTTTTGATTTTTCCTTAAGTTGGTTATTAAATTATTTTTTTTCTTTGTCAAGACATATACATTCCTCCATTAACATGGATAGTTTCTCCAGTTACATAAGAGGCGGCCTCTGACGACAAAAATGCTACACAATTTGATACATCCTCTCCAGTACCAAGTTTTGCCATTGGTATTCTTGAAATTAAAGATAACTTTACTTTTTCTGCTATGTTTTCTGTCATCTCTGAAGTTATGAAGCCAGGGGAAACACAATTAACTGTTATGTTTTTTTTTGCATACTCTATAGCTAAACTTTTAGACATCCCAATTATACCTGATTTAGAAGCAGAGTAATTTGCCTGACCAAGATTTCCAGTATGACCAACAATTGATGTTATATTTATAACTCTTCCAAATTTGTTTTTTAACATATTTTTAATAGCATATTTAGATAATAAAAAAGTAGATGTTAGATTTATATCAATAACTTTTTTCCATTCTTCATCTTTCATTCTCAAAGATAAATTATCAACATTGACACCAGCATTATTCACTAAAATATCAAGTCCACCCAATTCAGACATTGTGGAATTTACAAACTCTTCAATTGTTGAATGCTCTGAGAGATTAAACTTTTTAACTTTTACATTAGGATAATTTTTTTTAATTAAATCTAATTTTTCAGATTTCGTGCCTGTACCTAGAACTGTACCGCCTAGAGTGACAAATTTTTTTATAAGCGCCCCACCTATTCCTCCGGTCGCACCAGTTATCAAGATTTTTTTATTTTTAAAATCAATCATTTAAGATTTTTAATTTCCTCTATGGTATTTATACTTTTAGTTGAAACTTTGTCACTAATTCTTTTTACAAGCCCAGACAGTACTTTTCCAGGGCCTATTTCGATAAATTCATTAACGCCATTTTTTATCATAAATAAAACGCTTTCTCTCCATCTAACTTTAGAGAAAATTTGTTTTACTAAAAGATTTTTAATTTTTTCAGAATTATTCTCTGATTCTGCTGTTACATTACAAACTAAATCTACATTTGGATTTTTAAAGTTTGTATTCATAATTTTTTCTTCCATCTTTTTTGCTGCTATATTCATTAAAGAACAATGAAATGGGGCGCTTACAGGTAAAAAAATTGACTTTTTTTTGTTTAACTTTAAAATTTTATTAATCTCTTCAATCGCAGATTTGTCTCCACTCAAAATTACTTGGCTGTCTGAGTTATCATTTGCTATTTCGCATATCCCTTTTTCTTTGCCGATTTCAGCTATATGTTTTTCTACATCTTTAATTTTTAAACCCATAACTGCAAGCATAGAGCCTTTTCCTTCAGGTACCGCTTCTTGCATTGATTTTCCTCTCTCATGAAGAAGGAATACTGCATCAGAAAAAGTTAAAGATTTTGCAGACACCAAAGCGCTATACTCTCCCAAAGAATGTCCTGCAAAATATTTTATATCCTTTAGTTGAATATTGAATTCTTCTGTAATCAATCGAAATATAGAATGGCTTATAGTCAATATTGCTGGTTGGGTATTCTTTGTTAATTTAAGTTCGCTCTCAGGACCTTCTAGAATTATTTTTGAAATAGGGTAATTTAATTTATCGTCTGCTTCTTTAAAAATTTTTTTAACTAGGTTAAAACTATTAAATAATTCTTTGCCCATACCAACCGTTTGTGAACCTTGGCCTGGAAATATTAAAGTTTTCATATCAATCTAAAGTGATTAAACCCTATTATTACTATTGTCTAAACAAAATTTAAATAGTATAAGTCCGCATTTAAATAATAATTCAATAGCAAAATGGCATTTTACGAACATACATTTATCGGAAAACAAGATCTTTCAAATAAGGAAGTTGAAAATTTAGTCACAAAATATTCAGATTTAATAAATAAATCTGGAAAAATATTAAAAACAGAAAATTGGGGATTGCTTAATCTAGCATCGAAAATTAAAAAAAATAGGAAAGGCATTTTTATTCATTTTAAGATAGAAACAAAAGAAGAAAGCTCATTAAAAGAATTTGAAAAGAAACTTTCTATAGATAATAACGTATTAAGATATCTTACAGTTAAATATAATAAGCTGGATTTAGAAAAAGAATATTTTAGAATAACAAAATAAATTATGAGAAGAGATAAAAAAAAACAAAGAAAAAGAAGTGGATATAACAATAAATTAAGTCTTTTTCAAAAACCTGAAATCAGATTTAAAAAAAATTGCCCTCTATCTATTAAAAACGCGCCGATAGTAGATTATAAAAATATTAAACTTATTAGAAAATATATTTCTGATACAGGTAAAATATTACCTTCAAGAATAACTTCAGTTTCTCAGAATAAACAAAGGCAGCTATCTTTGGCTATCAAAAGAGCAAAAATATTGGGGCTGGTTTAAATGCAAGTAATACTATTAGAAGACATAAGAAATTTAGGAAAAATTGGAGAAATAGTTAAAGTAAAAGATGGGTTCGGTAGAAATTTCCTACTAAGACTGGGTAAGGCTTTGAGAGCTGATAAAGAAAATATAAATTTTGTTAATAAAAAAAAAGACGAAATAAATAAAAAAAATATTGAACAAAAGAAAATAGCAAAAAAAGTCCTTGAAAAAATTAAAAACAAGAAATTAATCTTTAAAAAAGAAACTAAAGAAAATGGTGATCTTTTTGCTCCAATAAAACCAAGGGAAATTTCAAAATATTTCAGTGAAAATTTCAAAGAAACAATACATCCATCTCAAATTGATTTAAAACAAGAAATTAAAAAAGTAGGAAAATTTATACTTACTATTAATTTACACTCTGATCTGACATCAGAATTACATGTTTTGGTTGAAAAAAAAGATGCAAAATAATCTTTTAAATTTTCCACAATAAGAAAAAAAAGTTAATAACTTTTGTGTTTCAATAAAGAGTGATTCCTATAGTGTCATTTTTCCATGGAAAAACTAAGAGTTGATAATTTAAACATAAATAAAGAAAAAAAATTGCCCTCAAACTTAGAGGCAGAGCAGGCATTAATTGGATCAGTTTTGGTTAATAATGATATAATTGATGAGATTTCAAATATTATAAATAAAAATGAATTTTACGATCCGTTACACTCAAAAATTTATGGTTTAATTGAAAATTTACACAATAAGGGAATGATAGCAAACCCAATTACTCTAAAAAACTCTCTAGAAAAAGACGAAGGTCTTTCCGAGATCGGAGGGGCAGAGTACTTGGTAAAATTGACACGATTTTCCTCTTCCACAAAACAATCAATTGATTATGCAAAAATTATTCATGAAAAATTTGTAAGACGTGAACTTGTTCAAATATCCCAAAATTTATCTGATGAGTCGTTAGACGATACAACGGAAAAATCTGGTGAAATTATTATACAAGATACTGAAAAATCATTATTTGATCTCGCAGAGAGAGGTGCATTTAATCAATCTTTTTTAAAATTTAATGAAGCTTTAGACCAAACTATTGAAATGGCAACTAATGCCATGAAAAATGATCAGGGTATAGTCGGTATTCCCACTGGTCTTGATGATCTTGATGAGAGACTAGGTGGTCTTCATAAATCTGACTTAGTTATTATTGCTGGCCGACCGTCTATGGGTAAAACATCTTTAGCGACAAATATAGCTTATCATGCAGCAAAAAAGATTTTGGATAAAAATAAAAAATCATCTGTTGCTTTTTTTTCTTTAGAAATGTCTTCAGAACAGTTGTCTACTAGAATTTTGTCTGAACAGGCCCGTATAAAATCAAACGACATAAGAAGAGGAAAGGTTTCTGAAGAGGAATTTAATAGATTAATTGAAACATCTAGAAATATTCATGAACTTCCACTTTACATTGATGAAACTCCAGCAATAACGATTGCTGCATTATCTAATAGGGCAAGAAGAATAAAAAGGCTTTTTGGATTAGATTTAATAGTAGTTGATTATATCCAACTGATGACAACTGGAAGTAAGAGATTTGAAGGTAGAGTGCAAGAAATATCAGAAATTACACAGGGCCTAAAAGCTCTTGCAAAAGAATTGGGAGTTCCAGTCTTAGCTCTATCACAGCTTTCTCGTGCAGTTGAACAAAGAGATGATAAAAAACCTCAGCTTTCTGATTTAAGAGAGTCTGGTTCAATTGAACAAGATGCTGATGTAGTAATGTTTGTTTTTAGAGAAGAATACTACCTTGAGAGAAAAGAACCTAAGTTGGGAACTGTTGAACATGGAGAATGGCAGTCAAAAATGAACGAATTACTTGGATCTGCAGATATAATAATTGGGAAGCAGAGACATGGACCTACAGGAAATGTCAAAGTAGAGTTTGAAGGCATCTATACTAGATTCAAAAATGCTTCTAATACTGGGCAAAAATAAGTAATTTTAAATTATGCTCTTTTAAGCTATACCTAATTATAGTGATACTCTCTAATATATACAGAAGTATAGTAATAGAAAAACCAAAAATAACTTTAATAATATTAATTATAACATTGTTAAGCTTTGGATATTTTTCAAAGAATTTTCAATTAGATGCTTCTTCGGATACTTTGCTATTAGAAAATGATCCAGATCTAAAATATTTAAGAGAAATAAATAAAAGATATGGATCTAAAGATTTTCTGGTTTTAACATATACTCACGAACCTAACGAGACATTTAAATCAGAAAATACAATTAAAAACCTCGCATTACTAAAAAATTCATTAGAAAATTTAGATTGGGTAAGTAATGTTATTACTATATTAGATGTTCCTCTTCTCAAAAATAATGACGACCCCTTAGCAGAAAGAATAAAAAACTATAAAACTTTATCTACTTCAGATGTAAATTTAGATAGAGGCTTTGATGAAATTATCAATAGCCCAATATATAAAGATTTTGTTGTTAGCAGCGATGGAAAAACAAGTGGTATTTTAGTCTACATTAAACCTGATAAAAAATTTTCTAAATTAATTGAAAAAAAAAACGATTATTTAGATAGAAAAATTAAAGGACAACTTTCTTCAAAAGAAAAAAATTCATATAAAGCTTTTTTGAAAGAATATGATCTTTACAAAAAATCTTACAATAAAAAAAATCATGAAAATATAAATGAAATTAGAAAAATTATAGAAGAACACCCTGCCCCAGGAAGTGTTAAAAAAAATTTATCAGATATATATCCAATAATCCATCTCGGTGGCATACCAATGATAGCTGACGATATGATGACATTTATAAAAAATGACATAATTGTTTTTGGAGCAGGTGTATTTTTATTTATTGTTTTTACACTTTGGTTTGTTTTTAGAAGTTTGCTTTGGGTACTTGTGCCACTACTAAGCTGTTTTTTTTCAGTTTTAATAATGATAGGTTTTCTTGGATTAGTCGGTTGGAAAGTCACCGTAATATCATCAAATTTTATTGCTCTTATGCTAATTTTAACAATGGCAATGAATATTCATATGAGCGTAAGATATCTACAGTACAGGAGAGAAAATCCTGATGTATCAAACAATGAATCTCTTCTCTGGACATCTGAAAGAATGTTTTTACCAATTCTATATACGGTTCTTACAACCATATGTGCGTTCCTATCTCTAATTTTTAGCGGTATTAAACCTATCATAGATTTTGGTTGGATGATGACTGTTGGTTTATTGGTTTCAATGTTTGTTACTTTTACCCTTTTGCCCTCAATATTAAATATTTTAAGCAAAAATAGCACAAATTACAGGGATCAAAAAAAATCTTTTGTAACCACATTTTTGAGTAATGTTGCTCAAAAAAATACTAAAACAATATTTTCATCAGCTGCTTTAATCATAATAATTAGCATTATCGGTATTACTAAATTAGAAGTTGAGAATAGTTTTATTAACTACTTTGACAAAGAAACTGAAATATATAAAGGAATGAAATTAATAGATGAAGAACTTGGGGGCACAACTCCTCTTGACATAATAATAAAGTTTCCAAAAAAAGAAAAAGAAATTGATACTGATGATGATTGGGGCGATGATGAAAGTGATGACTCAAAATATTGGTTTACTAGAAATAAAATAGACAGAATCATTAAAGTACATGATTATTTAGATGAGCTAGACTCGGTTGGTAAGGTAATATCTTTTGCTTCAATTGTTAGGGTTGCGGAGGATCTAAGCGGTGGAAAAAGATTAGAAGGTTTAGAAATGGGGGTTTTATATACTAAATTACCTAACTCTATTAAGAAAGAAGTTATAGATCCTTATGTTTCCATAGAAGATGACGAAGCCAGAATTGGTTTAAGAGTTCTAGACTCTAAAGAAAATCTTAGAAGAAATGAACTTATAAAAAAAATTGAATATGATTTAGAAAATAAACTTGGTTTAGATAACAAAGAATTTAAGCTAGCTGGTGTTCTAATCTTATTTAATAATCTTTTACAGAGCTTATTTAAATCTCAAATTCTTACTTTAGGTGTAGTAATGGCAGGAATTACCTTTATGTTTTTGATTTTATTTAGAAATATTACATTGTCATTAATTGGAGTGGTTCCAAACTTTATGGCTGCTTTTTTAATTTTAGGAATTATTGGCTTACTAGGCATTCCTTTGGATATGATGACCATAACAATTGCTGCAATAACTATAGGTATAGCCGTAGATAACAGCATTCATTATATTTACAGATTCAAGGAAGAATTTAAAACAATTAAAGATTATAATAAAACTCTTGAGAAATGTCATAACACAGTCGGTGTCGCAATATTAAATACTTCTATAACAATAGTTTTTGGCTTTTCAATTTTGGTACTTTCAAATTTCATTCCTACAATTTATTTTGGTGTTTTCACAGGCATAGCCATGTTGTTAGCTATGATATCTGTTTTAACTTTATTGCCTAAATTGATTTTAACTTTCAAGCCATTTAAAAATGTTGGATAATTTAATCTCTTCTGTAAGAGAAAATATTGTTTTATTTGACATAATATTTTTAATTTTTATTACTTATTTTTCAATTCAATGTTTTGCTAAAGGATTTTTTATAAGTTTGGTGTCTTTTCTAAAATGGGTTCTGGCTTTAATCATTACTATAATCTTGGTGCCTAAAATTGAACCGTTTGTATCTGATTTTGTTAATAACGAATATGTATCTGGAATTGGTTTGGGAATTTCTGTTTATATATTGTCATTATTTGTTTTGATTCTATTAGGAAAATCTTTAGGTCGACTATTCTCTTATACTGGGCTTGGATCAGTTGATAAAATATTTGGATTTTTCTTTGGTATTTTTAAAGGATATGTTTTTGCTGTGTGTATATTTACAATCGTGAATTGGTTTTATTCATTCGAAAAATGGGATATGTCTCTTAAGAATTCATACTTTTTTTCTATAACTGAAAAAGGTAGTAGTTTGTTAATTGAGGAATTCCCAGACAGAAATGACATAGAGGATACAAAAAACGAAATAGAAAAAATTTAAATGCAAAAAATTAGAGAAGAATGTGGAATTTTTGGAGTTTATAATGTAGTTGATGCTTCAGCATTAACTGCATTGGGTTTGCATGCATTACAACATAGAGGTCAGGAAGGTTGCGGTATTGTTTCTTTTGATGGAAATAATTTTCATTCGGAAAAAAGAAATGGTTTGGTTGGTGATAATTTTACTAATAAAGAAGTTTTAAAAAAACTACCTGGTAATTATGCAATTGGCCATAACCGTTATTCTACTACTGGAGAAACTTCTTTAAGAAATATACAACCTTTTTTTGCAGACCTTTACGGTGGTGGCATAAGTATTGCTCATAACGGAAACCTAACCAATGCAATTCAATTAAGAGAAAATCTTGTAAAAAATGGAGCTATATTTAGAACAACATCTGACACGGAGACAATTGTTCAATTAATTGCCAGATCTAGTAGATCAAAGATTGTTGACAAATTAGTTGATGCATTGTTTCAAATTCAGGGTGGCTATGCACTTGTTATAATGACAAACAAAAAACTAATTGGTGTAAGGGACCCGTTGGGTATAAGGCCTTTGATTTTAGGAAAAATTAAGAATTCCTATGTTCTTGCTTCGGAAACTTGTGCTTTAGATATTATTGGAGCAAAGTTTGTCCGGGAAATTGAAAATGGAGAAATAGTTGTAATTGAAAAAGATATGATCCAAAGCTTTAAGCCTTTTCCTCCAAGGAAAAGTAGACCATGTGTTTTTGAATATATATATTTTGCAAGACCAGACAGTCTTCTCAAAGGCAAATGTGCTTATGAATATAGAAAAAAACTTGGATATGAATTAGCAAAAGAGTCTGGTGATGCGGGGGAAATTGTTATTCCTGTCCCTGACTCAGGTGTTCCAGCAGCTATAGGGTTTTCTCAATATAAAAAAATAAATTTTGAACTTGGACTTATTAGAAATCATTATGTAGGCAGAACTTTTATTGAGCCTTCACAAAATATTAGAAGCTTAGGTGTCAAACTAAAACTTAGTGCGAACATGTCCTCAATAAAAAATAAATCGGTGGTTTTAATTGATGACTCCTTAGTAAGAGGAACAACTTGTCACAAAATTGTTAAAATGCTTTACAATTCTGGTGCAAAAGAAGTTCATGTAAGAATAGCATCGCCGGAAATAAAGTTCCCAGACTTTTATGGGATTGATATGCCTACCAGAAAAGAACTATTAGCGGCTAATAAAAACTTAAAAGAGATTAGAGATTATATTGGTGCAGACTCAATTAAATTTCTTACTATAGATGGAATGTATAATGCTTTATTTGATGCTAATCGTAATAATGTTTACCCTCAGTTTACAGATCATTATTTTACTGGCGAATATCCAATTAAACCTGTAGATCAAATAACTGATGAAAAAGTAACTCAATTATCATTTTTAAGTGGCAAATCTAATAACTAATTTAATTAAAAATTAAAACTCTCATTTTTTTATCAATAACGTAAATGTTTTTATCTACTATGATTGGATTTGAAAAAAAACCAGATTTTGACGCTTTTGTATAATTGATAATTTTTCCGTTTCTGTAATCTAAAAATAAAAAATATCCATTTGATGTGGAAGCTAATATTTTATTTGATAGAAGTAATATAGAAACAATGTCTCCTATCTTTTCTTTTTTTAATTCTTTTTTGTTCTTGAATAAATTGACAGACCAAAGAACTTTACCGGACATTAAGTCAACATTTAAAAAGAAACCATTTTTTGAAGCTAAGAAAATAAATTCATTTGTAATTATTGGTCTTAGATAAGTAGAAAACGGAAGTTCCCATTTTATAACTCCGTTTTTTGTGTCTATTGAATATGTGGATTTGGAACTACTGAATAAAATTTCATTTTTTTTATAGATAATTGGGGATGAATAAAATAAATCAGAACCCCTGTTTAAACTATAAAACCAGTTAAGATTTTTCATTTTGTAATTTAAAGAATAAACTTCTCCGTTTGAGGTTATAAAATAAACATTATTGTTATCTTTATCTGCAACAACATTTGTTTGTTGATTAGATTTTAAAAATGAAGGAAACGTTTCTAGGCCTATATTTTGTGTGCCATCTTTTTGATTTATTGAGTAAAACTTATTATCTTGATTTAAGATAAAAATATTTTCATCATCTGTTTTGATATTTGATTTAAAGGGGATCCCATAATTTTTTGCCCAATTAAGTTTTCCTGTTTCTATTTCTAAGGAGTATATATAGCCCACATTGTCCGCAATAATTAAATTATTATTTGATAAAATAAGCTTTTTAATAATTGCCATATTTTTATATCTTTTTTTATAAAAATTATATTTCCATTTAAGTTTTTTATTTGGAATAGAAAAATTATAAATATTACCTGAAAAATCATAAAAAATTATTTCATTATTTAATATCAACGGTTCAAAAAATTGAGGTGGTAATTTAAATTTATTTTTTCCAATTTTTTTACTTTTGTAAATTAATTGGTTTTTATTTTCATAATTTAAATGGGGAATGTAGTTACTTGAGTCATAGTTTCTTTCGGTCCAATTTATAATATTAAGAGGTTTATTAATTTTTTTTGCTATAGTACCCGAAATCTCTTTTGTAAATTTCTTCTCTTTTTCGAATACAAGTTTTGAGTTCTTTTGTACGTTTTCTCTTTCTAAATCAGCCAACCTATCATCAAAAAAACCACCAGGATTTTTAAATGAGCAACTGCTTGAAATAAATAAGATTTTTAATAAAACAATTAGCTTAATATATCCAATCATTTTTTGATTAATTTTAATTTTCTTTCAATATCGTTTTTATCAATATTGAGATTATCCTTATCATTTAATAATTTAAAATAATATTGTTCTGCCTTATTAAATTCTTTTTTTTCAAAATAAAAATCTGCTAAAAATTTAATAGACTGAATTTTCCAAACTGATTCTGAATTGATTATTGGATTAAGTAAATCTAGTAATTCTTTTTCGTTTATGCCTTCAGATATATATATGGCTTTCTTTAATTTTAAAAGATTTAGATCTTCTTGATTTAATCCTTTTATAGACAAAACTTCATCAAAATATTTAGAAACTATAGTTTTGTCTTTTTCTAAATCTTGATCAATAATTAAAAATAACGAAAGAGGTGAATAAATTATATCTTTTTGATAAATAATATTTTTTAAAATTTCAAAAGACGAACTAAAATTTTTATTTATTAAAAAAACTTTTGCCTCAATATAATTTTCAGAAATTTCTATTCTTTTATTCTTCTTGCTATGATCAAACCAAAAAAATAAGCATATAATTAAAAAAATAATTACTAAAATACTGATTATAATTTTTTGGTTAGATTTAATATAATCTTTAAAACTTTTTTTATCTATATTTTCTGTGTTCATACTTTTAGTAACTATTTTTTTTATTTGGAAACTTTTGTTGTAATACTTCTCTTTTATATTTGACAAAAGTTTTCTCAAGAATTTTTTGTAGATTTAAATATTTTTTAACAAATTTTGGATAAAAACCGCTTAGTCCGATTAAATCATCAGTGACTAGAATTTGACCATCACAATATCGCGATGAACCAATTCCAATTGTTGGTATCTTTAAAAAATTTGTTATTTTTTTTGCAGTTTTTTCGGCGATACACTCTAAAACTATACTGAAAGCTCCTGCTTTTTCAATTTTCTTTGATTCTTGTATTAATTTAAGCTCTTCTTTATTATTAAATCCAACGGGTTTAAAACTTCTTTTAAATTGTGGTGTAAATCCAATATGACCCATCACAGGTACACCGGATTTTACTAATTTCTTAATTAATGAAAAATTTTTCCCATTACTTTCCAATTTTACTGCATCACAGTTAGTTTTTTTAAAAACTTCATTTATATTTTTTCTTGCTTGAGAATAAGTTTTATAAGTATTGATTGGCATATCAACAACAAACAAACTTTTTTTAATACCTTTGCTAACAGCAATTGAATGATTAATAATTGTATTAAGTTTTATGTATTTTGTACTTTTCATCCCATAAAAAGCTGTTGCAACAGAATCTCCGACTAAAATTAAGTCGCAATGTTTATCTAATATTTTGGAAATTGGTTTAGAGTATGCGGTTAAACAAACTATTTTTCTTTTGGATTTAAGATTTTTTATCCTAAAAATTTTTTTATTCATTTTTGATTATTTATTTAGGCTTTAAATTTTCAAATTTTTTGTTAAGCTCTGTTTGTTTATCACAAATTTTAATACACACTTTTTTAAAAGTTCCAATTAACTTCTGAGAACTTTCGTAATCTGATTTATTTAACTTTAACAAAGTTAGTAGATACAAAGCTTCTTCATTTTTTGGGTCTAAAAGAATAACTGTTTTTAAATTTTGCTCCTCAAGAGATTGTTTTTTTTGAAATTTAAAAATTTTTGCAAGATATAGATATGATTTTTCATTTTTTGGATTAAAAACAATATCTTTTTCAAAATTATATTTAGATTGAGAAAATTTTTTCTCTTTAAATAACTTTTCACCTTCATTAAAATAGCTATTTTTAGCATATGTAATTTGGATGAAAAATATTGTTAAGATAAATATTAAAAAAAAATTTTTTATTTTATTCATGGTTAGATCTCTATTTATTATGTACTTAATTCTGAACAATGTATATATGTTTCTCTTGATTCACCTCGGCTAGACTTTGGCTTAAAAAAAATGATTTTTTTAAAGGTTTTTTTTGCATTAATTTTAATTTGGTCAAAATCCTCGCCCATAAAAAATTTAGATAATAAAATGCCCTTTTTGTTCAACACTTTTTGGGAAAAAAGAATTGTAGATAAACACAGCTCGTTAGTTCTAATAGTATCCAAACTTTTGTTTCCAGTGGTATTAGCTGCCATATCAGATAAAACCACGTCAATTTTTGTATTAAAATATTTTATCACGATTTGTCTCAAATCTTCATCTAAAAAATCACCAATAATAAATTTAACCCCTTTAATTTCTTCAACTTTTTTTTTATCTATTCCTAAAATTTTCCCTTTTTTTACTTTGCCTGCCACAACTTGACACCATCCTCCTGGGTGGGATCCCAAATCTAATAATTTTATTCCTTCTTTTAAAAATTTAAATTTTTTATCTATTTCTAATAATTTAAAAGCAGATCTTGACCTATAACCTCTTATTTTTGCTTTATGAAAAAAATGATCCTGGTAACTTTTACTATCCATTTTTTTAAAATTAAATTATAGAATATCTTGCTGGTCTTCCTCAATTATAGAGTGTTTAGCACTTTTAAGTTTTGATCTATAATTTAAAATACCAAATGGAATTAAAGATAAATAAATAAAAATACAGATAGATAATGTTTCAAAGGTAAATTGTATAATAGAAACAAAAAATAAACCTACGCCTAATAAAAGAAATACAGTCATATTTCTTCTAATAGCAATTTTTTTAAATGAAAAAGTCGGAATTTTGCTTATAAGCAGAATTGAAACTAAAACCATAAAATAAGGTGTGATCGCCCTTAAATCTATAAAATTTGAAAAATTTGATAATTCAAACATCAATGGAAAAAGTATCAAACATCCACCTGCGGGAGAGGGAATTCCTTGAAAAAAATTATTTTTCCATTCATCTTTATTTTCAAACTTTGTCAAATTAAACCGGGCAAGCCTTAAAACACAACATACTGAAAAAAACAAAACTATTAACCAACCAATTTTACCAAATTTATTTAGTTCCCAAAAATAAACTATGAAAGCAGGTGCAATACCAAAACTGACAAAATCTGTGAGTGAGTCTAATTCTTTCCCAAAATCTGACGTACCTTTAATTAATCTAGCTACCCTTCCGTCTAAGCCATCTAATATTGCAGCTACAACTAAAAACAAAACTGCAAAAGCGAAATTTCCATCCATGGCAAACTTGATAGAGCTGATACCTAAACAGACTCCTATTAAAGTTAATACACTTGGTAAAATGTATCTAGATTTATTTACTGAAACTACGTTTAATTTATTTTTTTTTTCCATTTAATTACTTGCTATCAAACTTTCACCAGCGATAACATTCTGTCCTATCTTAACCATTGTTTTTCTATTTGAGTAATATACATCAACTCTACTCCCAAATCTAATCATACCGAGCCTTTGCCCTTGATTAACACTCTCAGTTTTTTTAACTGTTGTAACAATTCGTCTTGCAATTAAACCTGCGATTTGAACTACAACAATTTGTTCACCTGCTTTATTTTCTTTAATTTTAAAATAGTTTCTCTCGTTTTCCTCACTTGCTTTATCTAGGGATGCATTTAAAAATTTTCCAGGTTTATAAAAAATATCTTCTATTTCTCCGCTAGAAGGTGATCTGTTTACATGGCAATCAAATACATTCATAAAAATACTTACTCTTGTAAATTTTTTATTTTCCAAACCAAGTTCGATTGGCCCATTTACTTCTCCAATAGCTGAAATTCTGCCATCTGCCGGGCTAACTAAAAAGCCATCATCTTCTATAATTACTCTTTCAGGATCTCTAAAAAAATAATAAACCCAAATTGTGATTAATGTGAAAATAAATCCAAAAAAGTCAGATATTAACCAAAGAATCAAGGTAAGTACCGCGGATATAACTAAAAATTTATACCCCTCCTGGTGTAACTTTGGAAATATTTTATCAAGCATCATAACTTATAATTTGATAATCTATGGGTAATATGTATAAAAATCCTTAATTATCAAATTAAATTTTTTTATGTCAAAAATAAAAGTAAAAAATCCAGTAGTTGAGCTCGATGGCGATGAAATGACCCGTATAATTTGGTCATTTATTAAAGACAGGCTAATAAAACCTTATTTAGATATAGAGCTTAAATACTTCGATCTTGGGATGGAGAATAGAGACAAAACTAATGATCAAGTAACAATTGATTGTGCAAAAGCTATTCAAAAGTATGGTGCCGGGGTAAAGTGTGCAACAATAACGCCTGATGAGGCTCGTGTTAAAGAATTTAAGTTAAAAAAAATGTGGAGATCGCCAAATGGCACAATAAGAAATATAGTTGGTGGAACAATTTTTAGAGAGCCAATAATTTGTAAAAACGTTCCAAGATTAGTGCCACATTGGACAGATAGCGTTATAGTAGGAAGACATGCTTTCGGAGATCAATATAGAGCAACGGATTTTAAAGTTCCTGGAAAAGGTAAAATGACAATTAAATGGGAGTCGGAAGATAAAAAAAATAAAATTGAACATGAAGTCTATGATTTCAAAGGACCAGGTATAGCGCTTTCTATGTATAATCTAGACGACTCTATTAAAGACTTTGCACGTGCCTGTATGAACTATGGTTTGGTTAGGAAATGGCCTGTTTTTTTTTCAACGAAAAACACAATATTAAAAGCATATGATGGAAGATTTAAAGATATTTTTGAAGAAATTTTTCAAAAAGAATTTAAGAAAAAGTTTGAAGACGCCAGCATTACATACGAACACAGATTAATAGATGACATGGTAGCTTGTGCTATGAAATGGAGTGGAAAATATATTTGGGCCTGTAAAAATTATGATGGAGATGTCCAATCTGACACTGTTGCACAAGGATATGGTTCTCTTGGATTAATGACAAGCGTTCTTAGAACACCAGATGGCAAAATAGCAGAGGCTGAGGCGGCTCACGGAACGGTTACGAGGCATTATAGGCAGCATCAAAAAGGGAAAGAAACTTCAACAAACCCTATTGCTTCTATTTTTGCTTGGACAAGAGGTTTATCACATAGAGGACATTTAGATGGTAATAATGAATTAACTAAATTTGCAAATACTCTTGAAAAAGTTTGTATAGAAACTGTTGAGGGAGGATCTATGACGAAGGATTTAGCAATACTAATTAGTAAAGATCAAAAATTCTTAACAACAAATAAGTTTTTAGAAGCAATAAATTCTAATTTAAAAAACAAACTTAACTAATTTTTTTATTTAAGGCTTCAAAAGCTTTTTCAATATTATCTTTATTTGACCCGCCTGCCTGGGCGAAATCTTTTCTACCGCCACCACCTTTACCTCCAAGAATTTCAGAGGCAGTTTTAACTAGCATTACAGCATCATATGTTTTTGTTAATTTATTTGTGATGCCAACTGCTATACCAACTTTTTCTTCAAAAGTTGATATACCGACTACAATACCCTCTTTGATATCCTTTTTGCCTTTATCAATTATACCTCTAAGTTCTTTAGGAGGAAAATCTGTGAGAACTTGTTGTCTCAAAATAAATGTACCAACTTTTTTATCTTTAATGATATTTTTATTTTTATCTTTTAAAACGTTTTCTATTTTAACTTTTTCAAGGACTTTGTTTAAAGATCTAAATTGTTCAGATAAATCTCTGTTTTCTTTAGATTTCAAAAATCCATCGATATAACTTGGTTCTATTTTAAGTTTTAAAAGTTGATTTTTAATTTCATTTATTTGATTTTTTAAAGTTTCTTCTTTTGAGGATTTGTTCTGTTTAAGAGATTTTTCATAATCTTGTAAATGCTCATCTCTTAAAGCTTCTATTCTTCTAATACCAGATGCAATCGAAGATTGGCTGATAACCTTAAACTTTCCTACTTCTTTTGTATTTTTAACATGAGTGCCGCCACACAACTCGGTAGAAAAGAAACTATTATTTTCTTTTCCCATAAATACTACTCTAACTTCTTCGCCGTATTTTTCACCAAACAAAGCTAAAGCCCCCATACTCACAGCTTCTTTTGGTGTCATTATTCTAGTTTGTACATCGCTTGATCCGTCGACTATATCGTTAACAACTTTATTTATTTTGGTCATTTCATCTTTTTCAATAGGTTTGTTATGGCTAAAATCAAATCTAAGTCTATCTGGACTTACTAACGAACCTTTTTGAGTTACATGTTTACCTAAAATCCTTCTTAGAGATTCATGTAACAAATGAGTGGCTGAATGATTAGCTCTTGAATTATTTCTTTTATTTATATCAATTTCTAAATTTACACTTTGGCCAATATTAATTGGTCCTTTTTCGATTTTTCCTGTATGAACATAAAGATCTCCCATTTTTTTTTGTGTGTCTTTTATATTTATTTTACAATCCGAATTATAAATAATTCCCTGATCCCCAACTTGTCCTCCGGATTCTCCATAAAAAGGGGTTTGGTTAGTTATAATCTCAACTTCATCTCCTGTTTTTGCATTTTCAACAAATTTATTGTTTTTTGATATTTTTAAAATTACTCCTTCAGCTTTATCAAATTCGTACCCTAAAAATTCTGTGGGGCTAAGCTCTTCTCTAACTTTATACCATTTTTCTTCAACAGATTTATCGCCTGAACCTTTCCAGCTTGCTCGAGCTACTTCTTTACTTTTTTTCATTTCTTTATCAAAAGTATTTGTATCAATTTTAATTTTTTTATTTTTTAGAATATCGGCAGTTAGATCTAATGGAAAACCATAAGTATCATAAAGCTTAAAAGCTATTTCACCTGGCAAAATATTATTTTTTACTTTTTCTAAATTTTGATTCAAAATCTTCATTCCTCTATCTAAAAGTGATGAAAATTTTTCTTCTTCATTTTTTAACGTTTCAATAATTAAGTCTTTGCCTCTTTTAAGTTCGGGATAACTATGTGACATTTCGCTTAATAGAACATCAAATAATTTGAAAAATATTGGTTTGTTACTTCCAAGTGTATGTGCGTGACGCATACCACGTCTCATTATTCTTCTAAGAACATAACCTCTGCCTTCATTTGAAGGCAAAACTCCTTCGGCAATTAAAAAGCTGCTTGCTCTTAGATGATCGGCGATTACTCTATGACTTGCGATTGTGTTACTGTTAATTTTACTTTTTGTAATTTCTGATGAAGCTGAAATGATTTTTTTAAAGTGATCGATTTCATAGTTATCATGTGTACCTTGTAAAACTGCTGTCATTCTTTCTAAGCCCATACCTGTATCAACAGAAGGTTTGGGTAAATTAATTCTTTTGTTTTTGGAAATTTGTTCGAATTGCATAAAAACAAGATTCCAAATTTCAATAAATCTATCTCCATCTTGATCTTTTGAGCCCGGTGGGCCACCTTTAAGTTTATCTCCATGATCGTAAAATATTTCAGAGCAGGGACCGCATGGACCTGTATCTCCCATTGACCAAAAGTTGTCTGATGTTGATATTTTTACAATTTTACTCTCTGGCAGACCTGAAATTTTTTTCCAAAGATTAAATGAATCTTCGTCTTCTGAATATACTGTTGTAAACAATTTATCCTTTGGAATTTTGAAATCTTTAGTTAACAAATCCCATGCGTATTTAATCGCTTGCTCTTTAAAATAATTTCCAAAAGAGAAATTTCCTAACATCTCAAAGAAGGTATGGTGTCTAGGGGTATAACCTACATTCTCAAGATCATTGTGCTTACCCCCTGCTCTTACGCATTTTTGTGAGGTAGTAGCTTTATTGTATGACCTTTTTTCTAATCCAGTAAAAACGTTCTTAAACTGAACCATTCCAGAATTTGTGAACATTAACGTAGGATCATTATTTGGTACAAGGTTACTAGATTCAACTTTATGGTGATTATTTTTTGTAAAAAAAGTTTGAAATTTTTCTCTTACACTTTTTAGTGGAAAACTTGTCATATTTAATTATACCACTTTAATATAATTAAATAGTTTTTCCCATAGACATATTATTGAGAATTTGCAAAAATACTTCATGACCAAATTTTATACAATGGGTTGTTACACAGAAAAAGGACTAGCTGGATTTGTGGGTAATCCTTCAACAAATAGGAAAGCTGCTACACAAGCCTTAGTAGAGTCTGGTGGTGCTAAGCTAACTGACTATTCTTTATTAAGAGGTGCATTTGATTTTATTGCAGTATGTGAAGGCACATTTGAACAAATGGCTGCAGCAAAGATGGTTGCCGTATCTAGCGGAACTGTAGAAAACTTCACTATATTAGAGTCTGCAGATCTTAACAAAATAGCTGATACAGCAAAAAAAATTGCATCTGGTTTTAAACCAGCTGGTAAATAAAATATTTAATTAGAGTTTGCGAAAGGCCGAGGGAGGCCTTTCGCAGTATATCTCTCCTTATTCTTTTGGAGATTCTTTGGGAGATGAAGGATTTCCTTCAATTTTTTTTGATATAAGCCCAGCTTTTGTTCTAATTGCTGTTTCAATTTCACTTGCAATTTTTGGGTTTTTTTCTAAATAGATTTTAGCATTTTCTCTTCCTTGACCTATTTTTTCCCCTTTGTAAGCATACCAGGCTCCAGATTTTTCAACTATTTCGGCTTTAGCGCCAAGATCGATTAATTCACCAGATTTACTAATTCCCTTGCCGTACATCAGATCAAATTCAACCATTTTAAATGGGGGCGCTACTTTGTTTTTGACTACTTTTACTCTTGTGCTATTTCCTATAATTTGATCTTTTTCCTTAATAGCACCAATTCTTCTAATATCCATTCTAACCGAAGAATAAAATTTTAATGCGTTTCCACCTGACGTAGTTTCAGGATTACCAAACATGACACCAATTTTCATTCTAATTTGATTTATAAATATTACCATTGTATTAGATTTTGATATTGACCCAGTTAATTTTCTAAGAGCTTGGCTCATTAATCTAGATTGTAAACCAACATGATGATCACCCATTTCTCCCTCTAGTTCCGCCTTGGGAGTTAATGCAGCAACTGAGTCTATAACTAGAACTGATAGCGATCCCGACTTAATTAAAGTATCTGCAATCTCTAGTGCTTGTTCACCTGTGTCAGGTTGAGATATTAAAAGCTCATCAGTTTTAACTCCTAATTTTTTTGCATAAACTGGATCTAGAGCATGTTCAGCATCGACAAAGCCACAAATCCCTCCTGCTTTTTGTGCTTCTGCAACGACTTGTAAAGCCAAAGTTGTTTTTCCTGATGACTCAGGACCATAAATTTCTATTACTCTACCTTTTGGTAATCCGCCTATTCCTAATGCCAGGTCTAAACTTAAAGACCCTGTAGAAATTGACTCTACGTCCATAGCCTGTTGTTGACCTAAACGCATTACNGAGCCTTTNCCAAAATTNTNATCNATTTGGCTNATAGCNGCNTTTAANGCTTTNTTTTTNTCNTTAATTTCCTGNTCTTTNTTANTATCNGATTTAACTACTTTTAAATTATTTTTAGTCATTTTTTATCCTTTTTTTTAATTACGAATCAATGACTCAAATGTACACATTTTGTTCTTTTAATCAATCTTAAAATAATATATAAATTTATTTGATGTTCTCTAAATAGAGATCGCCTGTAGACGCAAGTAGATTGAACTGCGCTATTGCAAAGTCTTTTTGTGCCTTAGCATAACTTGTTCTGGCATCTAATAGTAAAGCTCTGGACTGTATAACCTCAAGGGTGGTTCTGCTGTTTCCAGTATCATATTCTAAAGTGATTCCCTCGTTAGCAATTTCTGCGGCTTTTAGCTGTGCGCTAGTAGCATCCAAGACGCTCCTGGTTGAATTATAGGAAGTCCATGCATTTGCAGTGTCTATTTGTACCTGGTCTGTAATGTCTTGTAGGATTAGCTCTTTTTCTTTTAGTTTAAATGAAGCTTTTTTAACTGATGATATGTTTTTGCCTCCTTTAAATAATGGCCATTTAACTGTCGCTTTTACTTGCTCCTGTTCTCTTTCATCAACTGAAGTACTTAAATCATAATTTTTCTTTTTTTCGTATGTTATTGAGGCAGAGGGGGACATGTCGCCTCTAGCTACGTAAAGTTCTCTTTTGGCTATTTCTAAATCTATTTTTGCTAAATTTAATCTAGGGTTAATTTGATCTGAAATAGCTATAGCTGTATCAAGACTAGTTGGCATACTTAAATTGGGAAAAAGAGAGAGATCTATTTCATTTGGGGCTGTTGAACCTATTATCTTTTGAAAATTCTTTTTTCCTGAAATAAGTTCATTTGTAGCCGTAATTAGTTTAGCCTGTGCTCCTGCTAAAGAGGATTCCGATTGAGCAAAGTCTGTAAGGCTAATTTCTCCTCTTTCTAATCTAGATCTATCACTTTCAACCTGTCTTTCAAAAAGTTCAACATTGGATTGATTGAATTCTAAATTTTTAAAATTATATCCAAGATTATAGTATACTTTTGCTGCACTGAGTATTACTTCCTGCTCAAGCTTATTTAATTTAAATTTAGCGTATTCAAATTCGAGTTTTGATTTTGCTAAATTGTTATAGTTGCTGAAGCCATCAAAGATTTTCTGCTCTATTAATAATGAACGGTTTTCAGGTGTAGACTCTGCATCTTGTAAAGACACTCCTGATTGATTTATTCGATTAGTATCTTTTTGTGTCGCGGCATCTCCGGATAATGTAACTGATGGCAGGAATTCTCCTATTGAAATATTAACATCTTGTTTTTCAGCGTTTAAACTTGCTCTTTCCGCATTAAGTTTTGAATTATTTTTAAAAGCATCAGATAAAGTATTGAGCAAATCTTGAGCGTTAAGATTCGAGTTAAATAAAAAAAATATTAACAAAATAAAAAGCTTTTTCATTTTTTAGTAAAATTTCATTTTTTTTGACCTGTGACTTTTGTCTAAAAAAATAGTTAAATCTGATATTTTCGAAGAATTTTTCATCATATGTTTAGTTATTCTNTCATAAAACATTATAAAGTTTTTTACTTGAGATTTTGACATAGTCTTTTTATTTTTTAATGTCAATTTCATTTTTTGTTCCTGAAGCCACCGCCATTTAAGTATATGGCTAAAATTTGGTGCTTGTAAATACACTAATCTATCAATTTTATTAAAGAGTTTTTTGTATCGATTTTTTAACAAATTATTTACTGTTTTTCTCCATTTACAATCAGGATCATATTTTTTTTCGATTAAATTCAAAGGTTTTTTTAGTTCAGTATTTGTTTGGTGTTTAGCACCAACACACCATCCCTCAAAAATAATCACGTCAGGTTGGTTTTTAATTTTTTGCCATTTACTCCTTTTGTGTCTGTCGTCTATAGATTTATTAAATCTTGGAATAAATACAGTCTTAAATTTCTTTTTTTTTAGTTGTTTAATAGTTTTAATCATTAAATTAAGATCATGTGTACCTGGAACTCCTCTAGTTAAAAATAATGGATGAATCTTTTTTGACAACAACTTTCTTTCTATTTTTGTTTTATAAAAATCATCTATAGAAAAAACACAAAGATTTAGTTTGTATTTTTTTTTTAAGATAAATTTCAAAATTTCTGTAATAGTGCTTTTTCCAGCTCCCTGTCCACCAGATAAACCAATAATTTTTGTTTTATTGTCTTTTTTAAAGATTGAATAAATCCAGTCAGCTAAAGGTAAATAAAATTTGTTAAGCTTTCCTAATTTATCGACAATAGGTTTTCCTGCTACCTCTTTCTTTTTTAAGAATTTTAAATATTCACTTTTTATCATGCGGATGGTTTTCGCCATCGTTAACAGGAATATTTTTTATATCAAATGGTTTTACTCCTTCTATGCACGCTATATTTATTCCATGTAGTTTTGGGTCTATTCTCGGTCTATTGTGTGTATGAATACCACAAACTGAACAAAAAAAATGCTTCGCAGTCTTTGTGTGATATTGATAAAGTTTCAAAAGATTTTCTCCTTTCACAATTTTAAAATCATTTGGACCAAGTACTCCAATTATATATCCTTTTCTTTTACATAATGAACAATTGCATCTCATAATTTTTTTAAAACCGGCCTCAGGCATTTTTACTTCACCCTCAATCCCGCCGCAGTGACACGTTAATTTCTTTATTTCCATTTCACCTCCAATTTTGTTAATTTGTTAAAAGATATCCACATAAAATCCTTAATATTTTCAAATGTTCACGTTTTGATTCACAAATGATTCAGTTTCAGACTCATTTTACAACCTATCAGGTTTAATGCTTATCACATTATCAATTTGATTTATACTATTGGCCAGACCTGTCTCGCTCTCCCTTTTTGAAACAGTAAAAACCATTAAAACAAAAAGTATAAGCATAATTTGTAAAAAAATTATAATTGGATTTGGAAATGTTAGTAGCAAAAGTAAAAATAATAAAATCGATCTCAATAAAACTCTATATTTAAAAATTGCTAAAATTGAAAATGAATGAATAATAAGATTTACGAATGACATTTTGGATGGCTGGACGTATCTTGTTCCTCTTTCACAGGGAATATGATCTAATTGTTTTATAGTTTTTTTTAAAGTACCTGAGAAATTACACCAAAGACCTTTTTTTGTAGAAATTTTATCTACATCGCTTTTAGTTAAACAAGTATAGTGACCAAAATTCATATTTTCTCCAGTGAATATAAATGTAATTAATTTATGTATATTGTACAAAATTTCAAAAAACTTACCTTCAGATCTTTTTACTCTTTTCGCAACAACAGATTTATTTTGATTATTTAAAATTTTATTCACTAGTAATTTAATTTCTTCGGGACGATCTTCTCCATCCGCATCCATTACTATAAGGTAATCAAAATCTTTTTTTTGTGATAAAAATCTTATTCCTGTAGCATTACTTCTTGTGTGTCCTTGATTTTTTTTCATATTCATAATTTCTACAGATTTTATATTTTTAAAGTTTTTTTCAACTTCATCTATTTTTTCTGTTGATCCATCATTTACTATCAATACAGAGAATTCGTTTTTTAAATTTTCGATTTCGAAATCGATTTTTTCTAACAGTTTAAAAATAGATTTCCAATCATTATAACAAGGTATTAAAATTTTAAATTTTTTCATTTTAAATCCTCAATCATTAAATTAAATCCGTTAAATTTTTCAGTTTTAACCTGAATATATTGATTTGATTGCCCAATGAAACATTTAGGCCTAGATTTTAAATGATAACATAAATTTCCAGCATACCATTCATCGCCCCAGATTATCTGAATTTTTCCATAACCACCTCCCTGACTTATTCTTTCAACTTCTGCAGCAATTGCTTTGCCTTGGTAATCGGTCCTCTTTTTATCATTTGAAATAGAAATGTAGGCGTAAACAAATGGAGATAATAAAAATAAAAATATAAAAACTGAAATAAATTTTTTGAGTTTATTTAGTTTGATATGCAATTTAAAAATATAAATAATTAAAGTACCAACAAATAGATAAAAAGGNGTCATCCACATTGTTCTTATTTTCACTCCCATTATCATAGAGGTTAATAACATTAAAAATATTGGAGCTAAAGTAGTAAAAAGAAGAAATATAAATTTTTTATCTTTAAAATTAATTTTAATTTTTATTTTTTTTATAAGAAAAAAAGACATTAAAAGAAAAGGAATTAAAAGACTGATTTGTTTACCTAAGAATACTAAGGGGTAAATTAAATGATCTAGAAAGTCTCCTACCCCACCAGTTCTTTGAAAACCATAAAATATAGTAACGTAATTATTTTCAGTTAACCAAATTAAATGGGGTAATAAAACTATTAAGGTTATCGGACCCGCAATGAAATAGTGTGAGGATTTAATTTTTTTTTCTTTTCTAATGAAGTAAATAAAAACAAGTTTTATTCCTACAATTAAGTAAATGAAAAGGTATTTAGATAAAATTCCTAAACCAGCAAATAAACCCAAAAATACATAGTCGGTTGCTTTATCATACTTAATACATCTCCAGGTGTAATAAACTGTTAAAGCCCAAAAAGGTAACTGGGCAACATTTACGTTAAATTCTGGAGTTGTGAAGTTGTAAAAGTAAATTCCCTCTAAAAAAAGCACCGATAAAAGAGCAAGTTTTTTATTATTAAAAATTTCTTCTGATAATTTATAGACTGCAAAAAAAGCAATTATTACGAAAATTTGACTTAGCAAATAATAAGCCCAGTCCTGACTTCCAAAAATTTGATAAAATATTTCGACAGCAAAAGCACTCAATGGTGGATGTTTATTGAATCCCCAATCCAAGTTGCTGCCCCAGGCAAGAGCCTCTATAGTATCAAGTGGTAAATTCAAGTTTGTTAAAGAAGGTACTAAAACCCAAATTAATAGGTGTGCAAATAAAAATAAGAAAAATATCTTGGGAACGCTTTTGGTCATAAAATTCTCATATATCAATAATTTAAATTATATTGACACTAATATAAACGTTTATATACTGCCGATCTTTAAAACATGGCAAAAAAGTCAGTTAAAAAATACATTCCAAACAGTAAAGAGAAGTATATGTGTTCAAAACACAAAAAGTATTTCAATGAAAGATTGATGAGTTGGAGAAAAGAGATTATTCAATCTAACACTGAAAGTGNAATAATTAATAACCTTGATGACAACTCGGCTTCAGCAGACATTGTCGATCAGGCATCATCTCAAACTGAAAAAACTGTAGAGTTAAGAGCTTCTAACAGAAGAAGAAAACTTGTAAGCAAAATTGACCATGCTCTAAAAAAAATAAAAGATGGAACTTATGGTTTTTGTGAAGAAACGGGCGAACCAATAGGTTTAAAAAGATTAATAGCGAGACCAATAGCAACTTTGAGTATTGAGGCACAAGAGAGGCATGAACAAGAAGAAAAGATTTTTGCCGAAAATTAAGGTTTAGGTATTTTTTCCTCTCTATTTAAAATATCATACCCTTTAATAACTGAAGCCCTATTTGAAATTTCATTATACCACCTTGTTAAATTTTTAAATTTTTTTAAACCTATGTCGTGCCAGTCATGTCTTGCAATCCATGGGAAAGTAGCGATATCGGCTATTGAGTACTCTCCAGCTAAAAATTTGCTTTTTCCTAGACGTTCATCTAAATCTTTATAAATAGTTTTTGCTATTTTAAAATATCTGTCTTCCCCCCAGTCACTTTTTCCATGATTATAATGATGAAATTGATGGTGTTGTCCTAACAGAGGTCCTACGTAGGCCATTTGACCCATCAACCACTGATTAATTAAATGCTTATTCTTTTCAGGATAAAATTTTCCGCTTTTTTCTCCTAAGTACATTAATATCGCTCCTGACTCGAATAAACTTACATTATTATCATGATCAATTATTACTGGAATTTTGCTAAATGGACTTAATGATCTAAATTTTGGTTCAAATTGTTCGCCTTTATTAATGTATACTTTAGTAACTTTATATTTGTAATTTATTTCTTCCAACATTATTGAAATTTTTTTCCCATTAGGAGTGTTTGCAGTAAGCAATTCAATCATTTAACTTTTATACCAAGTCGTGCTTGAATCTCTTTGGAAGATGTTGTGAATTGAAATTTATATTTTTCATTAGGCCTTGCATTTTTAAAACAAGCTCTTGCAGCAAGTGCGGCTTCGTGAAATCCTGACAAAATAAGTTTTAATTTACCTGGGTATGTACAAATGTCACCGATAGCAAAAATACCTTTTTTATTTGTTTGAAAATTTTCAACATTAACCGGAATATGCTTTTTATCTAAATTAAGTCCCCACTCAGCTATCGGTCCAAGTTTCATTATCAATCCAAAAAAACTTAATATAAAGTCTGTCTCTACCTTTTCTGATTTGCCATCATCATTTTTGAGTATTATGGACTTTATGTCATTGTCCCCTTCTATTGAGGATAATTGGTATTTTGTTTTAATTGATAATTTACCTAATTTTTCCAATTTTTTAATCTCATTCAAAGTATGAGGGGCTCCTCTGAATTCTTCCCTTCTATGAATCAATGTAACATTAGAAGTTTTTGACAACTCTAAAGCCCAATCTAATGCTGAGTCACCGCCTCCAAATATTGATAATTTTTTACCTTTAAATTTTTTTTTATCAGAAATAGAATAAAAAATATTTTTACCTTCATATTTTTCTGCATCTTTTATCGATAATTTTCTTGGTTCAAAAGATCCTACGCCGCCTGCAATAATTATGTTCGGTGAAATAAAAATTTTATTTTTATTAGTTTTAATTAACCAATTGTTATCCTTGCTAGATATTTCTTGTACTCTTTCATTAAAATGAAAGTTTGTTTTGAATGGCTCAATTTGTTTTAATAAATTATTTGTTAATTCTTCACCTGTACAAACTGGTAATGCGGGAATATCATAAATTGGTTTATCTGGGTAAAGTTCAATACACTGGCCGCCAGCTTTATCTAGGTTATCAATTATTTCGCATTTCAATCCAATAATACCCAATTGATGAACAGAAAATAATCCGACTGGTCCTGCTCCCACAATTACAACATCTGTTTTTATCATTTTTAATTTTGTTTAGAGGGGGTAGTTATAACTAAACCGTCTAATTCTTCCTTTACAATAATTTGACAACTAAGCCTGCTATTTTTTTTTGGTTCAAAGGCCATATCAATCATATCTTGTTCGGCGTCTTCTATTTTTTCTAATTTATTTAACCATTCTTCTTTGACATAAACATGGCAAGTTGCGCACGCCATTCCTCCTCCGCAATCAGCGTCTATCCCTGTAATATTATTTTGAACAGCTCCTTCCATTACAGTAAGTCCTTTGGCAACTTCTATTGTTTTTTGATTACCCTCGGAATCAATATATGTAATTTTTGGCATTAATTTAATATATGTGCAAAAAAAAATAGGGCAAGTTATAAAACTCGCCCTATTTTAAATAATTAGCTATTTAGACTATCTTTTTGATAAAGAAGTGCTTTGTATAGCAGCAGCCCAAATTACTAGACCGAATGCTAATTTGTTTACAAAGTCAGCTAAGTTATAAATGATGTTCAACGTGTTAGAGTCAATTCCACCAGCTAAGTAACCAAATACGTAACCTAGAGGGTAAATTGCCCAACCAATTGTAACTATCATTCTCATAGCACCGAAGCACGTAGCAACAGCTTTGTTACCACCTTTTGCCGCAGCTCTTCCAGCTTCACCTGAAAAGATTTCAAATAGTATGTATATCCAACCTGCCATTCCAATTATGAAACCGACAAATTCTTGGATGTAACCAGCTTCACCTAAATATCCACCGATTAACATTACTAATGAAGCTATTAGCAGTCTCCAGAACATTGAGCTTGGAACTTTTCTAACAGCAGCTAAGATTAGATAGAATTCAACAATCTGCATTGGAACAGTGATTAACCAATCAATATATCTGTATACTGTTGGNGTTTCNCCTGTATTAACCCAGATGTCTCTCATGTATACGTAGTGAACAAAAGCTACGAACTGAATTAATCCAGCCACAGTTACAGATGTTCTCCACGATGCAGCGACTGTTCCTCTTTCTAAGAAGAAGAATACAGCGCCCGCTAACATCCCCATAGATACTAACCAAAACGTAATTCCTACGAAATCGTCAGTAGCTAGGATTGCTGTAGCAGCGTTAGCTGAACTCGTTACGCCTATAAAGGCTAGAGCAGCTAGTGCAATCATACCTAGTTTTTTCATGAAAACCTCCCTTTATGTTTAGTTTTCTTTTAGTTTAAATTTAAACCATTCAAAGTTAGAGTTTATCTCCCTCTCACTTAGAACATGTCGGGGACGGTATCCAAAAAGAAAGTTAATTTGAAGCTTTTTTTTTTATAAAAAGTGTTGATTTTGTTGACTTTTTTGTTTTTTTTTGGGGATAATAGTGATTAAATTGGGTTAAAAGGGGTATCTGAATTGTCTGAAAATTACAAAAAAACTTATGATTCGTCTATTAAAAATAGAGAAGATTTCTGGAAGAAAGTATCTGAAGATATTTTCTGGTTCAAAAAACCATCAAAAATCCTAAATTCTTCAAATCCACCATTTTACAAATGGTTTGAGGATGGTGTTACAAATACATGTTACAACGCTGTAGATGTGCACATTGATAATGGTCGTGGAGATAAGACTGCTATAATTTACGACAGCCCTATTACAGGAACAAAATATAAATTATCATATAAAAATTTAAAAGAAAAAGTTTCCGCTTTTGCTGGCGCACTTAAAAATCAAGGAACTAAAAAGGGAGATAGAGTAATAATTTACATGCCGATGATACCTCAGGCGGTTATAGCTATGCTTGCATGTGGAAGAATAGGTGCAATTCATTCAGTTGTTTTTGGCGGTTTTGCAGCTAACGAGTTAGCAAGCAGAATTGATGACTCGAAAGCAAAAATTATTATTTCTGCCTCATGTGGTTACGAGCCAGGAAGAACTGTCCATTACAAACCTCTTTTGAATAAAGCTATCGAAATAGCAAATCATAAACCTGAAAAATGTATAATTTGGCAAAGAGAAAAGGACAAAGCTGAGCTAGATCCTAAAATGGATATTGATTGGGTCGAAGCTTTAAAAGGAGCTAAACCTGCTGAATGCGAAAAAATGAATGCAAATGATTATGCTTATATTCTTTATACATCTGGAACTACTGGAACTCCAAAAGGAATAGTTAGAGACATAGGTGGACATATCGTGGCCTTAAAATGGACCATGAAAAATATATATAACATAGAACAAGATGATGTTTGGTGGTCTGCAAGTGATATAGGTTGGATAGTAGGTCACTCATATATCGTTTATGCTCCACTCTTTTATGGCTGCACTACAGTTCTATTTGAGGGAAAACCAGTGGGCACTCCTGACGCAGGTGTTTTTTGGAAAATAATATCAGAATATAAAGTAAAATCTTTATTTACAGCGCCTACAGCAATAAGAGCAATCAAAAAAGAAGATCCTGATGGAAAATTTTTTAAAAAATATGATTTATCTAAATTTGATACTTTGTTTTTAGCAGGTGAACGTGCTGATCCGGATACTATTAAATGGTTTGAAAAACTTTCAAANGCTCCTGTNATNGATCANTGGTGGCAAACAGAAACAAGTTGGGCAATAAGTGCTAATTGTGNAGGAATAGAAAAATTTCCAATTAAATATGGTTCTGCTTTTAAACCTGTTCCTGGTTATGATTTAAAAGTCCTTAATAACGAAGGTAAAGAAAATAAACCAGGCCAGATGGGTGACATCGTTGTAAAATTACCCTTGCCTCCTGGAACATTTCCGACTTTATGGAATGCAGATGATAGATATAAAAAAGTTTATATGTCTACTTACAAAGGTTATTACCAAACTTATGATGCGGGGCATATTGATGAGGATGGTTACGTTTGGATCATGTCAAGGACAGACGATATTATTAACGTTGCTGGTCATAGATTATCCACTGGAGCAATAGAAGAAGTTTTAGCAGAACATAAAAATGTTGCTGAGTGTGCCGTGATAGGAATTGCTGATAAATTAAAAGGTCAACTTCCAATTGGATTGATAGCTTTAAAAGCAGGAGTTGATAGAGATAATAAAGAAATTACTAAAGAGTGTGTAGCACTAGTAAGAGAAAAAGTTGGACCAGTAGCGGCTTTTAAATTAGCTATTGTTGTTAAAAGGCTTCCAAAAACAAGATCTGGAAAAGTTTTAAGAGGAACTGTTAGAAAAATAGCAGATGGAGAATCGTATAAGATTCCTCCTACTATAGACGACCCTGCAATTTTGGAAGAAATAAAGAAAGATTTAAAAGACCATAATATTCTTAAAATCTAAAGACTCTCTGCAAATAAACAAAATTTATATTTCATTAAAATGAATTATAAAGTTTATTTAATTTTTTATATTTGACAATTAATGTATAAGAAACTCAAAATATGACTAGTAACATTCGAAATATCACAATTATTGCCCATGTGGATCATGGAAAAACAACTATGATTGACTCATTGATGAAGCAAAGTGGGTCTTTTAGAGAAAATGAAGTAGTAGAAGAAAGATTAATGGACTCGGGAGAATTAGAAAAAGAAAGAGGAATTACAATTTTAGCAAAACCTGCTTCGATTAATTGGAAAGGGTCCAGAATAAATATTATAGACACTCCTGGTCATAGAGATTTTGCAGCTGAAGTTGAGCGAGTTTTAAGCATGGCAGATGGTGCTCTTTTGCTTATAGATTCAGCAGAAGGAGTTATGCCTCAAACAAAATTTGTACTGGCTAAGGCTCTAAAACAAGGACTTAAACCGATTGTAATAATTAATAAATTAGATAAGTCTGATCAAAGAGCAGAGGAAGTTTTGAATGAAACTTTTGATTTATTTGTAAGTTTAGATGCAAATGAAGACCAATTAGAATTTCCGGTATTATATGCAAGTGGAAGATCTGGATGGGCTTGTGAAGAAGTTAATGGGCCTAGAGAAAATCTTCATCCTTTACTTGATTTAATTCTGAAACATATTCAGCCTAAAAAATTAGATATTAATAAACCCTTTGCTATGTTGTGTACTCTTTTATATGCAGACAGCTATTTAGGTAGAAGTTTAGTTGGTAAAATATCTCAAGGCAGTGCAAAAGCTAATCAACAAATTAAAGCAATAAATCTTAAAGGTGAAAAAGTTGATGAAGGTAGATTGACTAAAATATTTAGATATGAAGGAACAAAAAAAGTACCTATTGAAATAGGTGAAGCAGGAGACATTGTTGTAATAGCTGGATTAGAAAAAGCTAATGTAGCTGACACTATATGTGATCTAGAAGTCAAAGAACCGATCCTTGCAACTCCAATTGATCCTCCAACTATGTCTATTAAGATAACTGTAAATAGCTCTCCACTGGCAGGTACAGAAGGAAAAAAACTAACAAGTACTCAAATTAGAGATCGTTTAATCTTAGAGGCACAAAATAATGTTGGTATCACTTTTTCTGAAAATGAAAATAAAGATTCATTTGAAATAAGCGGTAGAGGAGAATTAATGCTTGAAATTTTACTTACACAAATGAGGCGTGAAGGTTTTGAAATGACTGTGAGCCCTCCGAAAGTTTTATTTAAAATAGATGAAAATCAAAATAAATTAGAACCTATTGAAGAAATTACTTTAGATTTAGATGAAGAATATTGCTCAAAAGTGATTGACTCAATGAACAGACGGAAAGGTAAATTAATTGATCTTAAAGACACTGGTAAAAATAAAAAGAGATTAATTTTTCATTCGCCCACTAGAGGTTTAATGGGTTATACAAGTAGGTTTTTGACTTTAACAAAAGGAACTGGCGTTATTAATAGAATTTTTCATTCTTACGGAAAGTATGAAGGAGAAATGTTAGGTAGGAGAAATGGTGTATTAATTTCAATGGTAAACGGAAAAGCTGTAGCTTTTGCAATATTTAACTTACAGTCAAGAGGTGAAATGTTTGTCACTCATAATGATCCTGTTTATGCTGGAATGATAGTGGGTCTTGCACCAAAAGCTGGAGACTTACAAATAAATGTAATGAAAGGTAAGAAATTAACCAATATGAGAACTCAAGGAACTGATGAAAATGTTGTGCTAACTCCAGTGAGAAAAATGTCTATTGCNGAACAATTAAGTATTTTAAATCCTGATGAGGCTTTAGAAATAACTCCAAAATCTTGTAGATTGAGAAAAGCTATACTAGATCCACATGAAAGAAAAAAAAGTGAGAAAGCCTCTGAGGCAATTAACTAAAAAAGAAATTTAAAATCTTAGCGGCACTCCTTCTGCTTTTGATACAATCTTATTATTTTCCATGACAATTTTGCCATTAACAATCGTAGCAACTGGAAATCCTTTGACTTTATAATTATTAAAAGGAGTCCAGCCACATTTGCTTTCTATCCAACTGTCTTTTATGANAANNTCTTTNTNCATNTCNACTATNGTTAAATCTGCATCATAATTTTCTTTTATATAACCTTTGTTTTTAATACCAAATAAATNNCNNGGATTTTCACAAACTAATTTAATNAATTGTTCTATTTTTAATNTACCTTTNTTNACATGATCNANCATTACNGGAANNAAAGTTTGNACACCTGGCATNCCAGANGGNGATAAAGGNTATTTTNTNTTTTTTTCNTCTTTNGTGTGNGGAGCNTGATCNGANCCTATNGTGCTTACCAAAGANTCTTTTANTGCATCCCANAANCTATCANAGTGATCTTTNGANCTTAAAGGCGGGTTCATTTGGCTNNANGTTTTNANTNTTTNNTAACAATCNGGTGCAAANAAAGTTAGGTGNTGNGGTGTNATNTCAAAAGTTACCCNTTCTCTTTTTTNTNACTGAAAAAATCNATTTCNTGTTTNGTNGANACATGNAGAATNTGAATTTTNTTTTTATATTTTTGNGCTATTCTNACTACTCTNTTTGTNGACTCNAGNGCACATTCCTCGTTTCTCCAAACTGGATGTGAAGTAACATCTCCNTCTTTAATAAATTTTTTTCNAGATNNNAGNATATTNTCNTCCTCAGAATGNACTGANATAATTTTGCNNCTATTAGANATAACTTTCTCTATATCTTTTTCCTGACTTACNANAAGNTTNCCNGTTGAAGANCCANCAAAAAGTTTTACTCCACANCATCCTTCTAANGTATTAACTNANGNAAGNTCTTTCATNTTNTCTGGTGTTGCACCAAAGTAAAAAGCATAATTACAAAACATTCTATCTTTTGCTGCAGTAAGTTTTTTATTGAATTCTTTAAAGGTTGATGTTGGAGGATTGGTGTTTGGCATTTCAAACACTGAGGTTACCCCCCCTGCTATAGCTGCTCTACTTCCGCTTTCTAAATTTTCAGCATCATTAGCTCCTGGTTCTCTAAAATGAACCTGGGTATCTATCACTCCTGGTAAAACAATTTTATCTGATGCATCGAAAACTTTACTGCTATTAAGATCGATTTTTCCTACTTTTTTGATTTTATTTCCCAATAAAGCTAGATCTATTTTTTGAAATTTTCCATCAATATAACAAGATCCGTTTTTTATGATGAGACTATAGTTATCAGACATATTTTGTTAAATATAATATACAATATAAACTCAAAAAATGGAAAAAGATCAAATATTTTTTTTAAAGGATAGAGGCGTTATTTTCATTAATGGGAATGATGCTAAAGAATTTTTACAAAATATTGTAACAAATGATATTAACAAGGCTAATGATACCTCAAGTTGCTTTGCCTCTTTGTTAACTCCTCAAGGAAAATATCTATTCGATTTTATTATAGTTAAACATAAAAATGGTTATTTTTTAGATTGTGAAAAAAAACAGTTAGATAAATTAGTTGATAAGTTAAATATCTATAAACTTAATTCTAATATAGAGATTTTGAATTTAAGTAATGAATTTGAAGTTGCGGTCATAAGCAAAGATAAGTTCCTAAGTTTAAACGGTTCAAAAGATATAGAAGGAAATACTTTGAAATATAATAATGATACGGTTATTTTGGACCCAAGATTAAAGAGTCTTGGAGGAAGAATAATTGCAAATTTAGAAAAGCTAACTCTTTCTCTTAAAAATCTTGGTTTAAAAATAGAAAATTCAAAAAAATATTATGACCTGAGTCATAAACTAGGAATTCCACAGATAAACACAATAGATCTTCAGGAAAAAATTTTTGGTTTAGAGTGCAATTTTGAAGAGCTAAACGGTATAGATTTTAAAAAAGGTTGTTACGTAGGGCAGGAAAATACAGCAAGAATGAAATTAAAAAATAAATTAAGGAGGAAATTGGTTCCATTAAAATCTGATAAAAAGCTTAAAGCTGGAAGCGATGTAAATTATAAAGATATAAAAATTGGCAAAGTATTGATAAGTGAACCATATCCTTTTGCTTTAATAAAGACAGTAGATCCTGATTTTTCTGAATTTAGAGATAAAGAATTGCTAGTTGATAAAAATAAATCCATAATTATTCAATAATGGTGCGGTCGGAGAGACTCGAACTCTCACGGGAAACCCACACGCCCCTCAAGCGTGCCTGTCTACCAATTTCAGCACGACCGCAGTAATTTATATGCGACAATAAATGAATGACTTTTTATGTTCAAGTTGATAAATTATTTGTATGTCTTCGGTGAATTTAGAGCAAATTTATAAAAAGATTTCTTCAGTTGTACCTGAAATAGAATGGAAGTTTCATGCTCCAATTATTGAAAAAATTAATAAATTAAAAAAAGAAAAAAACGCTGTAATACTGGCTCACAATTATCAAACTCCAGAAATATATCATGGGGTTGCCGATATATCAGCAGACTCACTTGCGCTAGCTTTGGAAGCTGCAAAAACAGAATCAAAAATAATAGTTTTGTGTGGGGTTCACTTTATGGCTGAAACTGCAAAATTAATGAATCCAAGTAAAAAAGTTTTAATACCCGATATGCAAGCCGGCTGTTCTTTGGCAGAGTCTATTACAGGAGCCGATGTAAGAATGCTTAAAGAAAAATATCCTGGTGTTCCAGTTGTTTCTTACGTTAATACATCCGCAGAAGTAAAAGCAGAAACAGATATATGTTGTACTTCTGCTAATGCTGTTAAAGTAGTAGAGTCTTTAGGAACTGATAAAGTTATTTTTCTTCCTGATCACTACTTAGCTAATTATGTTCAAAAGAATACAAAAGTGAAAATAATTTCATGGCAAGGTACTTGTATGGTTCATGAAAAATTTACTGGCAAAGAAGTGGAAGATATAAAAAAAGAAAACCCAGGTATTGAAGTAATTGCCCATCCAGAATGTCCTCCGGATGTAATAAGTGCTTCTGACTTTGCTGGATCGACTTCAAGTATGGTTAAATATGTTAAAGAGAAACAGCCAAAAAAAGTTTTGTTAGTTACAGAGTGCACAATGAGTGACAATGTTCAGGTTGAAAATCCAAATGTTCAATTTGTAAAACCATGCAATCTTTGTCCACATATGAAAAAAATTACCCTTAATAAAATTTATGATTGTATAAAAAATGAAACCAATGAGATTAAAATAGGTCATAATATAATGGAGATGGCAAGAAAATCTGTTTTAAGAATGGCCGAAATTGGTAGATAATTTTGAGTGCAAAAAATAAATCAAAAATATATTAAAGCAGTTGTTCACCGAGCATTAAGAGAAGATCTTAGTCCATCTGGTGATATAACAACTAGAAATATTAAAAATAAAAAAGTTATTGCAAAAATAATAGCCAACCAAAACTGTTTGGTTGGAGGATTAAATTTTGCAAAAGAAGCTTTTAAAATTTTAGATAAAAATATCAAATTTACAACCAAGACTAAAGATGGAAGAAAAATAAATAGAGGTAAAGTTATCGCTATATTAAATGGTAAAGCTTCAAATATTCTTAAGAGTGAAAGGGTTGCACTAAATTTTCTAGGATTAATTTCGGGTGTTGCAACAATAACAAATAAATTTGTAAAAAAAATAAAAGGTAAATCCTGTAAAATATGTTGTACCAGAAAAACATTACCAAACTTGAGGATTGCACAAAAATACGGGGTAAGACTAGGAGGAGGAATTAATCATAGATTCAATTTGAGCGATGAAATTTTAATAAAAGATAATCATATCGCTATTAACAAAAATATTCGAGATCTAGTTAAAAGATCCATAAAGAATAGAAAAGGAAAGAAAATAACTGTAGAGGTTGATAACTTAGGTCAGTTAAAAAAAATCATAGGTCTAAAATTTAACAGAATATTATTTGATAACATGAATCTTAAAAATCTTAGAAAGGCAGTTAAAATGTCAAAAAGATTTTATGAAACCGAGGCTTCCGGTGGAATTACAATTAACAACGTTAGAAAAATTGCATCAACCGGAGTCAAAAGAGTTTCTGTGGGTCAGATAACCCATAGTGCGTCTACAGTCGATTTTAAATTAGATTTTATCTCCTAAGCTCGGCTTGAGCGGCAGCTAATCTTGCAATTGGAACTCTAAAAGGAGAACAGGAAACATAATTTAATCCTGCTTTAGAACAAAACTCTATACTTCTAGGATCTCCACCGTGCTCTCCGCAAATACCTAATTTAAGTTTTTTATTCTGTTTTTTACCTCTTTCGGTAGCAATTTTAACAAGTTCTCCTACTCCATCTTTATCGATACTAACAAATGGATCTTCTTCAAAAATTTTATGATCTATGTAATCATTTAAGAATTTTCCTGAATCATCTCGGCTGATTCCAAATGTAGTTTGTGTTAAATCATTAGTTCCAAAGCTAAAGAAATCGGCATATTTTGAAATGTGAGCCGCTCTTAATGCGGCCCTTGGTAACTCAATCATAGTACCAACAAAATAGTTGATTTTTATTTTATGTTCTGTCTGTAGTTCATCAGCTATTTTATTAACTAATTTTCTCATTAATCCAAGCTCATCTTCAGTTGAAACCAAAGGTATCATGATCTCAGGTATTATAGACTCAATCTTTTCTTTTTTACATTCTATTAATGCGGAAAAAATTGCCCTGCATTGCATCTCATAGATCTCTGGAAAAGATATGCCCAGTCTGCATCCTCTATGTCCAAGCATTGGATTTAGTTCGTGTAATTCTGCTACTCTATTCTTTATTTCTTTCACACCTAAGTTTAGTGACCTTGCTACTTCTTCCATGTCTTTGTCCGATTTCGGTAAAAATTCATGTAAAGGAGGATCTAAAAGTCTAACTGTTACCGGCAAACCTTTCATTATTTTAAAAATTTCTTTAAAATCTTTTTTTTGATGAGGAAGTAATTTATCCAATGCGGTTTTCCTGTCATCTAGATTTTTTGATAAGATCATTTGTCTTACTGAAAGGATTCTTTCGTCATCAAAAAACATATGTTCAGTTCTACATAAACCAATACCCTCGGCTCCAAAGTTTCGCGCCATTTTCGTATCTTGTGGAGTCTCGGCATTTGTTCTAATTTTTAATTTTCTAAATTCATCAGCCCACTTCATTATTGTTGAAAAGTAACCTGAGATGTCCGGTTTGACTGTTGGTACTAATCCTTTCATCACCCTTCCTGTCCCACCATCAATAGTAATAGTGTCTCCTTCTTTAATAGTAATATCTCCAACTTTAAATTCTTTAGACTCATAGTCGATATTAATTTCTCCTGAACCAGAAACACATGGTCTGCCCATTCCTCTGGCAACCACAGCGGCATGACTAGTCATTCCTCCTCTAGCTGTCAGTATTCCTTTAGCCGCATGCATACCGTGAATATCTTCTGGCGAGGTTTCAACTCTCACTAATATTGTATCTTCTTTCTGATTGCTCATACTTTCTGCATCATCAGCACTAAAAACTACCTTTCCGCTTGCTGCACCTGGAGAAGCTGGCAGGCCTTTTGCGATTACATCTCTTTTAACTTTTTCATCTAAAGTTGGATGTAAAAGTGTATCCAGAGTGTTTGGATCTATTCTTAAAATAGCTTCTTTTTTTGAAATTAATTTCTCTTTAACCATATCAACAGCAATTTTAATTGCTGCTTTTGCTGTTCGTTTCCCACTTCGAGTTTGTAGCATCCAAAGTTTATTATTTTCTACTGTGAACTCAATATCCTGCATATCTCGATAATGTTTTTCTAATTTAATAAAAACATCTTTAAGTTCTTTAAAAACTGTAGGCATTATTTCTTCCATAGAATCTTCTTTTGCCCCTGAATCTTCTTTTGCTTTTTTCGTTATATACCTTGGGGTTCTACTCCCGGCCACAACATCTTCGCCTTGGGCATTAATTAAATATTCACCAAAAAATTTGTTTTCTCCTGTTGACGGGTTCCTTGTGAATCCTACTCCAGTGGCACAATCATCACCCATGTTTCCAAATACCATTGATTGAACATTTACAGCTGTTCCCCAATCTCCCGGTATGTGATTAAATTTTCTATAAGTTTTTGCCCGTTTACTTTCCCAAGACAAGAATACGGCTTTGATAGCACCAAACAACTGTTCATAAACATCTTGGGGAAAATTTTTCTTACTTTTATCTAATATTAGTTCTTTAAAATTTTTAATTAAACCATTCCAGTCCTCTGAATTTAGCTCTGTATCTAATAATACACCTTTTGTTAATTTATAATTATCAATCAACTCTTCAAATAAATGACTTTCGACTCCTAAGACTACATTTCCATACATTTGAATAAATCTTCTATAACTATCTTTAGCAAATCTTTCGTTTGAGGTTTTTTTTGATAGTCCCTCAACTGTCTTGTCGTTGAGGCCTAAATTAAGAATTGTATCCATCATCCCAGGCATAGATACTCTTGAACCTGATCTTACTGAGACTAGTAAAGGATTTGTATTATCACCAAACTTTTTTTTAGTTTTCAACTCAACTTTTTTTAACTCTTTTTTAATTTCTCCGAAAATTTTTGGTGTTAATTTCTTTTTATTATTATAAAAAACTTCGCACATTTCTGTTGAAATAGTAAAGCCTGGAGGGACTGGCAAACCTAGCCTAGCCATTTCAGCCAGATTGGATCCTTTTCCGCCCAGAATATTTCTAGAGTTTTTTATTTTTTTTGTTTTCTTGTCTCCAAAACTAAATAAGTATTTTGACATCAAGTTCCTTCTAATTTTGAGAAATCTACAAAACTATTAAACGTAGTACATAAAATTTGCAAGAGTTCTAAACGATTATTTTTTAAATCTTTATTTTCATCATTAACCTTTACATTATCAAAAAATCTATCTGTTGATAATTTAGTATCAGATAAAAGTTTTAAGTGATTTTCATAATTTTTCTTATCCTCTTTAATTGTAAAAGCTTTCCTAATAGCATTGATTTTTTCAAAAAGTTCTTTCTCTTCTTCAAGTCTAAATAGTACAGCATCAGGACCGTTTTTAGAAATTATCTTTTCTTGCTCTAAAATACTGGATGCTCTTTTATAGGTTGAAACTGCATTTTTTCCTAAATCTTTTGAAATAAATTTATTCATAATTAATGTTTTTTTATATAGTTCTAAAAAATTATCATTTGCATGTGAGCTTATAGAGGCTTCGATTATATCAGCTCTGATTTTTTTCTCTTTCAGAATATTCTTCATTCTTTCTCTAAAAAACATGATCAAATCATTTTTTGTTTCTTTATTTAATTCCTTTACTCCTTGATCGGAATATATTCTCTGAAAATATTCAATTAAATCAGAAATTTTAATTGAAAGATTATTCTCAATAACAGTTCTTAGCAATCCAATAGCAGCTCTTCTTAAAGCAAAGGGATCTTTTGAACTGGTAGGCTTTTGATTTATTAAAAAAAAACCAACTAGAGTATCCAGCTTATCCAAAATTGATAAAGCAGAGCTAATCGGTTTTTTTGGAACGTGAGATGAAATACTTATAGGCAAGTAGTGTTCACTTATTGCTCGGGCTACATCATCTTCAAATCCTTGTTTCGAAGCAAAATACTTTCCCATTACACCTTGAAGTTCAGGAAATTCTCCAACCAATCCAGATACAAGATCTGATTTAGAAACTGATGCAGCTATTTCTAATTTCTCTTTATTGAGATTTAATTGGTCAGAAATAAAATAGGCCATTTTTCTTAATCTTTGTGTCTTGTCATAAATAGATCCTAAGTTTTCATAAAAAGTAACATGTTTTAATTTGTTAATTTGCTTTATTAAATTTAAAGATTTATCTTTATTCCAGAAAAAATTGGCATCGGAAAGCCGAGCTTCTACGACTCTTTCATTTCCAGCTTTAATAAGTTTTTTTTCGTCTTTATTATTTGTTACAATTATAAATTCATTGATCATCCTGTCTTTATCATCAATTAAAGTAAAATATCTTTGGTGAAATTGTAAAGTTGATTTAATTATCTCTTTTGGTAATTCTAAATAAGTTTTATCAAACTTAGCAATTATTACAGTAGGTTTATCAACTAGATTACAAACTTCTATAAGTAAGGATTCATCAACTAATATTTTGCAGGATTTAGTTTTGCATATTAAATTAATTTTATTTAAAATAAATTTTTTTCTTTCATTGTGGTCTAAAATAATTTTATGTTTTCTAAGGAAGGCTTGATATTCCAAAAAACTTTGAACTTTTTTTTGCTTTAATTCTCCATTTTCTTCTATAAGTGTAAAATTAACAGTATTTAGATGTTCAAAATTCATTTTTAATGGTTTTTTGTTAAAAATTACCAAAATTGATCTTAAAGGTCTTCCCCAGCTTAAATTATAATTAGACCATCTCATAGATTTTTTCCAAGATATTTCGTTTAACAACTTTGGGATTAATTTACTTAATTCATCTTCAGTTTTTATTTCTTTGCTTTTAATTTTTGCAAAATAAAAATTTCCTTTATCTAGTTGTTTTTGATAAAGATCACTAACATTTATCTCTTTCGATCTCGCAAAATTCTCGATAACATTTTCCGGAACACCTACTTTGGGTCCTTTGATTTCCCCTCCTGGAATTTTTATTAAAATAGGTAAACTTGATACTAAAACTGTAAGTCTAGTTGGTGTTGAATATACTGATAAATTTTTATAATTTAAATTTGAAGATTTTAATTTTTGGCTTAGTAGTTTTTCTATTTGAGATCTTGCATTTACTTGCAAAGAAGAAGGTATTTCTTCACTAAAAAGTTCAATTAATAATTCGGACATTTATTTTTCTTGATTTTCTAACCATATAGATCCTGATCCTTTTGCAAGATCCCTAATTCTATTAATGTATCCCGTTCTCTCGGCAACAGCAATTACACCTCTTGAATCTAATAAATTAAATATATGACTTGCTTTTAAACACTGATCATATGCAGGTAAAGAAAGTTTTTTCTCCAATAACGATTTACATTCTGTTTCGGCTATTTCAAAATTTTTCAATAAAGAATCTGTATTTGCATGTTCAAAATTATATGCTGAAAATTCCTTTTCAGATTGAAGGTATACATCTCCATACTTTACTCCATCATTATTCCAATCGATATCAAAAACATTTTTTTTTTGTTGGACAAACATACATATTCTTTCCAGACCATAAGTGAGTTCTACAGATATAGGTTTACAATCTATACCGGTCATTTTTTGAAAATAAGTAAACTGAGTTATTTCCATTCCATCACACCAGACCTCCCAACCTAATCCTGCAGCACCAAGTGTAGGGCTCTCCCAATCATCTTCGACAAATCTAATATCGTGATCTTTAGATTGAATTCCTATAGTCGATAAACTTTTAAGATAAATTTGTTTTATATTTTCTGGCGACGGTTTAATGATAACCTGATATTGATAATAATGTTGTAAACGATTTGGATTTTTTCCATACCTTCCGTCTGTTGGTCTTCTGGATGGTTGAACGTATGCTGCTTTCCACGGTTTTGTTCCTAAAGATCTTAGAGTTGTAGCTGGATGGAATGTTCCAGCGCCTACTTCTAAATCATATGGTTGTAAAATTACGCACCCATATTTACTCCAAAATTTTTGAAGATTTAAAATAATCTCCTGAAATGTAATTAATTTTTTTTTTTTATATTTAATATTTTTTGGCATTTATAAACCAAATTTTTGCCATAGAGCTTTTTCTTCTACAGCCTCTAAAATATTATCAATTTGATTATCAAATGATGCTGATAATTTTTTGGCTAGGAAACCTTTGGGTTTTTCTAGTTTTTTAATTACAATATTTTCTCCGAATTTTTCCCTCAAAACTTGTTCTGAATTACCAATGCCATCTATGAGCCCTAACTTCAAAGATGAAGAGCCAGACCAAAACTCACCTGTGAATATATTATTTTTCTCTGGATCTTTTAGTTTTGAGCCTCGACTTTTTTTTACAAGATTAATAAAATCTTCATGTAATTCTAATTGTAATTTTTTTATCCTTTGAATATCCTCTTCTTTTTCTTCTTTAAAAGGATCCAGAGTGCTTTTATTTTTTCCAGCTGTGTAAACTCTTCTTTGAATTCCAATTTTTTTAATTGCCTCTTGAAAACCAAAAGAAGCTGATATTACTCCTATTGAACCAACTATAGAACTAGAATTTGCATAAATCTCATCGCCGGCACACGCTATTAAATATCCACCTGATGCAGCAACATCTTCTGCAAAAACAATTACTTTTTTCTTATTTTTCACGGCTAATTGCCTAATATAATCATGTATCAAATGTGACTGAACTGGAGAGCCACCTGGAGAATTAATTGATATGGCAATGTGCTTGGACTTTTTAAATGAAAATGCTTTTTTTATGATTTCTTGTTGTCCTGAAAAATCTATACCCTGCCTAAATCTTCCCGCAGATCCTATAACACCTGATAATCTAACGTGTGGAATTATAATTTTTTTTTTAAAAAATGAAAACATATGAATATTGATAACTTATTTTCTTATATCAGCACTTAAAATAAATTTAAATATAAATTACGCTACTCTTGGTTGAAATTGAAGTGCGTCACAGATGTATAAAATAATAATTTAATATTTTACTAATTGTATATAATGAAAAATATGGGGTCTGTAATACCACTTAAAAAATCTGCTAATTCAGCATACCTAGATTTGAAGAATCTTCTAAATGGAAAGCTTGATTCTGTTGAGGCGCTTATAAATATGAAGCTTCAAAGTAACGTGGATCTAATAAAAAAAATGAGTGATTATCATTTAGGCTCTGGTGGCAAAAGAATCCGTGCTTTATTAACCATGGGTTCGGCAAAACTTGGTGGTTATTCAAATGGTGAGAGAGATATAAATTTAGCTGCATGTGTTGAGCTTATTCATAGTGCAACTTTATTGCATGATGATGTAATAGATGAGAGCAAAGTAAGAAGGGGTAACAAAACCACAAATGCCATTTGGGGCAATCAATCTTCAATTTTAGTTGGCGATTATCTATTAAGTAGATGCTTTGAAATGATGGTAGATGATGGAAATTTAGAAATTTTAAAACTTTTGTCTTCAACTTCATCTAAAATAGCTCAAGGAGAGGTTATGCAACTTCAACATAGAGGTGAAGCAGATCTTCTAGAAGAAAATTATATTAAAATAATAGGTTTGAAAACTGCTGCTCTTTTTGCTGCAGCAACAAGAGTTGGATCGTGCATATCAAATTTAGATAAAAAAAAGAAAGATGCATTAGAATCTTATGGCAAAAACTTAGGTTTGGCATTTCAAATTGCTGACGATGCTTTAGATTATTTTTCGAAAGAAAAAATATTTGGGAAAGAGATAGGAAAAGATTTCTTTGAGGGAAAAGTAACTCTACCGATAATTATTGTTTTCCAAAAAGCAAATTCTATAGAGAGAATATTTTTAACAAATACTTTTAAGAAAGAAGATAGAAATAAAAATGATTTTGAAGATACATTAAAACTTATAAAAAAATACAAGGCTCTAGATACTGCTTTCAAAAGAGCTGAATATTTTGTGAATGTATCTTATGATGCATTAGGAATATTTGAGAATTCTGAAGAAAAACGAGTTTTACAAAACCTTACTGGTTTCAGTTTGAATAGATCTTATTAAGGATAAAGCATTTCTCTTATCCACTTACCATTTTCTTTTTTATAAACTAATCTTTGATGCGATCTGTTATCAAGTTCTAACCAAAATTCAATTTCATTTGGCAATACTCTCCAACCAGACCAATGGGGTGGCCTTGGAACAACTTTTTCCTTAGGATACTTTTTCTCATACTCTTTAATTTTATTTAAAAATTCGTCTCTACTTTTCATTTGCTCTGATTGTGACGAGGCCCAAGCAGATATTTTACTACCATATTTTCTTGAACTGAAATATTTATCTGCCTCTTCATTTTCTACAACAGTAACTTTTCCAGTAACTCTTACTTGCCTTCTTAAACTTTTCCAATGAAAGCATATTGAGGCATTTGGATTATATTTAAGATCATTTCCCTTTCTACTATTAAAATTTGTATAAAAAACAAAACCCTTATCATTTAAACCTTTCAATAAAACCATTCTGACACTGGGAATTCCATCTTTGCTTGTAGTTGCAACTGAAAAGGCATTTGGATCATTAATTTCACTTTTTTCTGCAAGGGCAAACCATTTTTTAAACAAATCAACAGGATTTGCTTCATCTTCGAAACAAAGATCCAGTCCTAGCGAATTTTGGCCACTTTTTTGATTCATAATTTATATAAAATAATTTATACATTAATTATCGATGTCTTTTAATACTTTTGGA